>CAMIWE010000069.1 GCA_946402335.1 uncultured Lachnoclostridium sp.
GAGCGCCGCCCTGTCACGGCGGAGGTCATGGGTTCGAGCCCCATTCGGGTCGTTAACGGTTGAGTATTTGCAAAGCACATACTTGACTCTTAAAAAGTTTTTGCTATAATATACGTGTGATATCACTTATGTGATTCATGGGGTCTTAGCTCAGCTGGGAGAGCATCTGCCTTACAAGCAGAGGGTCATAGGTTCGAGCCCTATAGGCCCCATTTCTTTTTGTTTAGGAGAACGGCACAATGCGGGCCCCTCCTTATGACAAAGGGTAGCACCGCGCATTAGAGTTCGCCTTCGGCGAAGCGCGGCGCGTAGGTCATAAGGACTCCTCCCGCTAAAGCGGGCCCCTCCTCATGACAAAAGAAGGAGCACGCGCCATTGAAAGATCGCTTCGCGATGGGCGCGCGTAGGTCATCAGGACTCCTCCCACTAAAGCGGGCCCCTCCTCATGACAAAAGAAGGAGCACGCGCCATTGAAAGATCGCTTCGCGATGGGCGCGCGCGTAGGTCATCAGGACTCCTCCCGCTAAAGCGGGCCCCTCCTCATGACAAATGCCGGCGTGGCGGAATTGGCAGACGCACAGGACTTAAAATCCTGCGAGTAGCGATACTTGTACCGGTTCGACCCCGGCCGCCGGCAGGAAAGAAAAGAGTCATCTTCGGATGGCTCTTTTTCATTTTCCGTAAAATGTGTATTGACAAGTGTGTATATAAGTGTATATAATGCATATATACAATAATTATTGTACCGGGCGGCATGCACAAGTCACCCGGGTGCGCAAAGGATACCATATGGATATTATTATCAGCAATGCTTCGGGTGTGCCGATTTACGAGCAGATCAAGGAGCAGATCAAAAGCATGATTCTTACCGGAGAACTTAAGGCGGGAGATGCCATTCCGTCGATGCGGGTGCTCGCGAAAGACCTGAAGGTAAGCATTATCACGACCAAGCGGGCATTTGAAGACCTTGAGCGGGACGGCTTTATCGAATCCGTCGTAGGAAAAGGAAGCTTTGTCAAAGGCATGAATGCCGAACTGGTCCGGGAAAGTATGCTTGTGGCAATCGAAGAGTATCTCGACAAGGCGGTTGACAAGGCACTGATCGGAAAAGTTACATGCGAAGAGATGCAGGAGATGTTACGGCTTCTTTATGACGAGAAGCAGCAGAAATAATGCGTTTCAGGGTGGTCCTGACCGGAAATTACGGTCGGTATGACACCGGGAAACGGACAAGACAGGTGCAACTATGGAAACAACGAAGAATGTAATAGAATTGAAAAATGTTACGAAGGATTACGGCGACTTCAAGCTTGATAATGTAAGCTTTGTCGTTCCGGAGGGTTCGGTGTGCGGATTTATCGGACAGAACGGCGCCGGAAAGACGACGACCATTAATCTGATCCTTGATGTGATCAAGCGGGACAGTGGTGAGATTAAGCTCTTCGGCGAAGCGGTTGACGGCGACAGCGCGAAACTCCGGGAGGACATCGGCGTCGTGTATGATGAGATGGGCTTCCACGAGTTTATGACTGCACGGGACATCAATATCATGATGAAACATATCTACCGAAAATGGGACGAGCAGGTATTCTTTGATTACCTGAAACGCTTCTCGCTGCCCACGAAGAAAAGGTGCGGCTCATTTTCCCGCGGTATGCGGATGAAGCTGCAGATTGCGGTGGCTTTGTCGCATCACGCAAGGCTTCTGATCATGGACGAGCCGACGAGCGGACTTGACCCGGTTGTCAGAAATGAGATGCTTGATATATTCCGCGAATATGTTGTCGAGGAGGACCATACGATTCTGTTGTCCTCACATATCACGGGAGATCTTGAGAAACTTTCGGATGAGGTTGTCTTCATCGATGGCGGGCGGATCGTGCTCGCGGGCAATAAGGATGAGATTCTTGAAAAGCACGGAATTCTTAAGTGTAAAAAGGACGATTTTGCGCGAGTGAGCGAGGTACTTGTGGTGCACGGCGAAGTCAGCAGCATCGGTGCGGAAGCGTTGATAAACGATCGAGAAGCTGCGGCCAAACTGTACCCTGACATGGTCATTGAACCCGCCTCGCTTGAGCAGATTATGATTCACTATGTCAGCAGAAAGAGGTGAGCGTGATGAAGGGTCTGATTCTTAAAGATGTCATGTGCCTTCGTAAGCAGCTTACCGTGTTCTGCTATGTCATCGCCGGCGTTGTCATCGTGTCGGTTTTATATGTGCTGAGCGCACGGTTCGGTAACCTTGCCGAGGCCGGACGGGAGATGATGAAAACCGATGACATGAGTCATACGGATGTCCGGAACATCGGAACGCTTGCATTGGTACTTTTCATGCTGTTACCGATTGCCACGATCGGGGACATGGCCAATGTGTTCGAGGCCGACGGCAAAGCAGGCTTCGCGAGGGTGTCCGCGGCTCTGCCGGTTCCGAGGTGGAAACGGCTGCTGTCGAGGTACTGTACGATTTACGCGCTGTTCGGCATCGGCGTTCTGATCGATGTGCTGCTGGCAGCAGTGCTCGGCGCACTCACGGATATTATCACATTTTCCGGGCTGTTCGGCATCATCATTTCCTGCGCGTCGATCATGAGTATCTACAGCGCGCTGGTGATTTTCTTCTGTATCCTCCTCGGGTACGGGAAGGAACAGTATGTGCAGATTCTGTCGATTCTTGCGATGGCCGTTTCCTTCATCCTTGTAAACATCGGAAACATCCGAAAGATTGCAAACAATGTTGCGGCAAATGCGGAGCAGAATAGCGGAAGCGGAGACATTTCGTTTCTGTTCGACGCACTCAACTTTATCAAGGAGAAGTACTGGGTGCTTCTTCTGATTGCGGCAGGCGTCAGCATCGGTTCCTATGCGGCATCCCTTGCGCTTACCGAAAGAAAGCGGGGTGTGATCTGATGAGCGGTTTATTGTATAAAGATTATGCGGCCGTGCGGGGCAGGAGAATCGTGACAATCCTGGCCGCACTGAGCGTGGTGTACCTTGTGCTTCGCATCGCTTTTCCGGGAAATGCTGCCGGTGACGGGGCTCTGCTTACCAATGATAAAGGCGAGACGGCTAACATGATCGATCTTCTTTTCTTCCTCGGTGAGTTTTGCATATTATTTTCCGGAAGTTACTATGTCAACCGGCTGGCATCAAAGCTTGTAGAGTTTGATGAGAAGAATAAGATCCGCGGTTACCTGATGTCAATGCCGCTTAGAAAGAAAACGTATGTGGCGGCGAAGTTCGTGTTCATCGGGATTGCTGCAGCGTTTGTTTACGGACTGTACCTCGTGTGGCATTTTGCGGGATTGGCCTTTATGGGAAACGATGGGCCGATGGCGGAGAATCTTTCCAAAGCTTTTTTCAAAATTTCCCCGATGTTCTTAAGCGTGGTGCTGTTCTTTACTGCAATCGAACTCGGCCTGTTTATAATCCTCGGCCGCGCCCGTGCCATGCGCTTCAAAATCGCTTTGGTCATGGCACTCGGAATTGCCGCGCTTTCCTACCTCCTCTTCGGAGACCTCGACGTCTTCAGCAAATGGGACTTAAGCATCATCACGAAGGCGCTGGAAGCGTACCGGACCAGAGTCATTCTTGTATCTGTGGTGGTTGTAATCCTCGCGGTGGCAACATTCCTCATTTCCATGTTTATTACAGCGGGACTCTACGAGAAGAAAGAAAACTTCGACGAGTAAACGAAACATTCCCAAGCCCCTCCGGCCTCATCGGAGGGGCTTTTGTGATATACGGAAGAGAAAACCGGAAAACGTTTCCCCAACACCGGACTGCCTCGGAGGGAGGATATGGTTACCGCCCTCGGGGTGGACTGCCTCGGCAGGGAGGCAGCCTCAGAAACTGAATTCTTCGCATGCCTCCCTCCGGGCGCGTCCACTTCCCGAAAGCAAACATCCTGTCCTCCTTCCGAGGCAGTCCGGGTCCCAAGGGCTTTTGACTTTTCTTTTGGCTGATGCTATACTAAAACACATGAATGCGGCACTATGGAGAGATGAGAATGAGTAATATTACCGTAAAAGTGCATTGTCCTATCGGCGCTGCCGTCCGGGTCAGTCTGGACGGAGAAGAGCGCAACGAAATATCCGCCCCGGAAGGGCAGGGTGTGAAGGTTTTCATCGAGCAGGTTCCGAACGGGAACAGACCTTCCAAATCGGAACTGTTCAAGGTATACCTGTCGTCGATATTCGGAAAGAGGATCCGTTACGGGTCGGATGTTCCGTCACCGTTCCGCGCGGAATTTGCGGGGACGATTGCGCCCGGTACGGAGGGAACGGTCGGTTTCTCCCTGGTGTGCCTGGAAGGACGGTACCGGATTGTTCCCGATCAGGATGTGTTTGTCAAGGGCTCGGTCCGCAGTTGTGAGGTCAATGATGACAGCGGGCTTTGGAAGGCCGCACTCGGTGTGATTCTTGTACCGCTGCTTGTCATCCTGTCGCTCGGGCTGGTGGCTTTGTTTTCCTCGGAAGTTCCCGCGGTTGCGCAGGCAGGGTTCGGTACCCTGTACGTGATCATGATGCTTGCGGGTATTGGGATGTTTTTACAGAAAACGAAGCATAAGAGATATTATTCTACTGGAGTAGAACAAAATGAATGATTATTCGGAAGAAATCCGCGGATACTTTTCGGACGGGCTGACACGTTTGGTGTGCAGTAACCCTGCCGGAAAGGACGAACCATACAAAAGAGTCGTATTTGTCCGAAAGGATAAGGGCTTCCAACAGGAATGCTACACCGAAAAGCAGGTGTTTCATAAAAACATGAATGCCGACGAAGCGGCTGAGGCGGCACTTGAGTTGTTCGGGGCACACATGCGCCAGCTGAACCTGACGATTGACACCCAGGGCGGGACGGTCAATGTTGAATATAAGGTTTCAAAAGGCGGCAAAGTTTTTGTAACGAAGCACAAGGAGGCTGCTCCGGTTAAAGAGCAGCAGTTTTCGCATAACCGAAAGAAGAATTATCTGATCAGCGAAGGAACCGACGTTCCGCCGCTTGTGGACATGGGTGTCTTCACGAAAGAGGGCAAGGTTGTCAATTCGATGCAGGACAAATTCCGCCAGATCAACCGTTTCCTTGAGATGGTGGATGACTGCTTTGAGGACCTCCCGAAGGAGGGGACGCTTCATATCGTCGATTTCGGCTGCGGCAAATCCTACCTCACATTTGTCCTGTATTATTATTTCACCGAAATCCGCAAACGCGAGGTGGAAGTCACGGGGCTCGATCTGAAGGAAGACGTGATCGCGGAGTGCAATCTTGCCGCGGAGAAATACGGATACCGGAACCTGCATTTTCAGGTCGGAGATGTAAGCCTGTATCAGGGCGCGGAGGCGGATATGGTGGTTACGCTGCACGCCTGCGACACGGCAACCGATTATGCACTGTACCATGCGGTGCAGCGCAACGCAAAGGTCATTCTCTCCGTGCCGTGCTGCCAGCATGAACTGAACCGCCAGATCCGTTCGCAGGAACTTTCCGTGTTGACCAATTACGGAATTATCAAGGAGCGCACGGCTGCACTTCTAACGGATGCGATCCGGGCCGATCTGCTGACCGCACACGGCTATAAGACACAGGTGCTGGAGTTTATCGATATGGCGCATACGCCGAAGAATCTGCTGATCCGTGCGGTACGCTGTTTCCGGCCGCCGGTTGTGAAGCGGCAGGCTTTGGCGGAAGTCGAGCGGGCGATGAAGGCCTTCGATGTGAAGCCGACCTTGTGGAAACTGCTACAGGGCAATTCAGAAGAAGAAAAGAACAACGGCGGGCAGGAGTGATCACGGAAGAAAGAATAACGGCGGGCAGGAGTAATCCTGAAAGAAAAGAACAACGACGGGCAGGAATGATTCTGAAAGAAAAGAACAACGACGGACAGGAATGATCCTGCCCGTTTTTTGACAACAAAAAAGGGACTGTATCCAGTCCCTTAAGCGTGCATGAGAAGATTCGAACTCCCGACACCTTGGTCCGTAGCCAAGTGCTCTATCCAGCTGAGCTACATGCACACATTGCTTCGCAACAAAATGTATTCTATCTTGCTTTCCGTTAAAAGTCAAGAGCGAATTTAAGAATAATCGGGGAAGTTTTGAGGACTTTCGGGGGAGTGAGCGTATCCACGGGACTTTTACTTGCTTTTCGGCGACGCTCTTACTTGCATTTTGGTGACGCCGCACCGCCCAAAGGAAAGAAAAGCAAGTCAGGCGGTGCGGGGAGGCGTGTAAGCGGTGTGTTATTGTGGAGCCGCACCGCCCAAGCGGAAGAAAAGCAAGTCGGGCGGTGCGGGGAGGCGTGTAAGCGGTGTGTTATTGTGGTGCCGCACCGCCCAAAGGGAAGAAAAGCAAGTCAGGCGGTGCGGGGAGGCGTGTAAGCGATGGGTCTAGGTGACGCCGCACCGCCCAAAGGGAAGAAAAGCAAGTCAGGCGGTGCGGGGAGGCAGGAGAGCGGTGTGTTTAGGTAGCGTCGCACCGCCCAAAGGGAAGAAAAGCAAGCCAGGCGGTGCGGGGAGGCAGAAAAGCAGTGTGTTTAGGCAGTGCCGCACCGCCTCCACTTATTTTTTGCAATCCGTCCTGCTTTATGATACAATGTCGTCGAAGTTTATCGGAAAGAAACGGCGTTCCTTCGGAATCAGCATCCGAAGAAAACTATTTCAGGAGAATCTATGGGCAAATACGAATTCATCGCTCCCTGCCATTTTGGGCTTGAGAGCGTTTTAAAACAGGAACTCGCGGACCTCGGTTATGAGATTGTGCAGGTAGAAGACGGGCGCGTCACATTTGCCGGTGACGAGCATGCCTTCTGTCGGGCAAATATCGGGCTTCGCACGGCGGAGCGCATATTATGGAAGATCGGTTCTTTCAAGGCAACGACTTATGACGAGCTATTCGAGAAGACGAAGGCGCTTCCGTGGGCGGACATTCTGCCGGCCGACTCGAAGTTCTGGGTGGCAAAGGCGACGTCTGTTAAAAGTGCGCTGTATAGCCCCTCCGACATCCAGTCCATCATGAAGAAAGCCATGGTGGAAAGCATGAAGGCAAGCTACCACATTGCATGGTTTCCGGAGACCGGAAACGAATATCCGATCCGTGTGTCCGCAATAAAGGATATCTTCACGATCGGCATTGACACCTCGGGCGAATCGCTCCATAAGAGAGGATACCGCAAACTGGTCGGCAAGGCTCCAATCAGTGAGACGCTGGCGGCTGCTTTGATCAGTCTGACGCCCTGGAACAAGGACCGCATACTGGTTGATCCGTTTTGCGGAAGCGGCACCATTCCGATTGAGGCGGCGTTAAAGGGACTCAGGATTGCGCCCGGCGTGAACCGGCATTTTCAGGCGGAAGCCTTCCGCGAGCGGATTCCGCAGAAATACTGGAACGAAGCAAGAGAAGAGGCAAAAAGTCAGGAGCTTCATGACGTGAAGCTGGAGATCCAGGGCTTTGACATTGACCGCGACGCCATCAAGATTGCAAGACAGAACGCGGAGGCGGCGGGCGTTGCCGGACAGATTCATTTTCAGGTACGTCCCATGCAGGAACTGTCGCACCCAAAGAAATACGGCTTTATCATCACAAACCCGCCGTACGGTGAGCGTCTTGAGGAAAAGGCAGCGTTGCCGGCGCTTTACAAGGACATCGGCGAGACGTTTAAGAAGCTGGATACATGGTCCTATTACATCATTACGTCCTACGAAGACGCGGAGAGGTACATCGGTCGTAAAGCCGAGAAGAACCGCAAGATTTATAACGGTATGATCCGCACGTACTTCTATCAGTACCTCGGACCGAAGCCGCCGAGGCAGCATGAATAGGAAAATGCCGGGACAGCAGACCGGAAGAAAGTTTGGGACGGCATGCGCAGAAGAAAACGCAGGACAATGAATACATCTAAGGAAAGCAATATGAACAGACTGGTATTTGCCACAGGCAATCAAGGGAAAATGAGAGAAATCCGGGAGATTCTCGGAGACAGCATTCCGGAGATTCTTTCCATGAAGGAAGCCGGGATTGAAGCGGACATTGTAGAGGACGGAAAGACGTTTGAGGACAATGCTTTGATCAAAGCACGGGCGGTCAGCAAGGCCGGTGGGATTATGGCTATGGCTGACGACTCCGGGCTTGTGGTGGACTGTATGGACGGGGCTCCCGGAATCTATTCCGCCCGGTTCATGGGAGAGGACACATCCTATGACATCAAGAATAACTATATCATCGACCAGGCGATGAAGGTTCCGTTTGAAAAGCGCACGGCTCGGTTCGTATGCGCTATCGCCTGTGTGATGCCCGACGGACGCGAGTGGGTTGTGCGCGGCACCGTCGAAGGCGTGATCAACGACCGGCAGGCCGGCGAGAACGGGTTCGGATACGATCCTATCTTCCTGCTTCCCGAGCGAGGCGTGACGACGGCACAGCTTCCGCCCGAAGAAAAGAACGCAATCAGCCACCGCGGAAGAGCGCTCCGCGCCATGCGGGAACTGCTGATCAAGGAGGGAATACTGTAAAGAAAGCGAGGGGAAGGAATTCGCTGAAACGGGATCCGCCTACAATCTTACCAATGCGTATGCGAAGTATCAGCAGAAGCTTCCGGAGCATATGTGTAAGAACATGACTGTCGGCGGAGTGAAATACGGAATCCCGACGGCTTATTCGACCGTCCATATGTATGCAAACGCGGAAGTCCTCAGGAAGGCGGGGTACAACGATATCCCGGCAACTTATGAGGATCTGATGAAATGCTGTGAAGCACTCCGCGCAATAGGCTGCTATCCTTTCGGGTGCGCCTGCTACATGAGTAATACGTGGTGTGTTTCGGAATACTTCGAATCGATTCTCGTGAAGATCTGCGGAGCAGAGGAACTGGAACGGATATTCCGCGGAGAGGCAACCTGGGGAACAGAGGATGTTGTTCAGGCGGCAGAGGTTCTCCAGTACATGATCAGTAAAGGATATTTTGATCCAAACAGTGCCTATATGGGAAATGATGAGGTTCGCGCCCGGTTCATGAACGGAGAGTATGCCTTTTACATAAACGGATCATGGAACAGTCCGATTTTTGCGAAAAACATGCCCGAAGTGCTGATCGGAGAATTCCCGGTGATCAACCCTACAAAGTCTACGATGGGGGATAACATCGGAGGACCGAGCGAATCGCTGGTTGTTTCCGCATTGACGAAGGATCCGGAATTCGTGGCGGAATATGCGTTTGAATTTGCCCGCCGCGTTGCCAAATACGACTACCTTTCCGAAGTTGCGCTTCCGGCATGGATAGTCGATTATGATGATTCCGCAGTGAATGAATTGTTCAGGAATACATCGCGTTCCGATTTTATTGGCGGCAGAAAGGTTCTGTACGGTGATAATCTGATGGATGCGGAGAACGTGCAGACCTATTTCACAAACCTTCTCTATCTGTTCGGTATGCAGCAGAACAGCAGTATGTTTGCTTATCACCTGCAGATGGACATCCGGTAGCGGTGAAAATGCGGATAAAGAAATGGAGAAATCTGAATTATTGTCATGTTAATTTTTTGTAATCAATATCCCATAAAACGATTGCTGTCAGCAATTAATTGTGATAAAATAATCTAATCCGGCGTGGGACGGAAATTATTCATATCTTTGGAGGGGATTTATGTTTCAGAAAAAACATGTATTACGTTGTTGTGTTGTTATGTCTTTGATCATAGCAATGTTTGTTGGGAATTTAGGACCGTTCAGTAGAAAAGCTGAGGCAGTAGTGCAATATACCATAACCTGTTATCAGCAGAAATATGCAAGTTATGGCACAATTAAATCTTTTAAGGCTAACAGCGGAACGTCTCTTTTGTCTAATGCTAATCTCCCTAAGGCTCCGGCGGGATATACCCGAAGCTGGCGGGAATTGGGGACAGATAGGGCATTGAACTCCTATACACTTGTAAAAAGCAATATGAGTATTTACCCTGTTGATACCCCGATTACGAAAGGAATCATTGTCAATATCAATGGGACGAAAAAGGTTTACAATCTTAAAACCGGTCAACGTATTGAATCGGTATTTAAGGCTCCGTCATATTTAAATAGGATTTTTGTCGGTTGGGGGACATCTGCTGACGCTAAGACGGGAATACGCCTTCCTTCACAGGTTTGCTGCTTTACTAATTCAACAACTGAAAACTGGTATCCGATTTATACATTTTATGGGGCAAATGCGGGCTCTTTTACATTAGAAGTTAATTACGGTGACTTGGATCGGTTATATAATAAATATCGTGATTTGGTTTCTGTATTGAAAGAAACTAGGAATAAAGCAAAACAGGGTAAAGTAACCAGGGAAGTTATTAAATCTGCCATGAGTTCAGTCGGATCCGCCTTGACTCTGGTTCCTTTGGGTCTAACAGTGGGGACTGGTCTCGCATTGATGTTCGGATCCACTATTTTATGTTTCCTTCCGGAAAATTTTGATACAGAAAGCATGGCAGCTGAAATAAATGCGGCAGAAACAATATGTAGTAGTATAAAGCATTCGAGGGATACAGGCGCCACAACTTTGAGAATTTATTATGATTATTACGGGGAGCTTAACGTTTTACCATAATAAACTAACACTTTGTGATGTGTGCTAGAACAAGTGCGTTTCTTAAGCGCTTAGATAGAACCGATTCCCGAAATCCCACGAAGAGTGGAATCAATCATTTTTTTGAATCCAAGGCTGAAGAAATTACATTATGCTTTTTTGATTGGTAACCCTAGGGTCTTGCCAAAGGTAAGAACCTAGGGTTACATAGTTATCTATTGCGGATTAGATATGGTGTTACAAACTCTGTGGAATTTGTTGTTGACTTTTGAAATCCTCTGTAATATAATGGGAAAGCGCTGACGGGGTGTGGCCCAGTTTGGCTAGGGTGCTTGATTTGGGATCAAGAGGTCGCAGGTTCGAATCCTGTCATCCCGAGTCGATTCTCCGAAAGTGATATGCGGGTGTAGTTCAATGGTAGAACACTAGCCTTCCAAGCTAGACACGTGGGTTCGATTCCCATCACCCGCTCT
>CAMIWE010000070.1 GCA_946402335.1 uncultured Lachnoclostridium sp.
ACTGGATGCGGTATAGGAAACCGAAAGCGTCGACGGACTGGCCGAAAACTTCGGCTCAGGCTTAGGCAATACAACAGGCGTAGGCGTATTGGTCGGTGTAGGTATAGGCGTAGGCGTATTGGTCGGCTTAGGGGCTCCGGCCTGGGTAACTGTAACAGCAGCAGACTGACCGGTTGCATTATCTATGATAATGACTTTTCCGGTTCTGCTTTTTTGTGACGTGTTCTTTTTTATGCTTAAGTTCGCCGTGCTTCCTCCCGCTCCCGCAGTGATCCAGGAGGACGTATTTCCGTCATACTCTACTGTAAAGTTCGTTCCTTTGGCATTTAAAATCTTTACGGTCTTGCTGGTTGCGGTATAAGGAACTGAAAGCGACGTCGGATCCACCGCGAGCTTCGGCACAGGCGTAGGCGTATTGGTCGGCTTCGGTGTGGGCTTCGGCGTGGGCGTATTGGTAGGCTTAGGTTTAGGTGTAGGCGTATTGGTCGGTTTGGGAGCTCCGGCCTGATTAACCGTAACAGCAGCAGACTGACCGGTCGCGTTATCGATGATGATGACCCTTCCTGTTCTGCTGCTTTGTGAAGTGTTCGCTTTTATGCTTAAATTGGCCGTGCTTCCTCCGGCACCCGCAGTAATCCAGGAGGACGTATTTCCGTCATACTCTACTGTAAAGTTCGTTCCTTTGGCATTTAAAATCTTTACGGTCTTGCTGGTTGCGGTATAAGGAACTGAAAGCGACGTCGGATCCACCGCGAGCTTCGGCACAGGCGTAGGCGTATTGGTCGGCTTCGGTGTGGGCTTCGGCGTGGGCGTGTTGGTAGGCTTAGGTTTAGGCGTAGGCGTATTGGTCGGTTTGGGAGCTCCGGCCTGGGTAACCGTAACGGAAGCACTCTGACCGGTTGCATTATCGATGATGATAACCCTTCCTGTTCTGCTACTCTGTGACGTATTGGCTTTTATCGTTAAGTTTGCAGTGCTTCCACCTGCTCCCGCAATAATCCACGAGGACGTATTATAGTTTGCGTCATCATAATCTACCGTGAAATTCGTTCCTCTGGCATTCAACAACTTCACAGACTGATTGTTCGCAGTATAAGGAACCGAAATGCTCGTCGGGCTTACCGCGAATTTCGGCACAGGTGTGGGCGTAGGTTTAGGGGTAGGCGTGTTAGTCGGCTTCGGTGTAGGCTTGGGGGTCGGCTTAGGCGTAGGTTTAGGCGTAGGTTTCGGTGTGGGCGTAGGCTTCGGCTTACCTTTTTGTGTTACATTAACCGTAACTGACTGACCATTTCCCTGATCTCTAATGACAACCGAACCGGACCTGCTTGACGTCGATGTATTTCTCGTGGTTGTAATCGAGACACCGGTATAGTTATTGATATTCGTCGCGGTAATCCACCCTGATCCACCGGAAAATGTGTTTACCGTCAGTTTCATGGGTGCCCCGTTCTCACTGATATTGCTCAAATGAACAGTTTGCTTTCCTCCGTCACTATCATAAGAGAGGGAAGTGGCTGTTGCCTTAAGACGGCTTATTCCCAAACCCGTCTGACCTGCCAATAACTGTTGCGCGCTGTCTGTCTTCGTCTGAGCCAATGCATAGCCCGGATTAGTACCGAGCACACCGGCTATCATCATAACAACCAGTACGAATGACAGCACTCTTTTTGCCACACTTCTTTTCTCCATTTTTGCCCCTCCTGATTCTAAACTAAACAACCCCTGCAATGACTCCGAATATGTTTTTTATGCCTGTGAATCTCATTCTTTGAGAGCATTATTTTCTTGCCGCTTTCTTCCGTCAGAAAACAAAAAACGGCTGCATCATAAATAATGCAACCGAACTATCATAGTAAAAACGGAATACTGCCCCCAACCGTAATCACGTTAGACTTCTGGCTTTGCGTCTTTGTATTTCTACAAATTTGCCCCATGTGTTTAATTTTTTCACAGAATTTTATTTTTTTAACATTTTCGTCTGTCTCAAATACTTTTTTATTACGTCTATTATTTTAGTATTTTAAATAGAATAACATATTTCTTTTTCAAAAAGAAATGCATTATTGTGCTCACTGTTTCCTTTTTTTGATAGTTCAATTATTCTTGAAAATTTACACTGATGTACAAGTTTCCGTATATCGTCACTAAAAGAATGGTCGAAATCACCTTTGTGATCAATATACGGGTTACTTCCATTCGTGATTTCGGCTCATTTTCGAGCGTGTCGGATAGTCGCGTCCTACTAAACCTGCAATTGACGATGAAAGGTATGAATAGATTTCCATGTTTTACCTACTAAAACCCTTTATTCATGCTTTTCATGGGTACATAGGCAAGAAGGGAATCCCACTTATTCCTTTATTTCCATGTTTTCATGGGAATCAGACAGAACCCTCTTCCCACTGATTTTTCTTTTATCCTTTTTTCGTGGGATTCCGGAGCGAACCCGAGATGAAAAAGCAAGCATAATTCCCACCGATTCTTCATTTACCAACTTTTCGTGGGATTCCGGATCAAACCCGAGATGAAAAAGCAAGCAAAATTCCCACCGATTCTTCATTTACCAACTTTTCGTGGGATTCCGGAACTAACCCGAGATGAAAAAAGCAAGCAAAATTCCCACCGATTCTTCATTTACCAACTTTCCGTGGGTTTCCGGAGCCCCGGAATAAAGAAATGCATACCCCCCGCAAACCAGCCCTCCCCAAAAACAAAATCAGCCGGCACAGCAAATGCTGCGCCGGCCGGCCATAAACATTATTATTCTACACTAAATACGCCTGTTCCGAGTTACTCGTCAATGTTCTCAAGGAAGGTGTTCTCGTCAAATTCGAAGTTTTCTTCGTCGTCGCTCGTGGTAACGGAAGCGATCGGATCGTCATAAGCTGCGGCTGCTTCCTTCGGATTCAGCTGCTGATAGAGCTCCTGACGGTTTGCGGAAACCACGTCGTAATTCTCTTTCAGGGAAGAAATCAGTCCGTCAAAATGATCTCTTGCGGAGGAGTAAGCGTTGTTCAGGATCTTCTCCATGTCGGTCATGATGTCGTTTGCATAGCTGAGAGCACCGGTACGGATCTGCGTAGCGTCGTTGTTGGCGCTTGAGAGCATTTCCTCTGCCTCGCCGCTTGCGGATGCAACCATCTCGTTGGCACGCGCATATGCCTGCTGCATGATCTCATGCTCACTGACAAGCTGTCTTGCCTTAGCCTTAGCCTCTTCGATGATCTGCTCTGCCTTCTCCTCAGCGCTAGCGATGATGGAGTCGCGGTTAGCGATAATCTTCTGATATCTGCGGATCTCATCAGGTGTTCTCTGCTTCAGCTCATCGAGCATCTCGTAGAGTTCCTCTTTGTTAACAGCTACTTTTCCGGGCTGCAGTTTGATCTGCTTGCATCCTTCCAAATACTCGCAGATATTGTCAATCAACTGCTCAAGACGATTCACCATGGCGTTCTTCTCCTTTTACTGTTTCGCGTATTGTAGTTGTGTTTCCTGATCGAAACGATGCTTACCTCTTCATTGGTCCGCCGGAATCCCGGCTTCCTTTTATTTCTTCGTCAGCTTATCGTAAATATCCTGCTGTACTTCCTTCGGAACAAAACGGCTTATGTCGCCGCCGAAACGCGCGATTTCCTTTACGATGCTGGAACTCAGGTAGGAATACTGCACGCTCGTTGTAAGGAATATGGTATCAATGTTCGGATCCAGCTTGTGGTTCAGCTGGGCGATCTGAAGTTCGTACTCAAAGTCCGTAACCGCGCGAAGTCCTCTTACCAAAATTCTTGCGTTCTTCTTACGGGCAAATTCGACTGCCAGCCCGTCAAATGTCTCCGTCTCTACGTTCGGGATATTCTTCGTTACCCGGCGGATCAGCTCCACACGCTCCTCAGCCGTAAACGAAGGCGTCTTACTCGTATTATTCAAAACACCGATGACAAGCTTGTCCACGATTCTCGATGCTCTCTCGATAACATCGAGATGTCCGAGCGTTATCGGATCAAAGCTTCCGGCATAAATTCCGACTTTCATCTATTCTCCTTCGGACAGGAACCAGTGGCAGTTGGATTTATATTCCTTCACGCGTTCCACCCGGTATCCGAGTCCGTTTAATTCATCAATATCCGTCTTCGCGGAAACTTCCACGACCACAACCGCATCCGGAGCAAGCAGTTTGTATTCCGAAAGCAGCCGAAGCGCCGTCAGTTCCATTTCCTTCCCGTAAGGCGGATCGAGAAATACGACATCGAACCTGCGTTTCTCGTCCTTCATCCGTACAAGCGCCGCCGTATAATCAGAAGCATAAACGGTTGCCTGATCCGCAAGCCTCGTGTGGTTCAGGTTATTCTTAATGCAGCGGATTGCTTCCTTCGAGGAATCCGCAAAGCAACAGTACTTTGCGCCCCTGCTCAAAGCCTCAATTCCGATTCCGCCGCTGCCCGCAAACAAATCAAGAAAAACCGCATCCGCGATACGCGGCTGCAGGATGTTAAAAAGCGTTTCTTTGATCATGTCCGAGGTCGGTCTCGTCGAGAGTCCGGCCGGTGTTTCGAGCTGTAATCTTCTTGCCGTTCCGGCAATCACTCTCATCGCAAAGCCCTCCCGAAAAAACACACTATCATTGTAGTATAGATTACCTTACTTTGTCAAGATAAAGTGTTAAAAACAAAGCACGGAGCCTTAGTTTTTCTTACTTCGGCTCCGTATTTCCATCAACTTTGAAACCGGCGTTCGGATTTGTCGGAACGGATTAGGAAATATCGCCGTCCGAACAATGGATCACAACGCCTGTAATGTCCGTATCCCAGCCCTCCGCGTGCCGGATTGCCCCCCACTCTGCCTTTGTTCCCGTATAGGTGATCTCCTTCAGGTTCGGGCATCCTGCGAAAGCACCATTATTGATCTGGGAAATGCCTGTGCCAAGCGTCAGCTTACTGAGATTCTCACAGCCGACAAATGTGGCCGTCAGCGTCACGCCGCTGCTTCCGAGGATGGTACACTCCTTCAGGCTCTTGCAGTTGCGGAACGTCTCTCTTAACTCGCGGGTCACGCCGGCTCCGATATATGCCTTCGTCAGGGCGGACTCTTCAAATGCGGACGAATGGATCAGCTCCACATGGTTCGAAAGCGTGATCTCCGTAAGACCGGTCTTGCAAAACGCCGACGTCTCGATTCTCGTAAGGGAATCGGGAAGCTTTACCGTCGTAAGGGCACTGCAGCCCTGGAACGCGCTGACTTCGATGGTGGTCACCCCGTCAGGCACCGTAAACGAGCTGATTGTCTGGTCGTTATGGTACAGAAAATGTCCGATTCCGCCTACGCTTCCGTCCATCGGGAACGAGCGATCGCCCCAGATTGCCTGTACCGTATTGCTCTTCTTCTCGATCAGGCAGTGGCCGGAAACGGTATAGAACTGTGCATCCGGGCTGATGGTTACTTCCTTAAGGCTTCTGCAGTCCTTGAATACCAGATAGTCGAAATCCTGCAGCTTGGCCGGAAGCTTTACCGTCTCAAGCGCCGTGCAGCCGGTAAATGCGTTGTCTTCGATCACGCGGACCGAATCGGGAATCTCAATGCTCTTAAGGCTTACGCAGTTGCGGAACGCGTCGCTGCGGATGGATTCGAGCCCGTCGTTCAATTCTACGGTCTCTAGCGAATTGCAGCCGCTGAACGCATAGGAACCGATGTTTTTCAATGCTCCCGACGCGCGGAACACGCGCAGGTCCTTGCATCCTTCAAATGTCGTCGTAACGATAGCGGAAACATTTTTCGGAAGCGTGATCTCGGTCACGCCGGAGCCGTAAAATGCGGCTTTGCCGAGGGTTTCCAAACTCTCCGGCAGGTTCACCGTCTTCAGGTTGCGGCAGTATTCAAATGCCTTTTCCCCGATTTCGGTAACGCCCTCGGGAATCGTAATGCTCTCGATCGTACTGTTGTTGATGAAGGCATTCTTCTCAATTGCGATCACTTTCTTGCCGTCAATCGTCTCGGGAATGACCACGTTCTTGTCCTCGCAGGTCCCGATGTTGCGGATGGTAACGGTCTCTCCGCTTGCGGATGTATTGTAATCCAGTCCGGCGGAGCCCTTCGTCTCCGGCGTCTTAGCTTCTTCGGTCGGCTTTACCTCCTCGGTAGGGGTTACCTGTTCCGTGTCTTTTCCACTATCCTTCTTCTCATCCGCGTCGTCCTTGCCGGAGCAACCGGCAAGAGCTGCCGTCATGGCAAGAATCAAAAATAAAACGATTATCTTCTTCATTCATTTACTCCATGGGAGCATGCCTGTATGCATGTCCGAATACGAAATTTCGTGCCGCGCACGCCTCCTTAGGCGCCCAATCCTTTGTGCCCGTGAAAGGATTTGCTCCTACAATTTGTGCCGTACACGTTTCCGTTTATACAACAGAAATGGGCTTTACGCAAGCCCATTTCCGAAATCTACACTGAATTTTCACATTATGCGAAGGCGCTTTTCGCCCGCCTTTACTTATGCCAGAGCCATCTGGTTCTCGATCGTTTCGATCGCGGGATCGAGCTCGGGCATGGATACTTCTTCTACTTTTCCGCCGTCCACGCACTTTGCGGCAGCCGGAACGATCGGCAGCTTCGCAAGGACGCGGGTGCCGTATTTTTCGGCAACTTCCTCGATATGGCTCTCGCCGAACACGCTCAGCTTCTCACCGCAATGGTCGCAAACCAGGTAGCTGTAGTTCTCGATGATTCCGAGAAGCGGGATGTTCATCATCTTCGCCATATTTACGGCCTTGCCGACGATCATCGAAACAAGATCCTGGGGGCTCGTTACGATGACGATTCCGTCAAGCGGAAGTGACTGGAACACCGTCAGCGGAACGTCGCCGGTTCCGGGCGGCATATCCACGAACATATAGTCCACATTGCCCCAGAACACATCGCTCCAGAACTGCTTTACGGTTCCTGCAATAACCGGACCGCGCCAGATAACCGGCGCATCCTCTTCCTCCATCAGGAGGTTAATGCTCATGATCTTGACGCCGTTGGCGCTCTCCACCGGAACGATGCCCTCATCGGTACCGTAAGCCGGTCCGTGTACGCCAAATGCCTTTGGGATTGAAGGTCCCGTAATATCCGCGTCAAGAATGCCGACGCTTCTGCCCTTCTTCTGCATGGCGCTTGCAAGTAAAGAGGTAACGAGGGATTTGCCTACGCCGCCCTTACCGCTGACAACGCCGATCACGCGCTTCACTTTGCTGTTCGCATTAAGCGGTGCCTGCATATCGTTATTCTGTGATGCATGCTCATGCTGCTCCGTCTGCTTCGAACTGCAGTTCAGCCCGCAGGTGGAACAGTCATGGGTACATCCCTGTGTGTTTTCCAGTTGTTCGCTCATATGTTTTTCTCCTTTTCCGCCTGGCGGCGGTCCTTCGTGATTCCGTACCTTTGCGGAAACAAATAAGGCGTTGCAGTTGCACAACGCCTTACAGTATAGCACACCTTTTATCAATTAACAAGAAACTTCTGCGGCACAGGTTTTCACGCTTCTGCTGCGCAGGTTTTCACGCTTCCGCACCGCCGCTTGTAGCACTTTCGCGCTGCCGCTTCCGCGCTTCTATGCCACCTTCTTCCGCGGCACGCTGCTGTAGTGCGCGCGGTGTACGAGCACGGACAGAAGGATCAGTACCACCGTGAAACCGACCTGGATTCCGAGTGCCAGTGCGGCCTGGCCTGCGTCGAACGGAATGTCGCCGTTCACCATGCGTATAAGCCGCACATACCAGTACGCGGGAAGGAACTGCGCAGCGCCGAGCACGCCGTTACCGAGGAGCGCCTGGTCGACAAATACGCCGCACAGGAAGCACATGCCGAGCGAACAGAGCTGCGTGATCAGGCTCACAACCGTCTCACCCGGAGCGAACTCCGAGATGAACAGCGCGAGAACGCCCGTGAACAGTGCAAACACAAGGCTGTTCAATACAACGAGCCACAGCCGTCCCGTATACATCACCCCGTTGAGGGCTCCGCCGGCTACGACGAAAATGCCCCAGATCAGTCCGACATACAGAGCACTCGCCGCGAAGATCTGCATCGTATAGGAGCTCGGACGGATTCCGGAACAGTCGGTCCGAAACCGGATGTCCTTCTTGCTCATCACGATAAGCGCGGGACAAAGCATATTTAAGATGACGCAGAGAAGGATGTACGGCATGTACCGGAAGAAAATCAACAGCAGTTCAGCCGAGTTCTTCTTCTCGGTTTCCTTCTGTAACATCTCTACGGCGGGGCTGTCGGAAAGGGTCTTAACGGCCTCCTTTGCAGCCGCTTTGGAACCGTTTCCGAGTTCCCGGTAAGCACTGTAGGTGTTGACGAATTTGCCGATCAGCATCTCTACATTGGCGGTCGCGTAGCTCTCATGGATATGACGGGTCTCAAGAAGACCCTCGGTCTCTCCTGCTGCCAGCCGTTCCCCGAAGCCTTTCGGAATCGTTACTGCGTAATCAACGGTCGTATAGTACAAAGCGTCCGTCAGGTCATCTTCGCTCGCAAGCGGCGGGATAATCTCATTATCCTTCCCGAGAGCCTCAAGAAACGCGCGGCTTTCGGGCGTATCGTCGAGGTCCTCGACCGCTATCTTCAGCTGCGTTTTCTCCCAGGCGCTTTCGGTTGCCTCGCTCCTCGTCATGAGCATTCCGACCAGGAAGAACAAAACGATGTAAATGATCGACGAGGGGATTCTGCTTTTCAATATCTTGAGAAATGCCTTAAAGACTTGCATATTTCTTCCTCCTTGAGAACAGCACGCCGAGCACGACGAACAAGGCGATGTAGATTACCATTCCAACCACCTTCGTAAGGAACCGGCGGTAGTCACTGTACATATTCAGACAATAGAAGCTGTCCGAAATGATTGCCACCGGATTGATCCGGTTCACCCAGGGTGCCTTCTCGGCAAGAATGCCTTTGATGTTGCCCATCATGAGTCCGCTGAAGAAGCAGAGCACGAGGGAAAAGGAAAGCAAAATCGCGCTTTTAATCTCGTATTTTGCCCGTCCGATGGATCCGCCGAAGAATCCGAGTGCCACGCCGAGGCATCCGCTCAGAACGGCTGCCGCGTACAGCAGGAACAGGTTCCCGCCGAAATTGATCTGTAACACAAACCTTAGAAACGTTACGCAAAGCACCATGCTGACACCCTGCGCGACGCAGCTTCCGAGCATTGCCGCCGAAAGATGCTTGAACTTCGGCGTCGGCGAGCAGTTCTTGCGTGCGCCGAGCTCCGACTGGTTGGCCTGACTGCTCGTTGCCACGTGAAGACCGGTCAGGGAGCCGCAGATCGCAACCATCGCGATCAGGTTGTAAAAGTATTGCACATAGACGTCCGGATTGTCCGCCGCCGGCGAAACGTCCCGGCACGCGTCCACCTCTTTACTGAGCTCCGTGATCACAGCCTGTACCTTAGACATATCGCCGGTCGCCACAGCCTCCGTGATTACGTTTTGGTAAATATTGCAGCGGGATACGATTTCGTCAAGAATGGACTGCTTGATGCCTTTGCCCGCTACCTGCAAGGTTGCGTTGTCACCGGCCAGAATGATGCCGCTTACCTTTCCGTCGAAAAGCAGCTTCTTAGCCTCCTCTTCGTCCGCATACGTGATAAGAAGCGTTCCGTCCTCTCCTTCGCCGAGGCCTTTAAAAATCTCATCCAGGACCTGGTTGTCCGAGGTCTTAACGACCGCAACCGGGATGGATTTGAACATATCGTTATTGGAATAAATGGATCCGAATGCGACCTTAAACAGCGTGCCGAGCGCAATCGGGAACAGCATCAGCCACATGATGAATTCCCTTTGCCGCAGAACCATTTTCAATTCGTATTTGAAGTTATGTAAAAACATTGCCTACTCCTATTCCTTCGAGTCGCGAAGTGCCTTGCCGGTGATTTCCAAAAAGACGTCGTTGAGTGTCGGAAGCTCCGAATAAACACGGCCGAAACCGAGCTCCGCTTCCTGCAAAACGCCGAGGATCCGGATCAGGTTGTGGCGGCCGCCCGAGCAGCGTACCGTCAGCTTGTTTCCGTCGTATTCGGTCTCGTAAACGTGGGGCTGCGAAGCGATCTTCGCGCGGACGTCTTCGGGCAGCTCGAGGATCTCGATCGTAACGCTTTCGGTGTTACGGATCATGCTCTTCAACTCGTCCTTCGTGCCTTCCGCGATTTTACGCCCCTTGTCCATGATCGCGATCCGCGTACAGATCTGCTCAACCTCTTCCATGTAGTGCGAGGTGTAGATGACCGTCGCGCCGTTGCGGTTCAGCTCCTGGATGCCCTCAAGAATGCGGTTACGGCTCTGCGGGTCGACCGCTACCGTAGGCTCGTCGAGGATGATCAGCTTCGGCTTGTGGGCGATGCCGCAGGCGATGTTGAGTCGTCTTAAAAGACCGCCCGACAGCTTCTTCGGCCGGAAGTTCTCAAATTCCTCAAGGCCGACAAATTTAATCGCCTCGTCGACGCATTCCTTCCGCTTCGCTTTATCTAACACATACAGTCCGCAGAAGTAATCAATGTTCTCCCGGACCGTCAGCTCATCGATGACTGCGACGTTCTGCATGATCACGCCGATCTGGCTCTTCGTATCGTAGCTGACCGGCGTCATCTCCTTGCCGAACACTTCGATATCTCCTTTGTCGTAAGAAAGAAGCGACAGCAGGCAGTTGATCGTCGTCGTCTTGCCGGAGCCGTTCGGGCCGAGCAGTCCGAAGAT
>CAMIWE010000071.1 GCA_946402335.1 uncultured Lachnoclostridium sp.
CGGTGTAAAAGTATATTATTCCCAGACCGGTGAAAACCTTACGGACGACATCGATCTGGTTGTCTATACCGCAGCCGTTCACCCGGACAACCCGGAATTTGCCGCAGCCGTTGAAAAAGGCATTCCGATGATGGACCGTGCCGAACTTCTCGGCCAGCTTTCCGCAACTTATCCGGTTGCAATCGGTGTCTCCGGCACTCACGGCAAAACAACAACGACCGGCATGCTCGCCGTCATCCTGATGGAAGCGATGCAGGACCCGACCGTAGCCCTCGGCGGCAAGATGGAAGCCATCGGAGGCAATCTCCGGATCGGCGGCGACCGCGAGTTTCTGTTTGAAGCCTGCGAATATACGAACAGCTTCCTGAAATTCAACCCTACCGATGAAATTATCCTGAATATCGACGCGGATCACCTGGATTTCTTCAAGGACCTTGATGATATCCGCAATTCCTTCCGCCTTTTCGCGCAGAAGCTTCCGGCCGACGGCCACCTGGTCATCAACGGCGAGATTCCGAACCTCGATCAGTTCCTTGAGGGGCTTCACGGCACGATTGATACCTACGGGCTTGTTCCCGAAGGTGTTCTTCCCGCCGACTCCCCGTACCGTTACAGCGCGGCGAACATTTCCTTTGACGCACGCGGCTGCGCTTCCTATGATCTGTACCGCGACGGTGCATATGTTACACGCATCGAGCTTTCGGTAATCGGCGTGCACAACGTTTCCAACTCGCTGGCCGCCATTGCGGTAGCCTGGCTGCATGATGTTCCGGTTGAAACGATCCGTCACGCACTTGTTTCCTTCCGAGGAACGGAGCGCCGCTTCGAAAAGAAGGGTGTCCGTAACGGCGTAACGATCGTGGACGACTACGCACACCATCCGACCGAGATCCGCGCTACCCTTACCGCAGCGCTTGCCACCCCGCACAAACGTCTCTGGGTGGTTTTCCAGCCGCATACCTTTACGCGGACGCTGGCCCTTCGTAAAGAATTTGTCGACGCCCTGTCCCTTGCGGACAATATCGTGCTCGCAAAAATCTACGCTGCACGCGAGGTTGATACCGGCGCGATTTCCTCTCAGGATCTGGTCGACGACCTGCGGAAAATGGGCCGCGAAGCTTACTATTTCCAGACTTTCGAAGAAATCGAAGAATTTTTGAAAAAAAATTGTGTCAACGGAGATTTGTTGATAACTATGGGTGCCGGAAATGTAGTAAATATCGGCAATTCCCTGCTAAAATCGTAAATTCATCCACTTTATCCACAATGCATTCGACAGGAATCGTTGTGGATAAACTTTTTTGTGGATGATTTGGCATCATCCCGAAAAAAGCCTTCAAAAGCCCTTATTTTACTTACTTTTTATTTCTTTGAAACGAACTCGGGACATAGATTTTATCCACTTTATCAACAGTCAAATTCTACGCGTTTAGGCTTGCTTTTCTGCTATTTACAAACCCATTTCCCTGGGGTATAATGTGGTCGCGTTGGGGCATTTTATGTCCCTTCACCATTGTTTCCCGGGGGTGTACCATGTGTACCATTGGCTTAATCACAAAATCGAATCGTCCTACCGTTACGGCCGTTCCGAACCGTTTTATTGACGAGTTCATGACCGAGGCCAACGGAACCTACGTGAAGGTATATCTGTATCTTCTGCGTCATTTGGACGATCAGACGGAGCTTTCCGTATCCGGGATCGCGGAACTCCTTGACTGTACCGAAAAGTTCCTGCTTAAGGCCCTGGACTACTGGACCAGACTGGGATTACTCGAATATACCGTTTCCGGCAACGGCACGGTGGAATCGATCAACCTGATTGATCTGTCAGGCGGTTCCCTGTCCGTTTCCAAAAAACCCGAAGAACCGAAGACCGTTGTGCGCTCCGTCTCCTCTTCAAGGACGAAATCCGCAGCCTCCGAAAGGACGGCTCCCGAACGGGACGTTACGCGTGTGGATATTGACTCCATGAGCGATGACGAGAACGTGCCTTTCCTTCTTACCACGCTTGAGCAGTACTTTGCAAGACCGCTCTCAAGGGAGGACACGGATACGGCTCTGTATATTTACGGCTCTTTGGGATTTTCCTGCGAACTGGTTCTGTTCCTTTACGAGAAGTGCATCGAAAAGAAGAAAACTTCTCCGAAATATATCAGCAAGGTTGCCCTCGGCTGGAATGAGGACGGCATTACGACCGTGGAGGAAGCAGAGAATTATCTGATTACAAGAGGCGAAGCCTACTTTGCGGTCTGCGACGAGTTCGGCCTTACCGGCAATCTCGGCGCGTCCCAGCTTCGGTATCTGCGCAGCTGGGTCAACGAATGGCATATGCCGACCCCGCTGATCCGCGAAGCCTGCTCTCGCGCGATGCTCCGCAAAGGAGCGAATTTCCAGTATGCGAACAGCATTCTGAAGGACTGGCATGCGGCCGGCGCGACAACCGAGTCCGACATTGCAAGAATCGACGAGGCCCACAAGCAGGCCGAAGACGAGAAGCATAAGCCGAAAGCCGCTTCGAAGGCCGCTCCCGCGAAAGCCAACCGCTTCGAGAATTTCACGCAGCGTGATTACAAGCCCGAAGAAATGGCTGAGATTGAAAAACGCATGTGGACCAAGAAATAGAAAGGACTTCTTCCATGGGACTTAGCAACGCCGAATACGAATCGATTCTGCGTGATTACGACGCAAAGCAGACGGAGAACCGTCATGACCTGATCCGTCGCAGGGAGAAGGTATATGCCGCGATTCCGGTTCTTTCCGAATTGGACGAGCGCATTGCCTCCGGCTCCGTGGAAGCTGCCAAACTCGCTTTGTCCGGCGATGATGCCGCCATTGAGAACAACCGCCGCATGATTGAGCTTACAATCTCCCAGAAGAAGCAGCTGATCCGTCAGGCCGGCTTCCCGGAGGACGCTCTTTCGATGCGTTACCACTGCGACAACTGCAAAGATACCGGATTTGTTGACGGTGAGATGTGCTACTGCTTCAAGCAGGCCATCATTGACCGTTTCTATATGGATCCCGGACGTAAGGAAATCCTCGAAAGAGAGAACTTCAGCACATTTGACGAAAGTTACTACTCCGACGAGGCGATTGACGAAACCACCGGGGACACTTATCGCGAGATTGCCCGCGACGCATACCGGAAAGCCTATTCTTATGTCCAGAATTTCCCGACCAACAAGCGAAATCTCCTTCTGACCGGTTCCACCGGCGTCGGAAAGACGTTCCTTTCCAATTGCATTGCGAAAGCGCTTATGGTTGCCGGATACACGGTTCTGTACATGTCGGCCTTCCGGCTTTTTGAGGTTTTCGAGAATTACCGGTTTAAAACCGGCGATGAAAACCGCCAGGCTGTAAGGGATTTTGATATGATCTTAGACTGCGATCTTCTGATCATCGACGATTTGGGAAGCGAAGTCGGCAATACCTATACCTGGTCGCAGCTCTTTATCTGCATGGAGGAACGGCAGCTTCACGCGAAGCCGATCGTCATCTCCACCAACCTGAACATGACCGAGATCAGCGCGCGCTACTCCGAGCGTATCGCTTCCCGTCTGTTCAACAATTATCAGTATATCAAGCTCATGGGCGACGATATCCGCGTCCGTAAGCTCTTTATTGAAGGTAACCCGGACTGATTTTCATCTGTCGGTCCTTCAAATAAATCACATACCACACGGAGGTCATTATGTCGGAAGAAAAAAGATTGGTCGAACATGTGTCTTACGGTCCGATGGGAATCATTGCTCTTGAGAGCAGCAAGTCCATCGGCGACGCAGTCAATGATTGGATCGTATCCTGGAGAAACAAACGCGACTCCAAATACGCCAACACTCCGGACCATGATCGTTATCAGCGTGATTCCTACCTGATTAACGCCAAATGTCCCCGCTTCGGCACCGGCGAAGCCAAATGCATCATCAACGAGTCCATTCGCGGCCTGGACATCTACATCCTCGTAGACGTCACCAATTACAGCCTGACCTATAAGGTTTGCGGTAATCTGAATCATATGTCTCCGGATGACCATTTTGCGGATCTGAAGCGTGTCATCAGCGCAATGAGCGGCAAAGCAGCCCGTATCACGGTTATCATGCCGTTCCTGTATGAAAGCCGCCAGCATAAGCGTTCCGCAAGAGAATCCTTAGATTGCGCGGTTGCCCTTCAGGAACTCGTAAATCTCGGTGTGGATTCCATCATCACATTTGACGCACACGATGCAAGAGTACAGAATGCCATTCCGACCCGTTCCCTTGAGAACGTAACGCCTACCTATCAGTTTACGAAAGCCCTCCTCCGTGATGTTCCGGACCTGAAGATGGATTGCCAGCATATGATGATCATCAGCCCCGATGAGGGTGCCATGAACCGTGCAGTTTATTTCGCCACCATGGTCGGCGCGGATATGGGTATGTTCTATAAGAGACGCGACTATACGCAGGTTGTTGACGGACGTAACCCGATTGTTGCACACGAGTTCCTCGGAAACGATCTGAACGGCAAGGATGTTATCGTCATCGACGATATGATCTCCTCCGGCGACAGCATGCTTGATGTGGCCAGAGAATTGAAGAAGCGTAACGCAGGCCGCATCTTCGTATGCGCGACCTTCGGTCTGTTCACGAACGGCCTCGAGAAATTCGACGAAGCCTTCGAGCAGGGTCTGATCACCCGCGTCGTTACGACGAACCTGATCTACCAGACCCCCGAACTGCTGAAGCGCAAATGGTACAGCAACGCGGACATGAGCAAATATATCGCTCTTCTGATTGACGCCCTGAACCACGACGCTTCCATCAGCGAATTCCTGAATCCGACTGAACGGATCCATCGCATTCTTGAAAAATACAGAAATAAGGAAGTTAAGCCGAAGCAGGCCCGTGCCGCAAAGGCAGCCTCCGCCAAGAAAGAGGCCGGTACCGCAGCCAGGAAAACAACGGTAAAGAAGACGGCAGCCAAAAAGACGACCAAGAAGACTTCCGAATAAATCTTCCGTAAATGCATAAAAAGAAGCGTGAACAATCACGCTTCTTTTTTATTTCCTTAATACGGTTTCCGGACTGCCTGATTCCTTTATCGGAACAGGATATCCGTCTCTTCGTCTCTCTTCTTCTCTATATGCTTTACGATGATGACGATGATGAGCAGAATTACCACTGCGGCGCCGATCCAGTAGAACATGCAGAATCCGAGCAGCTGCGGGTCAAATTCCAGCTTACATACCGGGCAGACCTTCTTATCGTCTTCCTTAATCGTTTCAGTCGGAATGGTCTCAGAGGTCGGTTTCAGTTCGCCGGGATTTGCCTCCGAACCGGTCGGCTCCACGCTCGGCGTTACCGTAGGCGTCGGTTCTCCGGTAATCTCCGGTGTCGGTTCGGGCGTTACCGCCACGCCGTAAGTCAAAGTGTTGGAATGTGCTCCGCCGAGATTGCCGAACCAGTTTCCGCCGATACCGTCGTACTGGTCAATCCATGCAAGCGCATAAACCTCAATGGGCTGTCCGTCGGTATAGGTCTCACCCTCGCCCAAAATCTCCGTCATCGGAATGGTTACCTTGCCGGATACGGCATCACGGAATACAACCTTCCATCCGGAAGCCTCACTCAGGCGTACCGAATATACCAGATGTCCTACGCCTCCGTATACTTCTGAGTGGAGGGCGTTCTTCTCAAACTCTTCGTCGATGCTTACGTCAAATGTGAATACCGTTCCGGTCGCCTCATCGGGCGTTTCCACGGCAGGATTGGAAAGCACGGGAATCGGAAGTTCGGATTCCATACCGTAACCGCTGTACTCTTCCACGTCCTTGCCTACCGCAGCCGTCTCCGACCAGTCGGTAATGAAGGTATTCTTTCCGAAATCCTCATCGTTGTCAATCGTAAATACGATATAGCGGACACGAACATACAATACATGCTCGTTCCAGTCAACATAATAGGAGCCGTCCTTTTCCGAAAGGTATTCCGCGGTCAGAATGTCCTTCCATCCCTTTTCGGTCTTGGTTCCGTTCCAAACGGTATTGTCCTTGGCTTTCGGATTTCCGAAATCCGGGAAGATACGAACCGATTGCAGACGGTTTCCGTCCGGTTTGATTCCCACATATGCCCACTGGCCAACGGTTTTCTCTCCCTTGGCATTCTTGCCGTCGTTGTCCCAGGAGTCATCCGCATGCCATGCGTTCGGATCATCAATCGCCCAGTCAATCTGTGCAACGACATCCATGGAATAAAGGCCGTTTCCGTTGATCGTAAGCGTAGCGTCCGCATCGGAAAGCGAGAAATACTTCATCATTCCTTCGTTTTTGGAAAATGCGACGTTGATTTCCTGCTTGCCTTCTTCTCTCGAAACCTTATCCGCAAAAACGAATTTCGGTGCCTCTAATACAAACGGGATACGCGAAGTATCCGGACTGTCCGTTTCGGTATCTGCCCCCGTTGTAAGGAGCATGCCGTCAGGCGTTTCTCCGTCAGCCGCTTTGTCGTCGGCCGCAAATACAGGTGTTACAAGCGCTGCCATGAGAAAAATCATGCAGCAGAGACGAACAAACTTCTTCATTATATCCTCCTGATCTTCTCCCCCTGACTGTCGTCGGCGGTCAATGTAAATTATTTCATATTTTCCGGTATCCGTCAACCCAAACAACGGCGCGGTTTATGATTCTTTTGTGAAAACCTCCCGCGTCCGCTTAAGCCTTAGCAGCCTTATAAAAGGCCATATCCGGCTGCGGATTTATGCTTTGATCGTATGAATATCTTTTAACAGGATCGTGATATTGCCTTCCTCGTCCTTCTGATATTCCACGATGTCCGCATTTTTCAAAAATTCAACCGGAACAAGCAACTCTATGCCGTTGTCCGTAACAATCTTCTGCTTTCGCTGGAAGGCCCGCTCCGTTTTACGGCTGACCTCCATCGGCTCACGGGCAATCTCGCGGTGTTCCAACTTGCTGCGATAAGCCGCCTTTGCCTCATCATCGTCCGAAAAAACGGCCTGCTCGATTTTTGCAACGCTTACGCGGCCGGTCTGTCCGACATGCTCGGCCACTTCCTTCCGGTACGACATGACCTTTTCCGCAACCTCTTCGGGCTTGTAGCACTCGCGGATCGTCTCAATCGTCGTATCGCGGATAATATCCACCTTTTCCTTCTCCGAACGCTTGGCGCGGAGCTTTAAGATCCGGTCTGCCAGGTAATTTACCTTGGTTTCCCCTCCGATGAAGAATTCCGAATCGGACATTCTGACGGTCCGGTCCAGAATATTGATCAAAAAGTACTCACATTCGCGGATGGATGCCTTCGGGAGGGCATTCGAAACAATCGCCCAGTTCACCTTATCGTCCTCGTCGGCCTTACAGATATAGGTCTCGCGGTAATTCATCTTGAAAAAACCTACAAGCGGCTGTTCCTCCACGATGCAGAACACGAAGATCCCGCTTCCGGAACGTACTTCCGTGCTTCCGCTTACCAGTTCATATACGGTATTGGTAACGGTTTCGGCAAATGCGCCGAGATCGTCCGGGTCATCCGTAACCGCTTCGTCCAGATAATCCCCCTCCGCAAAGCTTCCTTCCTTGGATTTTGTATCTTCTAAAGCCGCGGCAACCAGTTTCTGGATGATGCCGTAAATGGCGTCTTCGTCATTGATTTTAATCTCACTGCATAACGGTGCGGGCCGTCCTCCGTCCAATGCGCAGAGAAAGGTCCGCATGATTTCGATTTCATTGCTTTTCATGGTATTTCCTTCCGAATCCGTGCCTCTTTTAAGGGGCGCATTCATACAGATACTATACCACAAAAACCCGCTTCTTTTCAACCGAAAACCATGTCCCGGGAACAGATGTCTTGACACATTGCAAGGCTTATAATAGACTAAACGAAAGGGAACGTGCTTCCCTATTATATGAATTCAGGAGGACCGATTATGAAAACCAATCCTTATCAGGGAACAAAGACCGAAGCCAATCTTCTGGCTGCTTTTGCCGGCGAGTCACAGGCCCGGAACAAATACACCTATTTTGCATCCAAGGCGAAGAAAGAAGGCTTTGAGCAGATTGCCGCACTCTTTTTAAAGACGGCCGACAATGAAAAGGAACATGCTAAAATGTGGTTCAAGGAACTGAACGGCATCGGAACCACCGCTGAGAATCTGAAGGATGCCGCAGACGGCGAGAATTTCGAGTGGACCGATATGTATGAAGGCTTTGCAAAAACCGCCGAGGAAGAGGGCTTTACGGAGCTTGCAGAGAAGTTCCGCCTCGTAGCGGCAATCGAGAAGCATCACGAGGAACGCTACCGCGCTCTGCTTAAGAATGTGGAAACCGCCAAGGTTTTCGAAAAGAGCGAAGTAAAGGTTTGGGAATGCCGCAACTGCGGACATATCGTAGTCGGTGAGAAGGCTCCCGATATCTGCCCTACCTGCGCGCATCCACAGGCCTATTTCGAAGTAAACGCGGAGAACTATTAATCGTATTTCAATTTCATGAAGCAGAAACGACGGTACCGGATTACGGTACCGCCGTTTTTCGTTTTCTTCTTACTGCATCTTGCCAATTGCCTGTCCGTCAGTCAAGCGGATCCGGGAAATCCTCCCCGTAATACAATGCTACTTTGCCGTTTTCGTCACGCAGGGCAAGCGTCAGGATGTAACCCTGATAAAAGACACAGTTAAGTTCAAATTTGCCGGCCTTAAACTCCTTCTTCAGTGCCGCATCCAGTAATGGGATTCCGGTCTGGTCAATCTTATCCCCATTCGAATAGGTTACCAACAGTTCCTTTCCTCCCGTGCCTTTCTCATGGATTTCGTTGAGAATGGCTTTTTCGGTTTCGGAATCCTTAAAGGCCGCAGCATATGCATCAAACAGATCCTGGACAGTCTGTATATCCCTTTCATACGTTCCGTCCATAAACTCGTCATAAAGCCGCTTTTCATTCGCCAGCATATCCCGTTCCTCCTGCTGGTTCTTATATGCGACCTTCGCGTTTTCATAGTCCTGACGCATATTTTCCGGAATCATATATGTCGTTTTTCCGACGTCATATACCTTCACGGTGATGGTACAATCCAGTTCGGCATTCGTGCTAATGGTCACAACGGCATCGGAAAGAATGCCCTCCTCTACGGTGACCTCAAGACGTACATTCGTAACGATAGACGGCGTCAGCGGTCCGTACATGAAAAATTGCATCCCAACCTGCGGAGACTTCAAAAAGTCCGTCAGTTCCGGAATCGGAAGCGACTTGGGATCGAAGGAAAATGCGTATTTTCCTTCTCCGAGTTTTTCGTAACCGAGTATGGATTTCAGATTCTTTTCATCATCGAATAAAGTTGCCATCTGTTCCACGGAATCCCGGAACGTTTTGTCATCCTTAAGGAAATCTATCGGCATTCCTTCATATACTTCAGAAAGAATATCATATAAAGATGCAATCGGCTTCCCGTTTGCGGTAAACATTTCGCGATACAGTGCATACATTTTCTCGCAAGTGTGCGCCGCCATTCCGCGGATTTTATATTTGATACCGTTCTCATATCTGGCTTTTACGTTAATTCCACCATCTGCTTTGTAAAAGAAATACGAATACGTTCTCTCAGATGCATCTTCGTCCGTTTCATCTACGTTTTCAAAATACAGCGAAACCGCCTGGTTCTCCGGATCATAAACGACTTTCTTCTTATCAACAAATTTGTCATAAGGAGCACCCTGATAGATCCGTTCAACAGTAACGGACAGGGAAAAACTGTTCTGCGCGGAAATCGCCGAGATTCCATCCAGAATCTCACGGATCGGAGGCTGCTCAGGTCTCACAACCGGCTCATCCGTAGGCGTTGCCGTTGCTGTAGGCGTCGAATCCGGTGTCGGTGACGGCGTGGAGGAAGGATTCTTCTTACCGCACCCGACGACGGATGTCAGCATCAGAATACATAACAATAGCCCAATACATCGTTTCATAAAAACTCCTTTTCTTCGGACCGAAAACGTCCGATATCACTTCTGCTCCCCAAATGATTGCATTACGGAAAATGCTTATAAGTATATGGTAGCACAAGCGAAACGGTATGTCAATACACTTTACATGTAAACAAGGTTGTTTTAAATAATTCAATTAAAAGATAAAAAAATCCCCGCAAACCTTTTTGGATTTGCGAGGTTAGAGAGGCGCGAACCGGATTTGAACCGGTGATCAAGGTGTTGCAGACCTATGCCTTACCACTTGGCTATCGCGCCGGAATATATTGGGCATCAGGACTCTTCCCGCTTCGCGGGCCCTGAAAAGGAGCACCCGCGCATTACAAATCGGCTGCGCCGATGCGCGGTGCGTAGGTCCTAAGGAATCCTCCCACTGCGTGGGTCCCTCCTTTGGACAAGTACTCCCCCTGTTGGACTCGAACCAACGACACTGCGGTTAACAGCCGCATGCTCT
>CAMIWE010000072.1 GCA_946402335.1 uncultured Lachnoclostridium sp.
TGATACAGTGCAGACCCTTTCTCGGGGAAAATGCGGTGATCGGGCTCATGGTAACGCCGTGCGTCATGGAAGCAGTCATCGCGAGTACCATACCGAAGCAATGGAACATCGGAACCTGGATCATCATGCGGTCAGCCGTTGACAGATCCATGCAGTCACCGATTGCCTTACCGTTGTTAACGACATTGTAATGGGTAAGCATAACGCCCTTCGGGAATCCGGTCGTACCGGACGTATACTGCATATTGCAGACGTCGTCCTTGTCAATCATCTTACGACGGTTCTCCACCTCGGTATACGGAACATCCGCGCCGAGTTCCAGAGCCTCATCCCAGGTAAAGCAGCCGTTCTGCTTACTCTCGACCGTAATGATGTTTTTCAGGCAGGGAAGACGTTTCGACTGCAGGGTACCGGGAACACTCGTCTCAAGCTCAGGACAGAGTTCCTTCATGATTTCCACATAATCACTGTCCTTGTACCTGTCAATCATGACAAGCGTATGCGTGTCAGACTGCCGGAGCAGGTACTCGATCTCGTGGATCTTATATGCGGTATTGACCGTAACAAGTACGGCTCCGATTTTGGTCGTTGCCCAGAACGTAATATACCATGCGGGCACATTGGTTGCCCAGATGGCAACATGATCACCCTTCTTAACGCCCATAGCAATCAAAGAGCGGGCGAAATTGTCAACGTCATCGCGAAATTCCGGATAAGTTCTCGTATAGTCAAGCTCGGTGTAACGGAACGCGTACTGCGTCGGGAATACTTCGCAGATACGGTCCAGTACGTCCGGGAACGTATACGGGATCAGATGGTTCTTCGGCCAGATGTAGTAGCCGGTTCCGCGGTTATCGGTCTGCAAGGGGTTCTTATGAACCGTCTTGTAAGGCTCCATGTAATGTGCAAACTGCGGGAATACAACCCACGCATCTGCCAGTTCCTTACTCCACCGCTTTACCCACTCAAGGGATACATAACCGGTATAATGCATGCTCTGCAGTGCGTCAAATGCCTCTTTGATCGGCATGTCACCCTGTCCCATCATGCGGTAGGAAACAACTCCGTTGTTCTCAACGGAATCCTTAACATGTACGTACTTGATATACTCGCCGAGGTTCGCAACCGTCTGCTCGGGCGACTCGCCGCAGTTGCGGTACGGATGATGAATATCCCACAAAGCCGCGATCTTTCTGCTTCCGACCGCATCCAGAACCTTGCGAAGTCTTGCCGTATCGGAATAAACGCCGTTCGTTTCCACGCACATGGTTACATTATACTGCTCCGCAATCGGCTCAAGACGCTTCAATGCCTCGATAATTGCGTCGTCATCCACATCGCCTTCGGGCTTCGGATTCTCGTCTGCAAGAACACGGATGTAGCAGGTTCCGAACTGATTGGCAAGCTTTGCGTACGCGGTCAGTTCTTCGATGGATTTTTCAAGACGGTCCTGATACTTTAAAGGGCAGCCCGAAGAAAAGCAGGAAATCTCAAGCCCGATATCCTGAAGCTTCTTTGCGGTCGCTGCCGCATTTGCCTCCGAAAAAGGCTTCGCCTTATAGGCGCTGATGTGTTCTCCGAGTCCGCGGATCTCCACTCCGTGATAGCCAAGGTCTTTCGCCATGGTGTAGATGTCTGGCCAGGAATAGTCGGGACATCCGATTGTGGAAAAGCTGATTTTCATACATAACCTCCGATTTCAAATACGATACAAACAAAAAAAGCCTCTATCCCTTGAAAGGATAGAGGCGCAAATTGCGTGGTACCACTCTATTTCATGATAAACATGCACTCAGTAAGCACGGACAAAGTCGATGCTCTTCCCCTTTAACGGTGGGATTCCGGCGGTATCTACGCAACCCGTAAGGCCTTCAACCCGCTGCTCCAAGGTGAGTTCCCGAACACTCCTCGACTGTCTCGCATCAACCGGCAGCTTTCTGAATCCGAAATGATTCGGTACTATTCCTCTTCAACGCAAATATGAAATTGACTGAAACACATACTACAACAGTTTTTTTGGAATGTCAACGGAAATTTTTTTACCACTCGATCATTGCAACCTGCAATGCCGCCCAGGAATCGCGCAGCGCGTTCCAGATTGCGTTAAATTCGCTTAAGGAAAGCGGTGCGGAACCGTTGCCGAGGTTGATGGTAAGTGCCGGAATCGAGGCTACGTTGTTGCAGTATCCGGCAAGGCTTCCGTACCCGTCTTCCACCAGTTTCTTGTCAGACAACTCATAGGTCATCATCTTTGAAAGAAGCGCGCCGTACTCTCTTGCTTTTCCGAGCACCTCTTCCCGCTGGCCGTACTGGTAGTAGATCTTACTGCCCGTCGTATGGTAGGCGACGACAATCGCCGGATTGTTCTTTTTGATGCTGTTCAGGATGGATTTTACTTCCGCACTGTCTCCTGCCTCGCGTCCGCGGTAATCCTTCGAACCGGGCTCGGAGGACGAATTTGCCAGTTCCCATTGATACGGGAAATTCCGCCTGAGGTCCGTTCCTTCCGCATTCGCGAAGAAGAACGACAGATAGTTGTCAATATTCAGATTGATTCCGCCCGAGGACTGATCCCGGTCGAACCATTCCTTCAGATTGTCGTTCAGCTTATCGTTCATAACGCCCTGCCGGTGGAACTGGCTGATCTGGACGCTGTCCGGATTTAACATCGGAATCACATGCAGCCGCACGTTATCAAACAGATCGGCAAAGGAATAACCGTTATAGTAGCCGGCATCGTAATAATGCAGATAGTATTCCACCTGCTTCATGATGACCATGGACGTCATATACTCCGCGCCGCAAAGGCCTGCCACGAAATACACGTCCTTTTTCGCATTGTTCGTTCCGATCACGATCTCAAAGATGCTGCGGTTGTCAGCGGAAAAGCCGATGCTCTGCAGTTTCATCTTATCCCCGTAATCCTTGCGGAGCTGCTCGACATCCGCGCAAAGGTCTTCATAGGTATACTGCTGGCGCTTCGTTTCCACAACGCTTAACGCAATCGGGGAAAATTCGAAGGATTTGGAACTTTGGATTGGAACAACCGTTACCAGATTGTGGCTTACGTAGCAGATATCCTCCTCGTATTCCACCCTGTCCCAGCCGTCCTGTCCGATTCCGGTCCGAAGAAGCCTTGTTCCGTAGGGAGCGATCGCGATCAGTTTGGATTCGGTATTGGGTTCGAGACGGATGTTCAGCGAATCCTTGTTCACATAAACATTGTCCTTTACCACATAAAATCCGTCCGTGTCGAGAATGGCCTTATCCGCCACTTCCGTATCGCCGACATCAATGGATACAATGTGTTCGCAAAGGGCATAATCCGCTTTGATTTCTTCCATCTTTCTCTTTTGTGAGGTACAGCCTGTCAGCACGCTCATGCAAAGAAGCAGTGCTGCAAGCCTTCGAAAACCCGCTTTTCTCATATACGCCTTCCTTTCCCTCCCAAGGATCAGCCGTTTCCGGACAGATATTTCTTTAATTCTTTCACATTGGACACCCCGATGATCTGCACGCCGTCCGGAATCTGTCCCTTCATGCGGTCTGCGTCATTCTTCGGTACGAAGCATCGGTGATAGCCGAGCTTCGCGGCCTCCTTTACTCTGGCAACAGCCTGGGATACGGAACGAATCTCTCCGATCAGTCCGATTTCGCCAAATGCGGCCGTTCCGCTTGGAAGCGGCACATTCGTATAACCGGACAATACGGAAATAGCGATCCCGAGGTCGAGCGCGGGCTCGGTAACCCGCATGCCGCCTGCAATATTGACATATACGTCACAGCCGGAAAGCCCGATGCCGAGACGTTTCTCTAACACTGCAAGAATCAGGTTCAGGCGGTTGAAATCGGTTCCGGTAGCCGTTCTTCTGGGGAGGTTGAAATTGGTCCTGCAGACAAGCGCCTGCACCTCCACAAGAATCGGTCTGGTTCCTTCCATCGTTACCGTAACGATGGAGCCCGGTTCGTCAAGCGGCATTCCCGCAAGCATATGCTCGGAAGGATTCAATACTTCCATCAGGCCGTTTCGTTCCATCGAGAATACGCCGATTTCATTCGTGGAACCGAAACGGTTCTTCACGGCTCTTAAAATCCGGTACGGCGTCGTTGTATCGCCTTCAAAATAGAGAACGGTGTCTACCATATGCTCAAGCATTCTCGGGCCTGCAACCGAACCTTCCTTGGTTACGTGTCCGACTACGAAAATACTGATTTCCTCTTCTTTGGCGGTACGAAGCAGGAACGATGTGATTTCCTTGATCTGGGTTACACTGCCTGCCGGCGAATCCAGTTGCGGCAATACCATCGTCTGGATCGAGTCAACGATAACGACGGCGGGATGAATATCCATGATGCTTTCCCGTACGACGTCCATATTGTTCTCGGCAAGAAACAGCATATTGTCCGAAAACTCTCCGATGCGGTTCGCACGGAGTTTAACCTGCCGAAGCGATTCCTCGCCCGACACATACAAAACGCGGATACCCGCATTGCTTAAGTTGCGGCACATTTGCAGTAAAAGCGTGGATTTCCCGATACCGGGGTCGCCGGATGCAAGCACCAGGGAGCCGGCAACGATTCCGCCGCCGAGAACGCGGTCCAGTTCTTTCATGCCGGAGCCGGTACGCTTCTCATCCTCCGCGGAAACCGTTCCGAGCGGAACGGGTACATTGCGTCTTATCCCGATTGCGGTATTCACCGGACGCTTCCGGTCTCTGGGTGCCTCCACAAGCGAATCCCAGGCCTTGCAGGACGGGCACTGCCCGAGCCATTTGGCGGATTCCGCGCCGCATTCTTTACAGAAGAAAAGTGTCTTTTCTTTAGCCATAAATATATCCTTTTTCGTTATAGGAAACCGTTACCTTCTGACCGGAACGGATCTTTCCGGAAAGAATCGCATCCGCAAGCATATCCTCAAGGTCCTCCTGGATTGCCCGGCGGATCGGTCTTGCGCCGTATTTCGGATCATGTCCGCGAACGGCAATGTGCGCGAGGACGGACTCATCCAGCGTAAGTGTAATCTGATACTCTTCCCTGCAGCGTTTTACCAAAACGGCGGAAAGCAGGTTCACGATCTCGCGGAGTTCCGGATCGGTCAGGGTATGGAACACGACAATTTCATCAATACGGTTTAAGAACTCCGGACGGAATACCCGTTTCACCTCTTCCATCACGAGATCCTTCATCCGGTTGTAATCGGCCTTCGGGTTGTCCTCGGATCCGAAACCGAGTTTCTTCGGTTCGATGATGGACTGCGCTCCGGCGTTACTGGTCATAATGATGACCGTATTCTTGAAGTTCACAACACGGCCGGTCGAATCGGTAATGCGTCCGTCGTCCAATACCTGCAAAAGGATATTGAATACATCCGGATGCGCCTTCTCAATCTCGTCAAAAAGGATCACGGAATACGGTTTTCTGCGGACGCGGTCGCTTAACTGGCCGCCTTCGTCAAATCCCACGTATCCCGGAGGGCTTCCGATCAGTTTCGAAACGCTGTGTTTCTCCATATATTCGGACATGTCGACACGGATCAGCGCATCTTCGCTTCCGAAAAGCACTTCCGCAAGCGCTTTACTGAGCTCGGTTTTGCCGACACCCGTCGGTCCGAGGAACAGAAACGATCCGACAGGACGTTTCGGGTCCTTAAGACCGACACGGCCCCTGCGAACGGCCTTGGCGATCGCATTGACCGCTTCTTCCTGTCCGATCACCCGTTTATGCAATTCTTCCTCAAGATGAAGCAGTTTCTCGCTTTCGGATTCGTTCACCCGTGCAATCGGGATTCCGGTCCAGGAAGCAATGACCTGCGCTACTTCCTTTTCGGTAACCGAAGGAAGCGGACGGGAGGCATTGTCCTCCTGCATTGCATGGATCTTATTCTCGATTCTTTGCTGCTTCTTCGAAATCTTCTTGGCTTCCTCGAGCCGTCCTTCCGCGAACAGGCTGTCCTTCTCGTCCTGCAGATGTCTTCTCTTCTCCTGCAGTTCGGTCAGTTCCCGAAGCCCGGAATCCGCGCTCAGATGCACATAACTTGCCGCTTCATCCATGACATCGATCGCCTTGTCCGGAAGGAAACGGTCGCTGATAAAACGTTTCGATAACGAAACCGCAGCCGAAAGGGCGTCATCCGTGATCGTTACGTGATGATGTGCCTCATAGCGGGACCTGAGTCCTTTAAGAATCGCAAGATTCTCCGCATCCCCGGGTTCCTCTACGACAACCGGCTGGAAACGGCGCTCAAGGGCCGCATCCTTCTCGATATGCTTCCGGTATTCATCAAGCGTCGTAGCGCCGATGATCTGTAATCCGCCGCGGGAAAGCGCCGGCTTCAAAATATTGGCTGCATCCAACGATCCCTCCGCACTTCCTGCGCCGATGATCGTATGCAGTTCGTCGATAAACAGTATAATATGCCCGTCACTGACCACTTCATCGATCAGCTGGCGGATTCTTTCTTCAAATTCACCGCGGTATTTGGCCCCCGCAACCATCGCCGTCAGATTCAGCGTATAAATCCGCTTATCCGCAAGATGCTCCGGAACCTCACCGTTCACGATCCGCTGCGCGAGGCCTTCCACAACGGCGGTCTTTCCGACGCCGGGTTCGCCGACCATGCACGGGTTGTTCTTCGTGCGTCGGCTTAAGATGCGGATTACGCGTTCCGTTTCCTCTTTCCGTCCGATGACGGGATCCAGAAGACCTTCCACCGCTTTGGCGGTCAGGTCGGTGCAGACCTCGTTAATCTCGGCATGATTCTTCTTTGCTTCCTTCGAAGCGGCAACCTGCTGCTTCACTTCCTCAGCGGAAAGGTCCATACAGTTCAGTACGTCCTTTGTCATACGCTGCAAACTGATATGCAGGGAATTTAAAAGTCTTACCGCAATGCAGTCCCTGCGGCGCAGGATTCCGAGCATCAGATGTGCCGTTCCGGTCTTTCCGGAGCCGAGGCTCTCCGCAATCCTTCCTGCTTCCGCAAGCACTTCCTCCAACTCAGGCGTTTTACTGAGCTTTCGCTTTCCGCTTTCGGCAACGACCGTCACATTCATTAAAAGCTCTAACGACTCAAAGGGAAATGCGTCGTGCAGGACTTTTCCGACCGAAGAATCCGTCAGCCACAAGCCTGCCAGAAGATGCTCCGTTCCGAGATAGGGAGCATGCAGCTGCTTTGCGTATTTTCCGGCCTTTTCCAATGCCTCATCGGCCTTTTTTGTATATTCCGTCATATCCTGTCAGTTCCTCATCTTCCCGTACCGGACGCCTTGCGGATTCCGTTAAATTCTTCAAATACTTCATCTAAAAGCTCGTGGAGCTCCGTCTTTGAGATGTCGCGGCACAAAGCCTTGGCAACCGTGCCCTTTAACAAAAAGCGGATCTCCTCGATCGTGCGCAGGCGGTCTGCGTCAAGGCATACCACCGCACCTTTTCTGCGGTCCAGTTTCAGGTATCCTTCCTGCTTCAGAATCGAATAGGCCTTGTTCACGGTATGCATATTGATTCCGATATCCTCTGCCAGATCGCGCACGCTCGGAAGGCTCTCCCCCTCCCGGATCTCGGAAGTGGCAATGCCCATAATGATCTGATTCTTCAATTGTACGTAAAATGCCTCATCACTGCTGAAATCAATTCTTACCAGCATGGCAGTCACCTCTTTTTAAGCCTTTTGACCAAAGTCCGAGTTATATTTGTTATATTTATAATATAACAATGCACAGAGGTTTTGTCAAGAAACAGGTTGGCAAAAGAGCCCCTTATAAAGGCCCCGCCGTTCTTTTTTATTCCGCTTTCAGTTCCGTATATAGCACATTACGCGGCTTCGTCGTCTGGTAAGGCGTCAGTCCCATTCCTTCCGTTTTTACGGCGCATTCGATCATTGTTTTCGTAAGCCCCGGAACGGTTTCGTCTTGAAGGGCTTCCTCGATATCCATCCATACCACTTCGCTGTTCTCGTCGCCGTCCGAGCGGGCCTCGCCCTCTACGTAGCTCACGGCAAATACGGCGTACCAGCACTCTGCGTTAAACCGGATGCCGAGAAGCTTTCCGGGCTTTACGGTCACGCCGGTCTCCTCTTCATATTCTCTGACAACGGTTTCTTCCGGCAGCTCGCCGAACTTCAGATAACCGCCCGGAATGATCAGCTTTCCTGCCCCTCCTCCGTAGGTATGTCTTGCAAGCAGCACTTTTCCGTCGCGGATGCATACGCCCGCTACCGACTGGGTCCAGTTTGTGCTTTTGATTTCTTCTTCACTTAACATAAAAAACTTCCTCCTCACCGAATCCTTTTCCGATTTATCTTATCATATCAAAAATCCCCCATAATACAAGAAAAACATCTTACGCTTGACAGCGAAGATGTTTTTCCATATGGCTTGGTATGGTGACTCTTGTTGGTTATGTTACGGCCGATGCCTGCTTTCTCCTGCCGGTTATGCTGCGGCAAATGCCTGCTTCCTTGTCGTTTCTGCTGCGGCCGATGCTGCTTTCTCTTATCGTTTCTGTTACGGCCGATGCCTACTTTCTCTTGTTATAATCCTCAATGGCAGCTTCGATTGCCTCCTGGGCAAGCACCGAACAATGCATCTTATAATCCGGAAGCCCGTCGAGAGCCTCGGCTACGGCCTGATTGGTCAGCTTCTTTGCTTCTTCAAGAGGCTTTCCCTTGATCAGTTCGGTAGCCATGGAGCTGGAAGCGATCGCGCTTCCGCATCCGAAAGTTTCAAACTTCACATCCTTGATGATATCGTCCTCGATTTTCAGATACATCTTCATGATATCGCCGCATTTGGCGTTACCGACTTCCCCGATGCCGTTGGCATCCTCAATCACGCCGACGTTTCTCGGGTTGCGGAAATGATCCATTACCTTTTCGCTGTACAGTGCCATTGTTCTGTCCTCCTTACAAAATAAACTTCGTCTTGCCCGCCGTCAGATCTCTCCAAACCGGCGAAAAGCCGCGTAAATATTCTACGATTTCCTTTACGGACTGCACGATATAATCGGCATCCGCTTCGGTAATATCCTCGCCGATGCTTAAGCGAAGCGATCCGTGTGCCACGTCATGAACCCTGCCGATCGCAAGAAGCACATGGCTCGGGTCAAGAGACCCGGAGGTGCAGGCGCTTCCGGACGAAGCAGCGATGCCTTTGTCATCTAAAAGCAGTAACAAAGATTCGCCTTCGATTCCTTCAAAGCAGAAATTGATGTTGCTCGGAACTCTTCTTACCGCGTCGCCGTTTAGGGCGGAATGCGGAATCCCGCTGAGTCCTTTAATAATGCGGTCGCGTACCGGAGTCAGCTTCGCTGCGTAGGCATCAAGACCGGCAACCGCTTCCTTCAAAGCTTCCGCCATGGCTACGATGCCCGGCACATTTTCCGTACCGGCCCGCTTGCCGCGTTCCTGCGCACCGCCCTCAATCAGATTGCTTAAACTGATACCTTTCTTAGCGTAGAGGAATCCGACACCCTTCGGCCCGTGGAATTTATGCCCGGAGGCGGAAAGCATGTCAATATTGTCCTCTTTTACATTGACCTTGATATGGCCGATTGCCTGCACGGCGTCCGTATGGAACAGGACGTTATGCTTACGGCATATTTCTCCGATCTCGCGGATGGGCTGGATCGTTCCGATCTCGTTATTGGCATACATGACCGTCACAAGGCAGGTGTCCTCCCGGATTGCGTCCTCCACTTCCGAAGGTACTACCAGTCCGTTCTCATGAACCGGAAGCAGCGTGACCGTAAAGCCTTCCTTCTCCAGTTTATTTAAAGTATGCAAAACGGCATGATGCTCGAATGCAGTTGATATAATATGTTTCCTGCCTTTCTTCGCCCCGAGCCTTGCAGCGGAAATAATGGCCTGGTTGTCCGCTTCGCTTCCGCCCGAAGTGAAAAGAATCTCTCTCGGCTCCGCGCCGATCAGGGAGGCAATTTCCTCTCTTGCCTTTTCGAGTTCCTCCTTGGCCTTCTGGCCGAATGTGTACAGGCTTGAAGGGTTTCCGTAGGTATCGCCGATCAGCGAAACCATTCTGTCGAGTGCCGCCTTGCTCATCTTCGTGGTAGCGGCGTTATCAGCATAAATCACGGTTGTATGTTCCTTTCGTTTACTCTTTCTGTATATTACACCCTATTACCCACTATGTCAATAGGTAAGTAAAGCGGATTCCGATTCCGGCGTCGCATTTTCCGAAAAAAAAAGACCCGATAACCTAAGTTATCGGATCTGCTGGACCTGAGGGGAGTCGAACCCCTGTCCGAAAGCCTCGCCATTGCAACCTCT
>CAMIWE010000073.1 GCA_946402335.1 uncultured Lachnoclostridium sp.
GAAGCCGCATTACGCCGCCGTCCCTTGTCTTGAACGGCTTGCCGTCCTTGCCGGTCATCGTTCCGAAGCCGATGTGTACAAGATCGGTCTCGGGCTTTACGATCTTCGTCTTCTTCGCGCAGCGGAATATCTGCTCGAAATAAAGCGACTGCCGTTTATCTACGATATAGATGATCCGGTCCGGATTGTATTTCGTCATACGCTCCACGATCGTCGCAAGATCGGTCGTGTTGTAAAGCGTCGCACCGTCCGACTTAAGGATCATGCACGGCGGCATTTCCTTCGTATCGGTATCCTCCTTGACGTCTACAACGAGAGCCCCCTCACTCAGGTGCGCATACCCTCCGTCCTTCATGTCCCGAATCATGTCCGGAATGTACTTCTGCGCGTCGCTTTCCTTGCCCCAGACGTCAAATACGATGCCGAGGTCGTCGTAATTCTTCTTAAGGTCCTCCATGGAAACCCGCATGATGTGCTCCCAGAGAGCCATGTAACCTCTGCGGCCCTTCTGCAGCTCAAGGATAGCCTTGCGGGATTCCTCACGGTAGTCGTCGTGTTCTTTCGACCACTTGCTCGCGTAAGGATAAATCTCTTCCAGTTCGGAAACGTTGAAAGGCGCTTCCTTCGGGTATTCTCCCGTATAATCCGGATCGAAATAAACGAGATCCGGCTTTCTCACTTTCAATTCGGTAATGATCAGGCCGATCGGCGTTCCCCAGTCTCCGAGATGGGCGTCACCGATTACCTCGTGTCCCGCATACCGGAGAATCCGCTTAACCGCTTCTCCGATTACCGCCGGACGCATATGTCCGACGTGCAGGGGCTTTGCCACATTGGCTCCGCCGTAGTCAACGACAATTGTCTGTTTCTCCGCCGTTTCCTCCAGTCCGAACTTCGGCTCGTTTTTCATCTGAAATACGTAGTCGGCAAGGAACTTTTCCGAAACGGAAACGTTGATAAATCCGGGAGCAACTGCCTCGCACAGGGAAAACATCTTCTCATTCGCGAGTTTGCTTACTACCTCGTTCGCGATCAGTACCGGCGCCTTGTGGTACTGCTTGGCTGCAGCCATGGCACCGTTGCACTGGTACTGGCAGAGGTCGGGGCGGTTCGAAATCGTTACGGCGGCAAACTTTTCTTCGTATCCGGCAGCCACAAAAGCGGTACTCATCCTGTCCGCGATCATGGATATAATCTTCTTCATAAAAACTCCTGTCTTTCCCCGTAAAATGTTTGCACTTAATAGGGCTTCTTCCCCATTGAAACCCAACTTATATTAGCATAACGCACGGAAAATGTAAAGAAAAGGAACGAATTTTCCGTGAATGCACAGTTTTTTCACATTTTCCCTTGCATATTTACGAAAAATGTGTATCTTAAGATAATAGAAAACTAGAATCTTTTTTTCTTTAAGGAGCTATTTTTTATGATTAAAGTAGTCAAATTCGGCGGCAGTTCTCTCGCTAACGCCGATCAGTTTCGCAAAGTAAAAGATATCATCAAATCCGATGCGGACCGCCGTTTCGTGGTTCCTTCCGCTCCCGGCAAGCGCTTCAGCGCGGATACGAAAGTAACCGATATGCTGTACGCCTGCTACAATCTTGCGGAATCGGATTCCGATTTTGACGATGCGCTGAAAGCCATCTCCGACCGCTATTCCGAAATCATCAACGGACTCGGCCTGAACCTGACGCTTGCAGCGGAATTTGATCAGATCCGTAAGGATTTTGCGGCGCATGCCGGCGTGGAATACGCGGCTTCCCGCGGCGAATACTTAAACGGTATCGTTCTGGCTGCCTACCTCGGTTTCGAGTTCCTGGATTCCGCGGAATACGTGTTCTTCCGTGAGGACGGCACATTTGACGCAGACAAGACCAACGAGGCGCTTTCTTCGAAGCTTCGCGGCATGAAGAACGCCGTAATCCCGGGCTTCTACGGTTCTCTTCCGGACGGAAGGGTTAAGACGTTCTCCCGCGGCGGTTCCGACATTACCGGTTCCATCGTGGCACGTGCCGTACAGGCCAACCTTTACGAGAACTGGACCGACGTTTCCGGCTGTCTTGTGACGGATCCCCGGATTGTCGACAGTCCGAAGGTAATCGACGTAATCACCTACCGTGAGCTCCGCGAGCTTGCCTACATGGGATTTAACGTATTGCATGAGGATGCGATCTTCCCGGTTCGTACCGCCGGCATCCCGATCAACATCAAGAACACCAACGCCCCCAAAGATCCCGGCACGCTGATCGTTGAGAGCACTTCCCGCAAGCCCGCTTTCACCATCACCGGCGTTGCAGGTAAGAAGGGCTTCACCGCCATCAACATCGAGAAAGATATGATGAACGCGGAAATCGGTTTCGGCCGCCGCATTCTGCAGGCTTTCGAAGATAACGGCATCAACTTCGAGCATATGCCCTCCGGCATCGACACGATGACCGTCGTTGTTCACCAGAGCGAATTTGAGCAAAAGGAACAGACCGTTCTTGCCGAGATCCGCAAGCTGACCAATCCCGATTCGATTGACATTTCCACCGACATCGCCCTGATTGCGGTCGTAGGCCGCGGCATGCGCAGCAACCGCGGTGTTGCAGCGAAGATTTTCGGTGCTCTGGACCGCGCTTCCATCAACGTCCGCATGATCGACCAGGGCTCCAGCGAGTTGAACATCATCATCGGCGTATCGAACAACGATTTCGAGGACGCGATCAACGTAATCTATCACGCATTTGTACAGTAAATGCACCTTGAGTAGCCCGGAAACGGGCAGGCTCTTTAGGACTGCCGGCGTCTTTATGACACCGGTGCTCCCCTATTTTTGAATACACGGAGGTTTATATCATGGCACAGAATCCTGTTGTAACATTTCTTATGGACGACGGCGCAGTTATGAAAGCGGAGCTCTATCCCGAGATTGCGCCCAATACGGTTAACAACTTCGTTTCCCTTGTTAAGAAGGGCTTCTATAACGGGCTTACCTTCCACCGCGTAATTCCCGGTTTCATGATCCAGGGCGGCTGCCCGAAGGGAACCGGTACCGGTGACCCCGGCTACAGCATCCGCGGCGAGTTCAGCCACAACGGTTTCAAGAACGACTTGAAGCACACGCCCGGCGTTCTTTCCATGGCACGCGCCATGAACCCGAACTCCGCAGGCTCCCAGTTCTTCATCATGCATGAAACCTCTCCGCATCTGGACGGCGAATACGCCGCTTTCGGCAAGCTTACGGAAGGTCTTGACGTTGTTGATGCGATCGCCAATGTGCGTCGCAACTGGAACGACAAGCCGCTGACTCCGGTCATCATGAAGGAAGTTACCGTAGAAACCTTTGGTGTTGATTATCCCGAGCCGGAGAAGTGCTGATGAAGCTGCTCGGTATCACAGCCGAATACGACCCGTTCCATAACGGACATGCATATCACATCCGTGAAGCGAAACTTCGCTCCGGATGTGATTCTTTAGTTGTGCTCATGAGCGGAGATTTTACCCAGCGCGGAACACCTGCGATCATGGACAAATACGTTCGCGCCGAAGCCGCCCTTAAAAACGGAGCCGACATCGTCATCGAACTGCCCGTATACAGCGCAACCGCAAGCGCCGAAGGCTTTGCGGAAGGTGCAATGCGGGCATTTTCCGATTTAGGCATCGACTGCATTTCCTATGGTGTGGAATGCGGGGACATGCCTGAAGAGACCGTCGCACAGATTCGCGAAGCCGCTTCGTTCTTCGCCGAGGAACCGGAGGAATTCCGCACTCTTTTAAAAGAAGCACTCGCCGAAGGAATGTCCTATCCCGTTGCGCGGCACAGTGCCTACCGGAAACTGACCGGGGAAGACGGGGCATTTCTCTCCTCTCCCAACAATATTCTTGCAATTGAATACGAGAAGGCCATGCTCCGGCTTAAGGCTTCCTTTACAAGCGTCCCCATTGCCCGCGCCGGCAAAGGTTACCATGACCCCACGCCGTCCGAACTGGCTTCCGCCACCGCGATTCGCAAACTGATTATTGAGGACTCTTCTCTTTCGGAAACGGTTCCTATGAACCTGCTCTCCCTCTACGAAGAGCCGGCGAAGCATCCGGTTACCGCGGACGACTTAAGCGGAGCCTTGTTCTCTGCTCTGCACGGACGTTCCTGGCAGGAACTGGCAGAATTCTCGGATGTTTCCGCCGATACCGCGAAGCGCCTTACGGAAGCATCCAAAAAACCGTTCACCTGGACTTCCCTTACGGAAGATCTCCGCGAACGTTCCCACACGCTGACGCATGTAAACCGTGCGCTCTGCCACATTCTTCTTAACATCACAAAGGACGACGAACAGCGCTACCGCGCTGCTGCACATGTACCTTACCTGCACGTGCTCGGCATACGTAAGGAAGCCGCACCGTTGCTCGGACAGCTTGCAGACCGCTCGCCTGCCCCCCTCCTCGTGCGCCTCGGCAAAGACATGAAAACACTTCCCGAAGACGCCTCCCGGCTCTTCGACCGCGAACTTGCCGCGACTGCTCTCTTCAGCCACATTCTTTACGGCAAAGGCGTCGCCACCACCGAGGAACGGGTCCGGAAATTTATGATTGTTTCGTAAGGTGCGTGAACAGGTGATTGTCCAGACTCTGGGCAAGTGCTTGACACGTTTCAAAAGCATGTGATTGCCTGCTGAATCACCTCTACCGACAGCAAAAAGCGGTTTTGAAACATTTTCAAAACCGCTTTTCTTTCGTTTCAATAGCCTTGGTAATCCGTCAGGCCGTCTGATGAGTCTCTATAGAACACTCTCTACTTTTTCATTCTAATACTCTCTTAATCGACGGTACAATATGTATTATAGATAGTCATTACCGTGTCATGGAAAGAGTCCTGCAAATCCTGTCTGAAATGAAGTTTTACAATTTGCTTTTTAAGTGTATCCAGCGCATTGTCGAAATCACCGAAAGGATCGGGTTCCTTCTCCGCCAATTGATACTTGGCCAAATCCATCGTTATTTTCCATACAGTCTCCAAAACATCAATCTCAACTTTGGAAAGACACTTCATATAATTGATTTCATCCAGTTCTTCCACGAGTTTTAGTTCCTCGCCTAACAAGTCTGCAATCATATTCCCCAGTTCAGTGTTCGTTGCCAAAAACTGTGCCTGGATTTTCGGAAGTAGCTTTTGATAGTCAACTTGACTTGCGGCAGAGAATACCATTCCCAAATCCGTTATCGAATCGATTATGTCTTCCTGTTTAAATTCAATTCCTTTGGAAACACACCTGCAAATAATCGGATGAATTTTGCTCATCACGGCATTTGCTTCTTTCTCAGACCCGAACTGTTTATACAATTCGTCCCAAATTGCACGTGACAGTTTTGCCTCCGCTACCAGAGTTGTTTTATTCTTCCATCCTTTGTCATCCATAGCATCCCGAACATCCAATATGAGCCCGCATAAGTCAATAGCCTTCATTACATATTTCAGATTCGGTATTTTGCTTGCAACCGTAAATGCTACATCGTTGACAATTTTCCAGCCCATACCGTCCATGTTGCTGTTATGAGTCAGGATTTCAAACTCTATTATTTTTTTCAGATTGTTAGTAGCTGCGCGTCCAGTAAGTTCCCATTGTCCGTTATGATAGTCTAACATTATGAGCTCGGTATACATCTCGGGCATGTGTGCCGAGTCACTCTTGTTGACCGTTTTCAAGATGAAATAGCAGTGATCATTTGCCGGTTCCCAATAAGGAGATTCATACTCACTGGTAAAATAATAGTCAGGAAAAACTTTTAATCCGTATTTGGCCTGAAGTTCAACCATCCAGTCGTCCAATTGTTTCGTATACCAGACGGCATATAATCTCTCTATACCGGAGTAATCACTGGGGCTTGCTTCATCTGCACAATAGTAATCCGGTTTATTATCAGCCGGGAACCGCAAATGTGACCATCCAAGGAATGTGCTTCCTGCTTTCTCGGGAACCTCATCGCTTATCTTAAAATTCTTATCGCGTTCATAGTATTGAATTCCCGGTCCTCCTGTTCCTCCCATGGCATTATAGATTACCATCAGCTTATCGGGATAAGGGTTCACTGCTTCGCTGTAGCACGCGTAGAAGTGTCGATCACCGGTCAGCTCCAGTTCTTTCGCATTATACCGCGTCGTAATATAGGATGTCGGCAAATTGACATATGTTCCCATACTGTCGTTTTCCGTCCAGCCTACAAAGGTATATCCTTCCGGAATATTCCACCCCATATTTTCAATATCAAATCGGATGGTAGCCGGACTTGACTCCTCATCAGCGGTATATACCCTATTATCAAAACCGGAGTGATAATAGATATAATACGTAGTGTCGTCCCATATAGTCTTTATTGTGAGATTAGAATACGGAACATAAATATAATCATTTTCCCTAAAATAAAATGTTCCGTCCGGAGTCTGATACCCCTTCACATAGTGTCCGGTATACGAGCCCGGGTTTAAGTCCTCCGTTTTAATATAATCTCCCGGTACATACTTCGATGACAAATCAATCGGCTCTAATGAATCATGGTTGCGATTTAATTTCAACTCATAACCCGATTTCCAGGTGGCTTCCAGAATAATCAGCCTGGTATATTGATGATCACCCTCAATCGTGTCTCCCGGTTGATATTTCGTGGCAGATTCGGAACTACCCAAAATCTTCCACCCGGCAAATTGACTTCCTGTACGGAACATGGGCGATTTTGACACTACGATTGCTTTATTTTTCTCAAAACTCTCTGCCGCCGGCGCACTGCTCGCTCCGTTCGGAAGATAGATAACCATAGTCTGGTCACTTTGATGTTGTTTTAATTGATAATACCCATAAAGTTTTACGACACCGTCTTCAAAAGGAAGATAAATCATACTCTCATCCGGATAGTATACGGTGCCGTACAGGTCCGGTTCCTCATAAAGCCACTGCGTGATACTCTGGTTCTCCCACGGGTTTCTTTCAAGCCAGCCAAAGAACCGGAGTCCCTCAACATTAAACTTACTTCCCGGAATCTTATCCTCTATGGTAGCATCTTCGACAGAAATCAAAGCCCCGGTAAATGAGTTATAGTATTCAACCTGGAAGACAAATATCTCCCAGACAGCGGTAAACGTTGTACCCTTAGGCAGATCGGGATATGAATCGCCTCCCGAATAGGTTGCCGTTTTACCATCGGTACTCCATCCAAGGAATACATACCCTTTTCGGTCCAAAGTCGGGAAGAACTGATTTTCCTCATTTACTCTTATGTTCTTCACGATACCATCATAATTATAATCCAGTACATACTCGTTCTCTTTAATCCGCCATACTCCTTCATAAATGACATAAGGGTAAAGGAAATTGGCGTCCCATGTGCCTAACTCAAAGACGGAGCCTGGTTTGTGTAAGTCATCTTCCATCAATGATCTATCGAGCACATTCCGGTTTACCCATGAGAATTCGTACGAACTCTTGTACGTCGAATACTTCTGCGGGAAAACAAACGAATATTGATTCGGATCAACCCACACAATCTGAGTCTTTTTGATCGGGGCAAGCGAATCATAACAGAATACCGCATTTTTGCTTGTGTCAATTCGTTCGTAGACCGGATACAGGGTAAAGCCCTCTCCGTCAGTAACATACGTCGATGACACACCGTAATCTACCAAACCTTCTTCATCAATCAAGGGAATATCATCGTCTTTCGTCCATCCTTTGAACTTCAATCCTTCCAAACGCAGTGCAGAATAATCGTTCGGGCCGATAGGCGTAAAAGGATGCGTAAGCTGTTGTTCACACAAAGTCTTTCCGGTAAGGGGATGTATGTACGTAACGCTTTCATCGTCTTTCCATAATGCATATAAGACGATTACTCCTTTGTCGGGACCAACCAGATTAATAAGAGCCTTCTTTTTCGGTGAAAATACCTGGTCATCTCCCTCCGGAGTATTTCCCCATGCTTCGAATCCGATTCCGTTGTCAAATCCGACTTCCGGCCAGTCATATTCGACTCCGTATTCGCAGTACATTTGATCCATGCTGCCGCTTTTCGCGCCGTTTCCGTCAAATATGATTGTGTACTGGTTACTTCCTCCCCAATCTGCATACAACTTGATATCGGACAACGTGGAAACAACAGTGTTCTCATCATATACCGTCCCGTCTTTGTCCCGCCATGCGCAGATTTTGAAGTTCTTCGGATTCTTCACCTTCGGAAGAACATCTCCGAACGGTTCACCGTATGTGACATAGAATACCTTGGCCCCGGGTACAGATTCCCCGTGGTCATCTCCGACAACGCACTCAACCCTTACTTTCTTTCCTTCATAGTGCGCATACACTTTTTGCAGTTTCGGGTCTACCGGAGTATCTGCATCCAGCCTCTTACCCTTACCTTTCTCCTTTTCCGTATACCATCCAAGGAAACGGTAACCCTCTCGAAAATCCTCCGGTAATACCGGAAGGTCATAATATGTTTCTCCTACTTTTACATATCTTGTCAGGTATTCAACGGCAACCGGCTCATAATTGAAATAGAATTTTACCTCGATGCCGGTAGTGTTTCTCCAGTGCGCATAAAGCGTGTCGCGGTACGAGGAAACAATATCACTTGCTTTAACAAGCGTTCCGCCTTTTGGCTGCGTATACCACCCTAAGAACTCATGGCCGTGCCATTCGATCTCCTTCGGGAAACGATACTGCTTGTAAGGCGTTTGATTCACTGTTTCTTTCGTATTCCCGTAATAGACAAATGTTACCGGGAAATCTCCGTCAGGCGTCAAACAGTCCTGATGAACATCTACGGAAACGCTCTTGCCGTTAGACTCATCAATGAATACAACCTGCCCTCTTCTTCCGACAAATTCTATGTTTTCATCCGCAGTAATTGTGTAAACGCTTCCGCCTCCGGAAGCCTTCAGCCACGAATCCGCCCCCGGTCCGTATTCGACCTTGATATTGGTGCCTGCATTTTTCAAGGTCACCTTTTTCGAAGATTTTTCATAACCGAACCGTATATAATTGGGGCTGACAGACATATCCTTTTCGTTCGCTGCCGCCTGCGAAATATATACCACGGCATCGTATCCGCTTTTATCATCTATAAAAGCAATCTTTCCTTCACGCCTTTTGTCCCCGTCGTTCGGTTTAACGGAAATCGTAAAGGAACCTTTTGCTCCGCTGACACTGGCCCAGAGGTATGTGGCTGCGTCAAATTCATAACGAATATCTCCTACAACATTATCAAGCTTAACCTTTGCGGATTCAGCTTCACTGCCAAATTCAATAGCGTACGGTTCAACTTCCAATTTCGGGTAAGGAGTCGGTCTGGGTGCACCCGCCTGTTTTACCGTTACAGAAGTAACCTGCTGGCTCTTTTTATCAATGATGATAACCTTTCCGACTCTTTCCGCATAGGTCGGATTTGCCTTGACGGTTATATTGGCCGTGCTTCCGCCGGCGCCGGCCGTAATCCACGAAGAGGTATTATAGTTCGCGTCATCATAATCGATTTCGAAATCCTGGCCCTTTGCATATAAAAGCTTTACCGTACTGGTAGAGGAACCATGCGGAACAGTGATCTCCATGGGATTCGCTGTAAACTTGGGTTCCGTTGAAGGAACGGGCGTAGGTACACCCGCAGACTTCGGCGCGCCTTCCTGGGTGACTTTAATCTCCGCATACTGACCGGTCGTATTATCGATGATGATAACACGCCCTGTTCTGCTGCTTTGTGATGTATTCGCCTTTATGCTTAAGTTCGCCGTGCTTCCGCCGGCACCCGCAAGAATCCACGAGGATGTATTATAGTTTTTGTCATCATAGTCTACCGTGAAATTCGTTCCTTGGGCATTCAGTAGTGTCACGGTCTTGTATGATGCGGTATAGGAAACCGAAAGCGTCGACGGACTGGCCGAAAACTTCGGCACAGGGGTAGGGGTCTTAGCCGGTTTGGGCGTAGGAGTAGGCGTATTGGCAGGCTTCGGTGCTCCGGCCTGTGTAACCGTAATCGCCGCACTCTGGCCGGTCGCATTATCGATAATAATAACCCGCCCTGTTCTACTGCTTTGTGACGTATTCGCCTTTATGCTTAAGTTCGCCGTGCTTCCGCCTGCTCCCGCAATAATCCACGAGGACGTATTATAGTTTGCGTCATCATAATCTACCGTGAAATTCGTTCCTTTGGCATTTAACAGTTTCACGGTCTGACTGGATGCGGTATAGGAAACCGAAAGCGTCGACGGACTGGCCGAAAACTTCGGC
>CAMIWE010000074.1 GCA_946402335.1 uncultured Lachnoclostridium sp.
CCGGCATGTAATCAAGCGGGGCGTCGACGGTTACGGTGCGGCCGCCGATAAGCACTTCGCCGGTCGAAGTCAGCTTCCACTGTCCCGCAGGAAGATATACATCCCTTTGGAACCGGTTCAGTTCAAAAATCGGTGCGCACAGATACTTATCGCCGAACATGTACTGGTCCTGCAGTTCCCAGCATTTCGGATCGTCCGGGAACTCATAGAACATCGTACGGATCAGCGGTGACCCGTTCGTATGTGCTTCCTCATAAAGCTTCTTGATGTAATCATGCATACCGATACGGATATCGTAATATTTGCGCATGATTTTGTAATTGTCCTCCCCGTAACTCCACAGTTCGTTGGGCTGGCCGGTATGAAGATATCCGCCGCCCCAGTCACGGTTATCAAGAGGCGGGATGTTGTAAGGACCGCGGTCACCGTGCATCCGGAGCACTGCGGAATAAACCGCGAACTGATACCAGCGGATCAGCAGCTGTCTGAAATCCGGGTCATTCACATCGTCGGTCATGAAACCGCCGATATCGGTCGTCCACCACGGAATGCCCGCAAGACCGATGTTAAGGCCGGCCTGCAGCTGCTCGTAAAACGCCTGGAACGTACTCGGCACATCGCCGGACCACACAACGTTTCCGTATTTCTGGCTGCCTGCCCAGCAGCAGCGGAGCAGGTTGACAACCGGGCCCCGTCCGAGTTCCTTCATCGGATCGTAGAAGGTACGGCTGTACATCTGCGGATACATATTGCTGCAGGAAAGTGCCGGCTTATCACCGTAGCGGTAATTTTCAAAATCGTAAACGGCCAGATCCGGCTCGGAATTGTCCAGCCAGAATCCGTCGATTCCGAGGTCGTAATAATTCTTCTTGCAAATCTCCCATACATAGTCTCTCGTCTTTTTGTTAAACGGATCGATGACTATGCAGTCGCCTTCAAAATCATAGGTCTGTCCCGCGCCGCGCTCGGTCTTAAGAAGAAGTCCCTGCTCTGACATCGGCCAGTAATTCTCGCTTCGCCGGTCAACCGAAGGCCATACGGAAACCATGACCCGGATGCCCATCGAATGAAGCTCGTCGACCATTGCCTTCACATCCGGCCAGTAGGTCTTATCGAACTTCCAGTCGCCCTGCACGGTCCAGTGGAAGAAGTCGATTACGATCTGATCGATCTTGATTCCTTCCTTCTGATAAGCCCGAGCAACACTCAATACTTCGTCCTGCGTGCGGTAACGGAGTTTGCACTGCCACAGTCCCATCAGTTCTTCGGGGAACACCGGTGCATGGCCGGTCACTTCCGTATAAGCCGCCAGAATCTGTTTCGGGGTATCCTGCACCGTAAACCAGTAATCCATGTCACGGGTCGATCTTGCGATCCATTCGGTGAAGTTCTTTCCGAACGTTGCACGGCCGACTGCCGGGTTATTCCACAAAAAACCGTATCCGAGGCTTGATACAAGAAACGGCACGGAGTTTTGCGAGTTGCGCTGTGCCAGCTCAACCATATTGCCCTTCAGGTCAAGATAAGGCTGCTGGTATTGTCCCATACCGAACAGCTTCTCACCTTCGTTTGCGTCAAATTTGACGTTCAAGGTGTATTCCGAGCCGCCGATCACGCCTTTCCATTCACGGTTTCCGATCTTCAGACAGCGGCTTCCGCGGGAGATTGTCCCGCCGTATCCGCGGAAATACTCGCGGAGCACCAGTGTGTCATCCCGGTAAAAGGAAATCACACCGGCGAAATTGACAACTGCTTTCACTCTCCCGTTCACGATCTCGGCAACGGGATTACCGTCCGGAATAAACGGATCTCCGGTCCATTCTGCCGGTTCATACACCGTTACCGTCGTTGCAACGGGTTTCACCGGTTCGGTCAGCGCCCATGCATAATCCGTAAATTCCGGGTGCATCGTGGCGCGCACACGCAGGGAATCCTTCCCCCACGCTTCGATGCGGAGCGTTTCGCCGCGACGCTTTGCGACAAGCACTCCATTGTCATTTTGAAAAATCATCCTCTTATCCTCCGACAGGCGTCCGTACGTCACCGGCGCGCCTGCCTGCGCCGCCGACGAAGCCTTCACGGCTTATCCTCTTTACTCTTTATACGCGCAATCAAAAACTGAGTTGTCCGTCAGTTTCCTGATTCTTTTTAGTGACCAGTTCAAGACGCTTGAAATAAAGGTCATGCGCCCTCTGGTACTCTTCGTTGAACTCTTCGTTCTGTCCCTGATGCAGGGAGGATATGTAAGAATGTGCCTGGGTATCCATGCCCGGATTAACACGGGCTACAACCGATACGCCCACATTGGAGCAGGTATCGGAAATACGCTCAAGATTCGACATGATGTCCATCAGCCGGGTGCCGGCATAGACGGTACACCGTCCCTCACGAAGACGTGCCACATGGTTGTCATCCAGGGCGTTGATCATGTCATCCATAACCTCTTCAAGAGGCTCGATATGACGTGCCGCTTCCACGTCACGCTTTTCAAATGCGTTCTTTGTATGCTCTAAGATCCAGTCCAGAAGTTCCCGGATAACCATCAGCTCACACAAGGCATCGTCACTGAACCGCATGTTCTGCTCGTTCATTCCCTTTGCCGATTCCGCCAGGTTCATCGCATGGTCGCCTAGCCGTTCAAACTCGGTCACGACTTTATAATACTGGTCAAGAATGCGGATATGCAGCTCCTCATTTACATGCGGGGACAGCTGCACAAGATAATTGCTTACCGCATCGGCAAGACGGTCGATGCAGTCCTCGTCCGCCTCAATCGCGGCATAGGTCTCTTCTTTGTATTCCTGGAACATATTTAATGCTTTGTTGATGTTGGCCGCAGCAATCGTGAACATCGTCTTCAAAGCGTCATAGCAGCTGTTAAGGGCAAGTGCCGGGGTCGAGAAGAATACCGGGTTCAGGGCTGCAATCTTGTCTGCATAACGGTCTTCCGGCTTCGGCTCGTCCTTGATGATCCGATAGCTAAGCCGTTTGCAGATTCCGATCATCGGCAGCAATACAAGGGCGCTTACAAGGTTAAATACCGAGTTCGAATTGGCGATACCGCCCGACTTAAGCGGCATGTTCCAAAGTCCTTCCAGATAGCCGAGCGCATGCAGCACGCCGAGCGTGATCAGCACAAGCGCCGTCTTCGCAAGGTTGTACAGAATGTTGATCAGACCGACCCTCTTCGAATCCGGTTTGGTTCCGATAAAACATACGATACCGGTTGTAACACAGTCGCCGAGATAGACACCGCAAAGCACGAAGCTGACGGTTTTAAACGCAATCGGCGTGGATGCGGAAAATGCCTGCAGAATACCGATGGAAGACGACGAACTCTGCAACACGAACGCAACCAGCGCACCGGCACCGTAGCCGAGTGCGGGATGGCTTCCCATGCGGGCAAATACGCCGCCCATATCAAAGTTCGTTACCGCAGCCGTCATGGCAACCAGACCGGTAAACAGAATACCGAATCCCATTGCGATATTGCCGGCAAGTTCGGATTTATTAAAATGACAGAACATCAGAAATATAATCCCGACCGTCAGAGCGATCGGAGCCAGTGTATCCGGTTTGAAAAACGAGAGGATGCTTCCCGATTCATCGGAAATATCCAGAAGACGGATTATCTGACCGGTTACCGTCGTACCTACGTTGGCGCCGACGATAATCCCGAGAGACTGATCCAGACTGATGACTCCGGCCACAACAAGACCGGACGTAATGACAATCGTTGCAGTAGAGGACTGAATAACGGCGGTAATAAACAGACCGAGAAGAAAAGCCTTCAGCGGATTGTTCGTTACTTTTCCCATAACGGTCTTGAACGTTCCGGAAGATCCTTCCCGGAGGCTGTGTCCCATAAGACGCATGCCGTACAGAAACATGGCAAGACCGCCCAGCAGGGCAATTATACTTCTGACATATTCCATCTTACTGCTCTCCGATTCGTGTGTGTCATGCAGGCGCAACACCACGAAACGGGCGCGCGCACATACTCCTATAATACCAGTGTAATTGTAGTTATTAGAAAACGTTTTGTCAATCGGTTAAGGCGTATTTGTCCGAATCCTTACCTGTTCTTAACATCGGTTTTACATAGTCCGGAAAATGCGATTACGACTCCTCAACCGGCGCATAGTAACGGCCGTTCTGCATTGTCTGGCGAAGGAACCGGTCGGCCTCGCCGCACACTTCCTCAATCAGATCGGTATCGATGTTGTGCCCGCAGTTGGAATACATGACCAGCTTGCAGTGCGGCAGGCACTGTGCCGTACGCATCATCAGCTCCGGCGTGCTGATCGGGTCGTCCGCCCCGCCGATGATCAGCGTCGGCGTCTGAATCCGGCGGAGTTCTTCGCAAAGCGTTTCTTCGTTTTTGTACTTCATAAGCGGCCGTCCGTAATCAATTGCTCGCTCTCTCGGGTCCGCTTCCGGAAGCTTCGAAAGCCACTCCGCGCGTCTTGCCCTGCGCAGTTCCCTGGCGGCATCGTCATCGATCGGCGGGTCAAACGGCGGCGGCGCGTCAATGATCCCCTGCATCATCATCTGGCGGTAGGACATCGTGCCTTCCTTTAAGCTGTGCGGTCCGGGTACGACTGCGACAAATGCGCTCACTCTTTCCGGATGATTCAGTACCAGATGCCATCCGAGACCTGCCCCGTGGGAAGCACCCATGTAGGCAAAGCGGTCAATGCCGAGGGCGTCCGCAACCCGTACCACATCGTCCGCGAACACGTCGTACCAATGTTCCCCGTAATCCTCGGTAATGTAGGAAGACGGCGCAAAGCCTCGCAGCGTGATACAGATCACGTGGTAGCCCATCTCCGCCAAAGCCTGCTGCATGCCCTTCGGTGCAAAGCCTACCTGCGCCGACAGGATGTAGCGGTCGCCTTTGCCGTACTCCGCATAGTATAATTCTACATCAGTAGAAACCTTAACCTTTCCCATTTTCCTGTTTCTCCAATACAATACGCTTTCTTTTTTCATTGCCGTTTTGCGACAGGCATTTTCGGTTTTCATTGACAAAAAGAACGAGCCAGACGCCTGGCCCGTTCTTCGTTTCTTTAATTCTTCTTGGTAAGTTTCATATGTGAGAAACGGTAGGAGTTGTCGCTCAAAGCACCGCTTGAGGTACTCTGCGGAGCACCGCCCTTACCCTGTGCCTCATGACACGCCTCAATCGTATAAGCTCCCGGTACATGCGAATCAATGTACGCTGCAAGCATCTTGCATCCGTCAGCGGAAAATGCCGCGTGGTTGTAGCCGTCGATATCAAAGGAATAACCTCTTCTGCCTTCCAGACGGTCACGAAAGATCAGAATCTCTTTCGCGCCTGCCTCGGCATCCTTCAAAAGATACTGGCAAACCTTATCCTCGTCAAAAATCTTCGCGGAATCCCTCTTCCACCATTTCTCGGGAATCTTACGCGCAACCGAACCGACTCCGACCGAAGCCAACAGCAGAAGCACTGCGTAAACAATGGTTCCCGGAAGCGCATCCGCGGGTTCCTTTGCGATACGCATTACATCAAGCGTAACCCACTGACCAAATGCCTTTGATTTCCAGATGAACAGCACGGCTGCCACGATCATTCCGGGAATCTTCACGAGTTTAAACCACTTCGGGCTGATGGACTCTCCCGCCATCATGATGCGATACTTACGGAACTGCCATGCGGTGGCAAAAAGAGCCACGGCAAGAAGCACAATAATCGCACCGACCAAGTTGTCTTTTAAGACCTGCATTATTACACCCCTTCCGGATCACGGAGCCTTCATCAGCACTCTGTATCCCTTAAAAATTCGGACGCCGTATGCACGCCCGACCGGCATGACATTCCTGTACGGGAATGCCTTCCCTAAAGATTTATTTTACCTTGAAAGGGAGAAATCGTCAAGGGTACTTTTCCTCAACAATCCGTTTTAAACGGACCGTTCTATGCCTCGGTAACCATCTTTACGATCAGGTCATAGGGCATTGCTCCGACATTCTTCGCGGCGATCCTGCCGTCCTTCATTACGACCAGCATCGGGATGCTCATAACATTGAATTTTTCTGCAAGCTCCTGCTCATCATCGACATTGATCTTACCAACCGCATAGTCCGGATATTCCTCCGCAAAACGCTCCACCAAAGGGGATACTCGTCTGCAGGGTCCGCACCAGTCCGCATAAAAATCAAGCAATACGGTCTTTCCGCTTCTGATTACTTCCTGATAATTCTTCTCATCAACATTGATAACTGCCATAATATTGTCCTTTCCGGGCGTGTGCCCTGTGTGATATTCCGCGGTCCGTCCGGTCCGCTGTTCTTTCTGTACGCCGGCGGTTATTCCGCCGGGAATCCTCCGATCATTTTATGAAGAATTCTTGCGAGTTCCGCAATATCCTGCGCGCTAAGGCTGATGCATGCCCCCATTCGCGGAGGGATTGTCACGGCCTGTTCCCGAAGCGCCATGCCTGCTTCCGTTGCTTCCACAAGAACCGATCGTTCATCCGTTTCGCAGCGTTTTCTCTGCACCAGTCCTTTGCCTTCAAGTGTCTTTAATACCGGTGTCAGCGTCCCGGAATCCAGATAAAGATAATCCCCGAGTTCCCGGACGTTCATACATCCGTATTCCCACAAAGCCATCATTGCAATGTACTGCGTATAGGTAATTCCGAGTTCATCCAAAAACGGCTTATAGCGCCTTACGATTTCTTTTGAACAAACGTACAAAGGAAAACACAGCTGGTTTTCGAGTTTGATACAGTCGTATGGATTCACTGCTTTCTTCGTTGTCTTCGTATCCTTTGCGTTACTCATTATTTTCTCCGTTTTACCCGAGAAGTTCCGTGAGCTTCTCCTGTACTTTATTCAGATCATCCGTCGGTTCAAACCGGGCAGCGATGTTGCCCTCGCGATCAATTGCGAACTTCGTAAAGTTCCATTTAATGTTGCCGTTATTCTTATAATCGGGGTCCATCTTCTTTACAATCGGCGTAAGCACAAGTTTGGCCGGTCCGCGGAATCCTCCGAACTTCGTATTCGCGGTAAGCCATTGAAACAACGGAATCGCATCCGCTCCGTTCACATCCACTTTTGCAAACTGCGGGAACTTAATCCCGAACCTGCCGGTACAGAATGTGTGGATCTCTTCATCGCTTCCCTTTGCCTGTTCGGCGAACTGGTTGCAAGGAAAATCCAGTATCTCAAGTCCCTTATCCTTAAGTTCCTCGTAGATGCTTTGCAGTTCCTTGTACTGCGGCGTGAAGCCGCATGCCGTTGCGGTATTCACGATTAACAAAACCTTACCTTTATAGTCCGCCAGCGAGACATCCTCGCCTTTTCTGGTCTTTACTGAAAAATCATATACATTCATATTGCTTTCCTTTCCGACCACAGTCTTCCGACCCGGTCATTCGTAACATCTGCTTTTGTGCATTTGATTGTTTGCAATTAGATTGTACACAATTTATTTTGTTTTGTCAAGTACCTGTTTTTTCATTTTCCGGGAGTATCTTTCTTTCGACGCTCTCCTTTTTCGTAAGTCGACAAATGCCCCGTTTCATGCTATGATGAAACCGGCTGCAAAAGGCACGGAACGTTTCCTCCGTCTCTCAAAAATCTTTGTACGGAAAGGGGTTGCTTATGACACCGCAGGACATCAGCAAAGAATTCTTATCTTGCAATATTCTGTCCGTTTCTCCGCTCGATGGCGGGCATATTAACGAAACCTATCTCGTGAAGACCGCAAACGGCCGGTATGTTCTTCAGCGTATCAACAGCCATATGGACACATCCGTACTGGTGCGGAATTTTGAGCTTTACTCTCCTGCCTGTGACCGGTCCGGGCTGCTATATCCCGCTTGGATAAAGACACATAAAGGAGACTTCTTTTATACCGCCCCGGACGGCTGCCATTGGAGGATGTATCCCTATTTTGACGGAGAAATTCTCTCACCTCCTCTGTCTGCGGAAACACTTTATGCATGCGGACATGGAATTGCCCGAATTCATGCGTTATTAAATACCTTACAGGCAGTACCGCAGCCGGTTTATCCGATGTTACATGATCTGCCGTATTATTTCGATGAATACCGGAATCTTTTAAAAGGCCCGCACCTGATTCCGGATAACAGAGACTCTGACACGGAAGCCCTGATTTCCTCAGAAATTGACACGATGCTTCATGCTACGAAGGAGTATGCCGCCCCTTCCGTTGTGCACGGCGATTTAAAACTCGCGAACATTCTGTTTCGGGACGGGCAGGTGATCGGATTTCTGGATTTCGATACCGTTATGACCGGCTATCCCGAAGAGGATATCGCGGACTGCATCCGCTCCTGCTGTATCAGGGAAGGCTCGGTTGACCGGGACGCCGCAAGCATGCTGATTCGCGGGTATGCAGACATATCCGGAGATTTCGAAGAACTGTCACGGCGGGTAAGGAAAGCATTCCGGAAGATCTGTTTTGAATTGGGTCTTCGTTACTACACGGATGCCATTTCCGAAAAGAAGCATTTTCGTGTTACTGCTCCCGAGTACCGCATAACGAAAGCACGAAACCTGTTAAAACTTGCATCCGGGAATAGTACGGAGTAAAAGCTTCACACCCCTGGGTAATCGTTTCCAATCTGCTTCCGGGCGGATGGTATTTTCCGTCGGATGTAATATAATAACCGTATGAGAATTCAATTCAGGGAGGGTGCCATGGATTCCATTTTGATTAAAGATACGACCAGGGAGCAGCGCGAACAAATCGTTGCGGAATCTCTCGGTTTGATTGACGGTGCATGTGACGGATGTGCGGCCGGGTTGATTGAGATGTATCAGGATTACATCGACGGAAAGGAAGAAATTCGGGACATTAATATGGATTTCCGGGCGCGGTACGAGTCCGGTGCTGAGGCACCGGAACGCGGCGAGTGCGGATATAAGCAGTGATGGATTCGCAACCGAATGCGGGCTTTTGCGCAATCAGTAAATTAAGAAAGGCGGGGAACTGTATCACATTATTCCGACTAAGGCCGGAATCGGAAATATCTCCGGTTAAAAAAGAAGCCCTTGAATCATAATATGAACCCTCCTTACCGGATGTCCAGAAAAGAGGGTTCATATCATCAGGGCTTCTTTTCTTTACTTCATCAATTCCCAGAAGCTGATGGCGCTGGCAGCTGCGACGTTCAACGAGTCGACGCCGTGATACATCGGAATCATGACGCGGTAATCGCAGGCGGCGATGACTTCCTTCGGGAGTCCCGTGCCTTCGGTTCCCATGAAGACGGCAAGCTTCTCACTGGCTCGGATTTCCGCATTATCGACGCTCGTCGAGTCCTCTGTAAGAGCCATCGCAACGGTCTTAAATCCGTAGGACTGAAGCATCCGGACCGGGTTTACGCTCTCTGATTCCGCGCGGGTAAATTTCGTCCACGGAATCTGAAACACGGTTCCCATGCTGACTCTTGCAGAACGCCTCGTAAGCGGGTCCACGGAGGCATGCGTAAGCAGCGCCCCGTCCATGCCGAGTGCCGCCGCGGAGCGGATGATCGCGCCCACATTGGTCGGATTCATGACGTCATACAAGACGGTTACGCGCTTCTTATCCCGACAGAATTCCTCTACAGGAATTTCACGTTTTCTTCGAAGCGTCATCCAGAGCCCCCGCACCATTGCGTAGCCCGTGAGCTGCGTTACGATGGCATGATCCGCCGTGTAAATCGGAATCGTTTCAAGCTTCTCTCTGCCCCAGATCCGCTCAATTGCCTCGAAAACCGGTCTGCCCTCCGTCTCAATGCGACCGGTCTCAAGGAGCATCGTAAGAGGTTCATATCCGGCTTCCAGTGCGCGCTCCACCACATAGGCGCTCTCCGCTAGGAATATCCCCACATCAGGCTCATAATACCGGAAAAGCTGTGCCTCGGATATCCTGGCAAACACATCCAGCTCCGGTGCATTAATATCTGTTATCGCAATATAATTCATTTCAAAACCATCCTGATTGAAATCCCCGTTCATCTCCCTGACATTACTCTTTTGTTACACAATATTCCGATTTTATGTTCCAACGTTCATCCCGACAAACTGGAATCTACAGTGCTAATTCCAT
>CAMIWE010000075.1 GCA_946402335.1 uncultured Lachnoclostridium sp.
GTGATTCTTCGGATCAACTCTTTTTCGCGTCGATTTTCATCAATTCTGTTGAATGAGAAAAACTCCACAAAGTGCGTAAATACTAGGATTGTCAGGTATTTGTGCGTTGTAGTCCCACCACAGTCTCGACGTGAACACTACCCGGAAACTGGTCCACCGGCTGGACGCGTTCGAGGCGGTAGCCGCCGTCTGAGAGAATCCGAAGGTCTCTTGCAAGCGTAGCCGGATCACAGGAAACATAAACAATGCGGGACGGGGCCATCGCAAGCATCGTCTCAAGAAGCGACTTTTCACAGCCCTTCCTGGGCGGGTCAACGACAATCACATCCGCACGGTAGCGCTCACTTTCCGATACCAGCTTCGGAAATACCTCTTCCGCGGCGCCGACATGGAATTCGGCGTTTGCGATTCCATTGGCCGCAGCATTCTTCTTCGCGTTTTCGATGGCTTCGGGCACAATCTCGATTCCGAATACCTGCTTCGCTGCCTTCGCAAGGAACAACGATATGGTCCCGATTCCGCAATAGAGGTCCCAGACCGTCTCCCGGCCGGTAAGTCCGGCAAATGCAAGCGCCGTATCGTACAAAACCTTCGTCTGCACCGGGTTTACCTGATAAAACGACATCGGCGAAATTTCAAAGGATACATCGCCGATCCGGTCCGTGATGCACGGGTTCCCGAAGAGCGGAATCAGCCGGTCGCCGAGGATTACGTTGGTCTGCGCGCGGTTCACGTTTAGGGAAAGCCCGACCATGCCGGGGATTTTCGAAAGTTTCTCCCAAAGCCGTTCGCCTGCAGGAATCTTTTCGCCGTTTATGACAAGGCAGACCGCGATTTCGCCGGTCGCAAAGCCTTTCCGCATCAAAACGTGACGGACAAGTCCTTTGCCGGTTTCCTCATTGTATGGTGCAACGCGGCATTCCTCCATCCATTCGCGGACTGCTGCAAGAATCGCTTCGTGTCCCGCCCACAGCATATTGCAGCCGTCGGTCGGTACGATCCGGTGCGTCCTTCCGGCATAGAACCCGAGCACCGGCTTTCCGTCCGTGCCGGCTCCGACCGGAAACTGACCTTTGTTCCGGTACGCCTTCGGCTCTTTCATGCCGATGATCGGGGAAACTTCTATATCCGTAAAACCGCCGATGCGCCGGATACAGTCCTGCACCTTCTTCTGCTTTAAGCGAAGCTGTTCCTCATAACTCATGTAGGAGAGCTGGCAGCCGCCGCATCTTGCCGCCTTCGGGCATTCCGGCTCAATGCGGGAGGTTGCGGCACGGAGGAGTTCCTCGACCTTGCCGATCGCATAGGTTTTCTTCGCCTTTAAAATGCGCACCCTGCAGACGTCACCGGGAATCGCACGGTTTACGAATACGGTGATGCCGTCCGCATGGCCGATTCCTTCTCCGGTATCGGTAATATCTTCAATTGTCAGTTCAATCAGCTGGTTCTTCTGAAACATTCCGTCAGCTCCGTTCCCGGTTGTCCCGGCAGGATTGTAAAAATGCCGCAGGCGGGACCTGCGGCACTCTGTTTTCGATCGTTCCGGACAGGCTATTTGGATGTGGCACGAATATTGCTTTCAAACAGCTTCTGGTATCCGAGCCAGTTTCCGCCGGCATTTTCGTTGCCCGCAAACAATTCTTTCAAGGTTTCCATCTTGGCATCCAGGTTGTCCGCCATGCTGAGTACCAGTGCCTCGGCAATGGCAGGGCGCTTCGGCGAACCGAATTCGAGTTCCCCGTGATGCGCAAGAATACAATGTCTGAGTTCTGCTGCCAGCTTCTGCGGAAAATCCGGCACCTCTTCGATCTTCTTTCCGATATACTCCGCTCCGAGGAAAATGTGCCCGAGCAGGTTGCCCTCGTCGGTGTAGTCATTTTCCGGGAAGGATGAAATCTCAAACAGCTTTCCGATGTCATGGAAGATCGCCGCCGTCACCAGCAGGTCACGGTTCAGAAGCGGGTAATCCCCGGCAATCTGTGAGCAGAGTTTCGCTACGCCGAGAGTGTGCTCCAAAAGCCCTCCGATAAATGCATGGTGGATTGCCTTTGCCGCAGAATGAGAGGTAAATTTGGAAATGATATCATTGTCGGAGAAGACAAGCTGCAGAAGGCTGCGCAGATGCGGCTGCTTAACGGTTTCGATCTGTTGCTTCAGCTCCGCAAGCATTTCCTTACGGTCACGGCCGGAAACCGGCATATAATCGGCAGGATCGTACTCGCCTTCATTGGCTTTGTAGAGGCGGCGAACGTTCAGCTGCAGATTGTTTTGAAACGTCGTCAGCTGCCCCTCCGTATATACATAATCCATTGCTTCGACATTGCCGATGCCGGGGCCGAAATCCCAAACCTTGGCCTCAAGCGTTCCCGTCCGGTCCTGCAGCGTCAGAGCCATATAACTCTTTCCGGTTTTCGTTTTCAGCGTCTGGCACTGCTTGCAGAGGTATACCGCCGAAAGCATCTCGCCGTCCCTTAACTCATTGATGTATCGCATTTCACGATTTCCTTCCGTTTAATAATTCACTTTCCATTTCTTTTCAAACTTCTTGCCGTTACGGTAATAGGTGACTTTGATGTCGTCCCCTTTCTGGTATGCCGTGAAAAGCATGAAGAATTCCCCGACGGATGTAACAGGCGTTCCGTCAAGTTCCGTAATGATGTCACCCTGGCGGAACTGCTGTACCTGTGCAACGCTTCCGTCCTGCACCTCGTCGATAATGATGCCGTTCTGAAGCGACAGATCTTTCAGGACGTCCTCCTCAATATCACGGAATATGACGCCGAATTTCGGGAAAGGCTTCTGGTTGAGGAGATAATTAAGCAGAGTCACCAGTTTATCGACTCCGACGGCCTCAATCCGTGCCCGGTCAAGCTTGAACTTCGTCGTGATAAATCCGACCACCTGCCCACTCGTGTTGATCAGGAATCCGCTTTCCCCGCGGCCGCCGTAAATATTGGTCTCAAGCAGTTCGACGGCATTGTCCTGAATATAAACCTTCTGCGAGCTGCCGGTAATCATGCCCATGTCCACGGAAGGCTCCCGTCCGTTCGGAAAACCGACTGCGATAACGGCCGACCCGGGTTCCATTTTCGAGGAGCTGCCCAAGTTAACCTTTCCGATATTTTCCTTCTCGTAACTTCTGAAATCCTTATAGTTTACGGAAAGCAGAAGAATGTCGGCCTCCGGTGCAGAGGCAAATACATAGGCCTGCTCTTTGCGGCCGCCGTAAAACGTCACATAAATCTTATCGAATTCGGCGGCTTTCATCTTCGAATAGGACGTGTAAATCAGAAATTCCTTTCCGTTGTCCTCTATCACGGCACCGCTGACATTAACGATGCTTTCCGTAACGTCGGAAAAGACGGGATCCGTAACGCTCTTTGCATAACTGACCGTGGTCAGCGCCGGGTCCAACCCCTCAGCCGCCTTCTTTACACCCATAATTATTTTTTCATAATTCTGAAATGCCTTAACATCCACCTCCGGAGGGTTCTCACTGCCGGGGGTTACCTCCGTCGAAGGCGTCGGCCGTATGGTTACCGGCTCTCTTTCCTCCGTAAAGAAACGGCGGATAACATAGTCCGAAATACCGTAGGAGGTTCTTGCGATGATGCCGAACAGCACGCCGCAGCCGATTACCAAAAGGACCGTTCGAAGGACCCGGATGCGCTTCGTCCATCTTCGCTGGGGCACGCGTTCCTCTTTGATAAATCCGTAGTTTTCTTCGGTTTCCGCTTTTTTGTTCTTCTCTAAGGCGTTATTAGACTGGTCTTTTGACTGACTCATGCTTCCTCCTAACTATCCGCTTTTTGCAGACTGAAGACAAATTCGGTACCTACTCCCTCGGTACTGATAACCTTGATGTTCTCGTTGTGTGCCGCGATAATCTGCTTGGTAATGGAAAGGCCGAGGCCGGTTCCCCTCTTATCCTTGCCTCGCGAAAGGTCGGTTTTGTAAAACCGCTCCCAGATCTTTCCGATTGCGTCCTTCGGGATACCGATACCGGTATCCTTTACGGAAACCAGCACCTTGTCCCGCTTCTCCGCGGCGACAACCGTTACGACACTGTCCGGTTTGCTGAATTTGATGGCATTGTCGATCAGGTTATGGACAACCTGCTGGATCTTGCCTTTGTCGGCATAGGCAAACAGCTCGTTTTCGGGAAATACAAGCCTTATCTTCATGTTCTTCTGCGAGCATTTTCCTTCAAACGTCGAGGACGACTGCTTCAGCATTTTAACGATATCGAATTTCTCATAGATAAGACGCACACCCTTGTTCTCGAAGTTACTCAGATCGAGCAGGTCGTTCGTCAGGTTCGAAAGACGGTCGGTCTCAAATAAGATGATGTTCAGGTATTTGCCCTGAATCTCGTACGGAATCGTTCCGTCCTTCATTGCGGCGGCATATCCCTTAATGGATGTCAGCGGCGAACGGAAGTCGTGGCTGATGTTCGCAACGAAGTTCTTCTGGTAATCCACCAAGTTCGCGTGCTGCTCGGCAAGCATGTGGGCCGAACGCGCGATGTCACGGTATTCGTCGCGGCCGCGCACCTTGGCCTCCGCGCCGAAATCACCGTCCGTATAGGCAATGATCGTCTTGTCGATATTGATCAGGTTGTTGGTGTGATATACGGCAAATACGAAGAATACCAGCAACAGAAGCAGCAGGCTTACGCCGGATACGAGATTCAGACGGAGCATAAAGCTGTCCGATTCCTCCAAAACCTGCGACATCGGCTCTGCAAGGACGATATAACCCTTGATCCGGTAACCTTCCATGACCGGCTCCACCGCGCACATAACGTCGCCGTCGGAAAGCCCCGGCACATTCACGTTATCAAGATAGACGGAATCGAGAAGTTTCGGAACCTCCGACGCGATATTAACCTCCGTCCGCGGGGATTCCACCGTCGACGCGATCACCATGCCGTCCGCGCTGACGATCCAGACATCCGCCTTGAGCATCTCCTTTACCGCATTCATCTGCATCATAAAGGAACGCAGGGAAAACCCGTCAAGCCGGTATTCCTTAACGTACTCATCCGCGATGATAACGCACTCCTTGTACAACTTCGTCCGGTGTTCCTGCTTGTTGTACTTCCGGTTCTGCGGCCGGATGATCAGGTTGATCACAAGCAGGATCGTTGCCGAAACGATCAGATAGACAATGGCGTATTTGTGCCAAACCTTGTGTTTCATGAAAAGCTCCCCTGTTCAGGAAAATGTTACAGCTGGTTCTTCAGTTCAAACTTATAGCCGATGCCCCATACGGTCCCGAGACGCCACTCCTCATGGTCATGAAGTTTCTCACGAAGCCTCTTGATGTGTACGTCAACCGTACGCGTATCCCCCACGTATTCATATCCCCAGATACGGTCTAACAGCTGTTCACGGGTGAATACCTGGTTCGGATGGGAGGCGAGATAGAACAAAAGCTCAAATTCCTTCGGCGGCATTTCGAGCTTGTGCCCCATATAGGTTACCGAGTAATTCGTCTGGTTGATAACGAGATCCGCATAGGAAACATACTCGCCCTGCGGCTCCGCCGGATGCGGCGTATCGCGGAGATTCTCCGACGGCGGATTGTCCTGCCGCATACGTCTGAGAACTGCCTTTACACGCGCCACGAGCTCCTTCGAATCAAACGGCTTCATCATGTAGTCATCCGCACCGAGCTCCAATCCGAGAACCTTATCGAAAATCTCTCCTTTGGCGCTTAACATGATGATCGGCGTATCGGAAGTCTTACGGATCTGACGGCATACTTCGTAGCCGTCGATACCCGGAAGCATCAGGTCCAAAAGAACCAGGTCCGGTCCGTATTCCGCAAACTGCTTTACCGCTTCTTCCCCGTCGCCGACAATCCGCGTGTCGTAACACTCTTTCGTCAGATAGAGCGCAATCAGTTCCGCGATGTTGTTGTCGTCATCCACAATCAGAATCTTAGTCTTTTCCGCCATAAATCTCCTCCTTTACAGCTTTTTTGCTGTCGTGCCCGCCTGAATCCCGCGGGCACAACAGGCGATAACCCAATTACTCTTTGAATACGACTTCCGTTGACCCGTAATCCGGGGAAATCGTATAGGATTTTACATATTTCGTTCTTCGGCAATGGTCATGCACCGCCTGGCGCACCGCGCCCGTTCCGCGGCCGTGAATCACGGTAACCTTCGCCAGATGCGCAAGGAATGCGTCATCAAGATACTTGTCCAGTTCCGCGATGGCTTCGTCCACACGCTTTCCGACCAGGTTCAGTTCGGGGCTGATCGTCATTGCTTTCGCGCCCACGCCCGAAGGCGTATAGGTTTTCTTCTTTGTTTCCTCCTGCGGCTCGTCAAGAAGCGCAAGGTCAGAGATGTTGACCTTGGTCGTCATGATACCCATCGTCACGAAGCAGTCTCCTTTAGCGTTCGGGAGGGTATGAACCGTTCCCTTTGCGTTCATGCTGATCACCAAAACGGAATCGCCGATATGGAACTCCGAAGCGCTGTGGCCGCCCTTCTTCCGGGCTTTTTGCGCTTCCTTCGGGGTATTCTCTTCAAGCTTCTCTCTTGCCTTTCTGCGTTCCGCCTCAAGCTCTGCGATATTCGAACCCTGCGTTCCGAGCTTGTTGATCCGGCGGATCGTTTCGTCGGCAAAATCCTTTGCCTCCTGCAGAATATCGGCCGCCTTCACCTTTGCATCCGCGATCAGCTTGTCACGCCGTTCCTCAATCGCCTTGTTCTTCTTCTCCCATTCGCTCCTTTGCGCCGCCGCTTCCCTGCGGTCCGCGCGTGCTCCGGAAAGCTCCGCTTCGAGCGTCTTTCTGGTCCGGTCGAGTTCGGCGATCATATCCTCAAAGCTCTTATCCCGGATTCCGATGAACGAATCGGCTTCTTTTATGATGTGTTCCGAAAGTCCGAGCCGTTTGGAGATGGCAAATGCATTGCTCTTTCCGGGAATTCCGAGAAGCAGCCGGTACGTCGGACGAAGCGATTCCACATCGAATTCGCAGCTGGCGTTGATCACGCCCTCGGTCGTCATCGCGTAAACCTTCAGCTCCGCATAATGCGTCGTAGCCATCGTACGGATGTCCCGCTTATGCAGATGACTGAGAATCGCCATCGCAAGCGCTGCGCCTTCGGTCGGATCCGTTCCGGCGCCAAGCTCGTCGAACAGTACAAGCGAATCTCCCTGCACGGATTCAAGAATCCGGACCGTATTGGTCATGTGTGAGGAAAATGTGGAAAGCGACTGCTCGATGCTCTGCTCGTCGCCGATATCCGCATAAACTTCCGGGAAGATGCCGAGTACCGTGCCGGATTTGGCCGGAACATGCAGTCCTGCCTGGCCCATCAAAGTAAACAGTCCGACCGTTTTCAAGGAAACGGTCTTACCACCGGTGTTCGGACCGGTGATCACGACCATCGAATAGGTCTGTCCGAAGGAAATATCAATCGGCACAACCTTCTTCGGGTCGATCAAAGGATGTCGTCCCTGAATGATCTTCACGGATCGGTCGTCCGAGAAATCGGGCCTCGTCGCCTTCATGTCCTTCGCAAGACCTGCTCTTGCAAAGATGAAATCCAGCTCCGTAACCGCGTTCCGGTTGTAACGGAGCGCTCCGGTATGCGGCGCAAGCATCTCGCTCAGGGCCGCAAGCACCTTTTCGATTTCCTGCTGTTCGGCAATCTCAAGTTCTCTTAATTCGTTATTCAGTTTGACGATTTCCATCGGCTCGATGAATGCCGTCGAGCCGGATGCGGACTGGTCATGCACCATGCCCTGCACCTGGTTTTTGTATTCGCTCTTGTACGGGAGGCAGTACCGTCCGTCCCGCATCGTGATGAGCGCGTCGCGGATCATTCCGGCCTGCGAGGCAGACGTCAGAATGGAACCGAGGCGTTCGTGGATCTTGTCATTGGTCGCCTTGATCTTTCTGCGGACGCTTTTAAGCCCTGGGCTTGCGTCATCGGCGACTTCCTCTTCGGATAAAATGCAGCGGTTGATCTCCCGCGCTTCCGATTTCATTTCCTCAAGCAGTTCAAACCGTTCCGTCAGCGAATCCTCGGGGATGTCCTCTCCCCTGACTCCGTAGCAGCCGTAATCCTTTGCCCTGGCAACTGCCGTCAGCAAAGACCCGATCCGTAAAAACTCGGGAATCTGCAGGCAGCCTCCCCGGTCTAAGCGGAGCAGGGAATCGCCGATATCCGGAATTCCGCTGAACGAAAGGGAGCCCTTCGAGTAGATCCGGCTCAGGGCGTCCGCGGTTTCCCGCTGCAGTTCTTCTGCTTCTTCTTTCGTATCTGCCGGTACCAGCTCGCCGCATCGTTTGCGGCCGAGTTCCGACCCGGCGTGATGCACAAGCATCTCGCGGACTTTGTCGAACTCGAGGGTACCGAGTGCTCTTTCATTCATATTTTCCTATACCTGCAGGCTATGCGGAAACCGGCGTCACGCCTGCAAAGACACCGGCGAAAGCCCGAAGGCTTCTCCCCCGGACTTTATTCCTGTTCTTCCGAAGCCCACTTAAGCCTGTGCAGGCTTCCGGTGCGCTTCATGCCTTCAAAATCATTCTGTCGCAGCGCCTCGTATAAAACGATTGCCGCCGCGTTGCTGAGGTTTAACGACCTCGTTTCACCTACCATCGGGATGCGGATGCATTCCGCTTCATGCTGCGTTAAGATTTCCTCCGGAATGCCGGCGCTCTCTTTTCCGAACATGATGAAGCAGTCCGGCTCGAATTCGGCTTCGGTGTACATTTTATGCGCCTTGGTCGTCGCATAATACACCTTTGCGCCCGGATTCTTCGAAAGGAAGTCCTCATAATTTTCGTAAACACTTACGGAAAGGTCTTTCCAGTAGTCCATTCCGGCCCTTCTTAAGTGCTTCTCATCAAGGGAGAACCCGAGCGGTTCGATCAGATCCAGCTTCGTTCCGGTCGCCACACAGGTTCTGCCGATATTTCCGGTATTGGCCGGAATCTCCGGCTCAAGCAATACGATATGAATCAAAACAAACTCCCATCGGGCAGGCTGATCCCTGCCGTTTCGCCATTCTACTTCGCATTCTTCTCCGCACGGAGCTTTTCGATAAACTCCCTGAGACGGTCCAGGGCGCGCTTCAGGTTCTCAACGGAATATGCATACGAAATCCGCAGGAAGCCTTCGCCGCAGTCTCCGAACGCCGTGCCGGGAACAATGGCAACCTTCTGCTCCGAAAGCAGTCTAGTCGCAAATTCCTCACTCGTCATGCCGAATTCACGGATGCACGGGAATACGTAAAATGCACCGTACGGCTCAAAACAGGGTAACCCCATCTCGCGCAGTTCATGTACCACGAAACGGCGGCGCTTGTCATACGACTCGCGCATCATCGCAACGTCCTCGTCTCCGTTCTTCATCGCTTCGATTGCCGCATACTGGCTCATCGTCGGCGCGCACATGATCGCAAACTGATGGATCTTAGTCATCTGCTTTATAATCTCCGCAGGACCGCAGGCATAACCGAGTCTCCAGCCGGTCATCGCATGGCCTTTTGAAAAGCCGTTGATCACGATGGTACGCTCCCGCATGCCGGGCATGGTGGCAATCGATACATGGTTATATCCGTAGGTCAGTTCGCTGTAAATCTCGTCCGAAAGAACGACGATGTCCTTTTCCACACAGATTTCCGCAATTGCCCGAAGGTCCTCCTCGGTCATGATGGCGCCGGTCGGGTTGTTCGGGAACGGCAGCACAAGAAGCTTCGTCTTATCGGTAATTGCCTCCCGGAGTTCCTCCGCGGTCAGACGGAATTCGTCCTCTTCCCTAAGCCGGATGGTTACCGGAACGCCCTGGGTCAGAATGACACACGGCTCATAGGAAACATAGCACGGCTGGGGAATGATCACTTCTTCGCCCGGGCATACCATGGCGCGGATCGCAAGGTCGATTGCCTCGCTTCCGCCGACCGTAACCAGAATCTCGCTCTTCGGCTCGTAGGAGAGCCCGTAACGGCGGT
>CAMIWE010000076.1 GCA_946402335.1 uncultured Lachnoclostridium sp.
CGAAGCTCGGTGCTTCAGGCTGCTCGGAGCCGAATCCGAAGCTCGGTCCGGACTGGGATTCGCTGTCCTCATCCCGAAGTCCCAAACCGCCGAAGAAACTGAATGCAGGACTGTTATCCTTTTCCGTCTTCTCTTCGCTGTTCAGATCATTCATGAACCAGCTCTGGTTCGAAGCCGGTGTCTCTTCATAAGAAGGCTTGTAGAAGTTCGACTGCATCTGCTCCAGTACGGAAAGGTTATCCGTAGTAGGCTCGATCGGCTCGATCATATCGGGAATTGCTTCCTTAGCCTCATCCTTGATCTCCTCGGCCGTTTCGGCAAATGCGGGAGCGATCTCATCAACCGCAGGAGCGATTTCTTCAACTGCTTCCTCAACAGTTTCGGCAGCTTCCGCTACAGGTTCTTCGATTACTTCTTCAATCTTCTCTTCAACAGCCGGTGCAATCTCTTCAACTGCTTCCTCAACAGTTTTGGCAGCTTCCGCTACGGGTTCTTCGATTACTTCTTCAATCTTCTCTTCAACAGCCGGTGCGATCTCTTCAACTGCTTCCTCAACAGTTTCGGCAGTTTCCGCTACGGGTTCTTCGATTACTTCTTCAATCTTCTCTTCAACAGCCGGTGCGATCTCTTCAACTGCTTCCTCAACAGTTTCGGCAGCTTCTGCTACGGGCTCTTCGATTACTTCTTCAATCTTCTCCTCAACGATCGGAGCAACCTCTTCAACAACCGGTGCAGCCTCTTCTACAACTTCCTCAACCGGTGCAACAACAGGTGCCACAGCGGTCTTGGGTTCATTGCCCTTCCGGAAGCTGTCTGCGATATCCTTCGAGGACAGGCCCTCTGCCATCGCGGCTTCGTATGCCATTGCCACTTCATCTGCGCCGAACTCGTCGCCGAATGCTGCCGTCAGATGCTTTCTTGCGGAATCCTCCGTCTCTCTGGCAAGTCTTTCCTCTGCTTCCTTGGCAAGTCTTGCTTCTGCTTCTCTCGCAATCCGCTCTTCAGCTTCCTTCGCGATTCTGGCCTCGGCCTCTCTTGCGATGCGCTCTTCCTCTTCTCTCTGAAGACGTTCCTGAGCTTCTCTTGCAAGCCGCTCTTCCGCCTCTTTTTCAAGTCTCTCCTGAGCCTCTCTTGCGATCCGCTCCTGCTCTTCTCTCTGAAGACGTTCTGCCTCGGCTCTCATGCGGTCAGCCTGTTCTTTCGCAAGCCGCTCTGCCTCGGCGCGCTGCATTTCCGCTTCCTCTTCGATGGCTCGAAGTTCTGCTGCGATACGCTGCTTCTCTTCTTCGGTAAATGTGTGTTCCGCAGCCACGCTATCCTCGGTAACATCATCACTAACCGTACGCTCTGTGTCATCCGAAACCGGCAGCTCCTGCTGTGCCTTCATGCCAAGCGCCTTCACGCTGTTGGACAGCTCTGCAGTTGATGCAAGCAGTTTCGCGTACATATCTGTCATGCGGGCATATGTTTCGGTTAAGCTCGCAATGCTTCTCTCATCTTCCTCAAGACGATTTGCAAGAACCTCTTCCCAGTTGCTCTCTTCGTGAACGACCTTACGCTCCGTCACGATCGTCTTCATATAGTATTCTTTATAAGTCAGGTTGTTGCCGAATACGCAGAACAGTCCGACACCGACTGCGATCAGCATGATGCCGCATATGGAGTTGTACTGAATCTTTACCACATCCGTAACGAACAGCACCCCGCCCACCATCATCAGGAAGCTGATTACCATTCCGACTACGGAAAATGACCTTACCACATTTCTGTGTTCCAGCTTCTGGTCGCGGTCATATACGATTTCTTCCTTCAGGGATTTCTGCAGTCTCGATCCGCTCACCGGAACCGTATAAACCGGCTCGGCCTCCACGGTCTGAGAAGCTGCGCTTTCGGTATTCACTACCTCTTCGGGTTCTACCCGGACGGTTTCCTCATATACCGGCTTCTCAGGTGCTTTTTCTTCGGTCTTCTTCACAGGCTCCTCTGCTCCTTTGTTCATCTTGTAGAGATTTTTCATAGCCTCGAACGGGTCGCCCGATGCTGCCGCGGCGCCTTCGCTCTTTTCTTCCTTCTCGTCACCGGTTTCCGCGACAAACTGTGTCGTCGAAGCAAACAGGATCAGAAGCAGTACCGACATATACGAAATGATGTAAACAATATAGGAAACATTCCAGCTCCACGCTACCGAAACACCTTCCTCGGTTGCGGTTTCATTCTGAAAACACAGAAGCGGACGGAACCGGGAACTGATCTTTCCGACGCCTTCCACAAACCCCGGCATACAGAGCAGAACCGTCAAAACAACGGATGTGATGCAAAGGGCGATGGTAACTGTTTTGAATACCGGCTTCCCGGAATCCACGGCCATCACGAAGCACCATCCGGTCAATATGAACATTACAAGCACGATCCAGTATTTGCCGTCTGCAAGTGACCTGAACAGCAGTCCGAGCACATTCAGCCCGATCGGCACGGCCATCAGCATCAGCGACTTCTTGACCAGTGCGAACAGACATACCAGCATGGCAATCATTCCGAGGATCTGAAGGACCCAGGCAATCTTCAGCAGTGCTTCGCTTTTAAGCGAATTGTCCAACTCAAATCTGGTTGCCCCTCCGCTCACAACGGTCCAATCCAGGAAAAGTATGGTTGTTGACACGATCGCAAGCAGCCCTGCCAGCCATGGTATCAGGGATTCCTTTCGAATCTGAAGTTGGGACTTAATCATATGCCGTTCCTCCGCATAGATATAGTAATACTATTATGAGTATCATACCACATCCTTCCGTTCAATTCCACAATAATCCAAAAATAATTATGATATGTATAAGAAAATCTATGTATCCTTTGCCCGGTGTCTGCTATACTCTAGTTGACTCTTGGAGGAGGTACATTACAAAGATGAAAATTCACGTAGATCAGCTCGGGTATCGTCCCGAGGACGCAAAGGTCGCGATTGTTGAGGGCATCGGACCGTTTGAGGGTACATTTTCCCTCGTGAATGAATCTGATTCTACAAAGGTAGAATTATCATTAATACTGGGTTCTTCGGATTTTTACTCCGGTGATGTGGCACATCGGCTCGATTTCAGCCATATAAAAACTCCGGGGTCTTATTTTATCGAATACTACGATTGTAATCCGCCGACCGAACCCGGTCAGGAAACCTATTTCCGCTCGGATTCTTTCGAGATTTCCGAAACCGTATTCCGCAAGGCGTTTGAAGACCTGGTACACATGTTTTATTTCATGCGCTGCGGCTGTGCGCTTACCGCGAAATATGCAGGCGTATACCATCATGCGGCCTGCCACACCGGAAAGACGCTCCGTTATACCGACAATGCGCTGCTTCCCCCGATGACCGGCGGCTGGCACGACGCAGGCGATTACGGACGGTATACGACTCCAGGAGCCGTTGCCGCCGCTCACCTTTTATATACGTTCGAACTCTTTTCCGACAAATGCCCCACTCTCGTAATTCCCGAGAGCGGCAACGGGGTTCCGGATATCTTAAACGAATGCCGCTACGAACTGGAGTGGCTCCTTAAGATGCAGGCGCCCGACGGAAGCGCCTATCACAAACTTACCACCGAACGTTTTGCCGGATTCGTGATGCCCGAGGAGGACACGGACCAGATGATCCTCTATCCGATTTCCTCCATGGCGACGGCCGATCTTGCCGCAGTGGCGGCACTCGCATCCCGGATCTACCGGCGTTACGATGCTGCATTTGCCGCCAGACTAAGCGCTGCCGCGCTTTCCGCGAGAGAGTTTTTATATGCTCATCCGGACCTGATTGATTTCCGCAATCCTCCCGGAAATTACACCGGCGGTTACTGGGATAAGGACGATCGTGACGAACGGATGTGGATGTACGCGGAACTATACCGCCTAAGCGGTAATGCCCGCGATCTTGCCGAACTCACGAAACTCGCCGGAACAGATATTAACAAAACGGCTCTCGGTTGGGGCCAGGTCGGCGGTCTGGCCGGTCTGAGTGTTCTGTTCGCTCCTTCCGACACTTTCCCGGACGAGCTCTTCCACATTTTTGCGGATGCATTCCGCAAGCGTGCCGATGAGCTTATGGAAATCGGTTCGCAGAACGGCTACCGTCTTGCGATGCCGTTAGAGGGATTTGTCTGGGGCAGTAATATGGTTGTCATGGACTGTGCGATGACGCTTCTGGTTGCTTCCTTCCTGACCGGCAATCCGGCCTATGCTTCGGCCGCTGAGGAGAATGTGCACTATCTCCTCGGCCGTAACCCGTTAAACCGGAGCTACATTACCGGGCAGGGCGCGCATGCATTCCGCAATCCTCACAACCGTCCTACCGCCAGCGACGACGTGGAGGACCCGTTCCCCGGTCTCGTTTCCGGCGGCCCGAGCGCGCGTGTTTATGACGAGCCTGCGAAAGCAGCCATTCCGGAAGGCACCGCTCCGATGCGATGCCATTTGGACGATGTCGGTTCCTTCTCGACGAACGAGATTGCCATCTACTGGAACTCCATCACGGCGCTTGTATTTGCCTACTTTGCATAAAAACGATAATACATCTTATCTCACCAACCAACAGCCGTTGCACCCGCAGCGGCTGTTGGTTCTTTTCGGAGATGCGACGCGGAAGGACGTCTCCCGACGGGCATTTTTCTTCGCGTTTTCCGATTCTTTAGGGAAATTATGTTTACTATTTCGGGGTTCTGTGGTATAATCACATCAGTATGAAAACGGAGGTCTTTTATGAAAGTACACCGCCTGGGGGAGAAACTTTCATCCTTTCGAATCATTATTATCGGTTTTCTGGGTGCCATTCTGATCGGCGCGTTTTTACTGATGCTTCCGATTTCCGCGCAGAGCAGGCAATGGACTTCACCGGAACATGCGCTGTTCACTTCCACTTCGGCTGTCTGCGTTACCGGCCTGGTCGTTAAGGATACGGCGACCTACTGGTCTTATTTCGGACAGGGAGTATTGCTTCTGCTGATCCAGCTCGGCGGTCTCGGCGTCATTTCCGTTGCGGCAGTCATCGCATCCGTTTCCGGCCGCAAGATCAGCCTTTTACAAAGAAGCATGCTGCAGGACAGCATTTCCGCCCATCAGCTCGGCGACATCGTGCCGCTGACGAAATTCATATTCCGCATAGCCTTTCTGACCGAACTGGCAGGCGCGCTTCTGCTGCTGCCGTGGTTTTGTAAGGAATTCGGCGCAGGCGGAATCTGGATGGCCGTGTTTACTTCGGTTTCGGCATTCTGCAACGCCGGCTTTGATCTGATGGGCAGCCGGTCCGGCGCATTTTCCTCACTCACTTATTTCGGCGGACACCCGGGAGTCATTATTCCGATCTGCCTTCTGATCATCATCGGCGGCATCGGGTTTCTGACCTGGGACGATGTGTGTCACCACAAATTCCGGTTGAAGCGTTATCGGATGCAGAGCAAGGTCATCCTCTTGACCAGCCTGATTCTCATCGTTCTGCCGGGCATCCTGTTCTTCTTTTGTGATTATGCGGGCGTACCGCTTAAGGAACGGATCTGTTTTTCCCTGTTTCAGGCAGTAACGCCGCGAACGGCGGGATTTAACACAACTGACCTCTCACTGCTCACAGGCGCCGGGCGCACCGTGTTCATCGTTCTGATGCTGGTCGGCGGATCTCCCGGTTCCACGGCGGGCGGTATGAAAACGACCACCCTCGCGGTTCTGTTTGCAAATATGACCGCGGTAATCCGCAAAAAGAAGAGCGCCGAGATGTTCGGACGCCGCGTAGAGGACGGTACGGTCCGGACGGCCGGAGCGCTTCTCATGATGTATCTGTTCCTCGCCCTTTCCGCAGCATGTACCATCAGTCTGATCGAAGGGGAACCGCTTACAACATGTCTGTTTGAGACGGCTTCCGCAGTCGGTACGGTAGGTCTTTCCCTCGGGATGACACCTTCCCTCGGACTTGTATCCCACCTCATTCTGATGTTTCTGATGTTCCTCGGACGTGTGGGCGGACTCACAATCCTTTTCGCCGCGATCAGCACGAGCGGCGTCGAAGTATCGCAGTATCCGGTTGAAAAAATAAATGTCGGCTGACAGAAAGGAACCTTTTATGAAATCCATTCTATTGATCGGTTTGAACCGCTTCGGTTCTCTCCTCGCAAAAGAACTCCACGATCTCGGGCATGAGGTAATGGCCGTGGACCGTGACGAACGCAGAGTCAATGAAATCCTTCCCATCGTGACGGGCGCACAGATCGGCGACAGCACGAACGAGGCATTTCTCCGTTCCCTCGGTGTCGGCAATTACGATGTATGCTTTGTCGCCATCGGCGGCGATTTCCAGAGTTCCCTCGAAACCACATCGCTTTTAAAAGAACTCGGCGGCAAACTGGTCGTATCCCGCGCGGACCGTGAAGTACAGGCCAAATTCCTGCTCCGTAACGGCGCCGACGAAGTCATCATTCCCGAGAAACAGATTGCCGAATGGGCTGCCATCCGGTATGCTTCCAACCACATTTTAGATTACATCAAGCTGGATGACGATCATGCAATCTTCGAAGTTCCGGTACCGAAGGAATGGGAAGGCCGAAGCATCGGCAACATCGACATCCGTAAAAAATACGGCATCAACATTATGGCGATCAAGGAATGCGGACACATGACGCTTTCCGTCACACCGGATACCGTTTTAGACGAGAACAAGACTTTGCTTGTTCTCGGCGAGCAGCGTGCCATCCAGAAATGTTTCCGACTGTAACATCAAGACTCCTTACCAAAAAGTGATCCCCGGCGGGCTGTCCCGTCGGGGATTTTTCATTCCATAAGGTTGTATTATTAAAACAGATCCAACGAACTGTCCAGATAGATTTCCTCCCGAACGCGAAGCTGGTAATCCGGCTTCGTCATATAGTGCAGCAGGAATTCGAGGACGACGGCGCTTCCAAGGCTGCGTCCTTCAATCTTAAACTGTGAAAATCCCATCGGCATATAAACGTTTTGAATGTCTTCCACGCCGATAAATCCGGGATTGTTCATCGCTTCGGAGAACCGGTAACCTCTCCCGTCCTGCGCGGCCGGACAGATATGATCCCCGCACGTCTCCCCGAGGCTTTTGCGGCTCACGTTCTCGTAGCATTTTCTTCTCTCGGTGCAGCCAAATGCGCAGCACTCGTTACACAAAAACTCAACCTTCCGCTTCCGCTTCTCCGAAAGGGCCTGCAGGCTGTCGAATTGTTTATTCAGCCGGAAATCCGGCACGACATACCGGAACTCCTCCCGATCTAACTCCTTCCGAAACTGCCCGAAATCCGTCAGTACCTTTGTCGTAGACGAGACGAAATAAAACGCCGGATACTTCGTGCGGATATAGTCAAGCAGCAGGTCCGAACAGATAATGATACCGTTCTCCGCCGTCCCGTTATGCGAAAACAATTCGCAGAGTTCGTTGCACCTGCGGTCGGCAAGATGCTCCTCTCTAAGCAGCGAATTGCTGAAGGTAAGACTTGCGCTGATGCCGTATTCGTTCATGAGCGCTGCAACATGCTCCGGCTGCTCTTCGCCGAAGCCGACACGCCCGCCACCCCATAGACAGTCTGCAGGAGCGCCGTAAATCGATCCGATTTCACACCAGTCGTAAAAGTATTCGCGATGCTCCCGGAAAAGCGGCAGAAAAGCCTTATACAGATCATAAAACTCAAATAATCCGGGCAAATGATAACAGGCTTTGTTCTGATTCATGGTTATCCTCCGATGCCGCCGAAGTTTCACGGGCGGTATACTGCTCTCCCGTTTCCTCCGATACCGCCTCAGTCCTGCGGCAGGATGTTACTCTTTCTTGCGCGGTCATCACTCCTTCGATGGAGTGACACAACCCCGACGTTTTATTATGTCTCCGGCTTTCTGCCGGCTGTTTTCTTTGCGTATTTGCGCTCCAGTTTCTTCGACATGGTACGGGCAGGCTTCTTCTCCTTTACGACGTGTGCCGCCCGCTTCTCGCTTAAGAAGATATAGTAATCCTCAACTTCATAAACCTTCACGCCGCCGAAGACCGTTTTCATCTTGTTTCGGTACCAGTCAAGCCGCTTCGTCACAAGCGCCATGCGTCCGCCGACCGCAAGCTTACGGAATCCGTCCTCGATAAATGCCTTTGCCACCGCAAAATCGGTATGATACGGCGGGTTACTGAGAATTAACGTGAAGTCACGGTCCTCCACACCCTTCAGTCCGTCACTTTTTATGACTTTGACCCCTTCGAGATTGTTTCTCTTAAGATTATCTGTTGAAAGGGCAACGGCCTCCTCCAGAACATCGCACATGACGACCTGTCCGGGCCCGAGCTTCTTCGCGGCATAGATTCCGACCACGCCCCAGCCGCACCCGAGGTCCAGCACTTTGTCTGTTTCCTTAAGCGGAACGGTTTCTAACATCAACCGCGTTCCGCGGTCCACACGCCCCGGTGAAAAATAATACTCGCCGGTCTCACACTCGATTTCCGTTCCATTGATTTCTTCCCGAATCAGCATGCCTGTAGATCCCTTTCTGCTTCGCTGCCTGCACCCTTGCACAGGTCATAAAAGCAACCGGTGGCGCAGGAATGTTCTTAACCGAGTATACCATATTTGCGGGGCATTTTCCACAAACGCCGCGCGAAAAAACACCCGGACATTTCTGCCCGGGTGTCGTATGTTAATTTAGTAAGTCTGTCAGTTGCGGCTGCGGCTCTTTCCGAGAATCTGAAGGATGCGCAGGAACAGATTCGCGATATCCAGATAGATATCCACGGCACAGTCCACCGCGTTGTCCACCGTGCATGCAAACTGCTGCGAACGGTAAATGTCATATGCGATATAAAGGCTGAACAGCGCTGCCCCGAGCCATGCAAAGATGCTTTGATCGTAATGTAGAAGCATACAGATCAGTTCTGCAATAACCATTCCGAGAAGGCAGGGGAACAGCAGATGACCGAAGCTTTCACACCATTCGGGTTTGAACACCGCCACTGCCATCATGGCTGCCACAATGCACATCGTGATCAAAAACGCCTGCACAATGATCTGCGATCCGTACGCCACCGAGAAAAGTTCCACGGCTGTGGAGATGACCAATCCGAGCGGTACCACGATCAGATTGTATCCGATAAAGGAAACAACCGGATTCGAGGATTTTGCGGAAAGCAGAACACCCACAATCGCACAAATGAAATAAAGTACCATAAATGCGGCCCAATTGATGTACTGGGACACATCTCCTACGACCGCACAGAGAATCACATTCACCAGCAAACCGTAAAGCAGCGTTCCGCACAGAACCAGATTGTATTGTTCCCTGGTGATCATCTCATCGGGCGCGAAGAAAGCCTGTAACCGTTCTTCTCTTCTTTTTGCTCCTAAGCTTGCCATATTTTCACTCCCTTTTTTCTAAAGGAACGATGCACAAATACCGGATCGTTCCTGCCTGTTATCCGTGACCGTCTTTTTTGTGCTTGAGGAAAGAATACCACAACCCTTCACGGATGTCAATGACATTTACTAAAAGTTCACAAAAATCATCCGCCCCTGCAGCTGCCTGAGCGGATGATCGTCATATCTTATTCTGCGTAGTCAAATCCCATCTTGATTGCTTTCGCATTCAGTTCCTTGAGGTCCTGATGACGGGCGCTTACGATCTTGTCAATGATCTTGTCGATGTTCTCGGTGGAGATGATACCGGTTTCCTTGATCATCTTTCCTACAAGGATCATGTTTGCAAGAGTAGGCATTCCGTTGTCCGCAGCAAGCTTCGTTGCGGGAACGCCGTAAGCCGTTACGTCGGTTCTTGCAACCGGACGGCCGATCAGCGTCGAATCGTAGAAGATCTTTCCTCCCGGAACAACAGCGGATTCGTATTTGTCCAAAGAAGGAAGGTTCATAACAACGAGGATGTCAGGATTCGTAACGATCGGGGAACCGATGATCTCATCGCTGAATACAACGCTGCAGCTTGCGGTACCTC
>CAMIWE010000077.1 GCA_946402335.1 uncultured Lachnoclostridium sp.
TCCGCGTTGTAACGAGCGGTGCAGGCGCTGCCGGTATCGCCATCATCAAGCTCCTTATTTCCATGGGTCTTAAGGACGTTGTTATGTGCGACCGTAAGGGCGCTATCTACAAGGGCCGTGACGGTCTGAACGCAGAGAAGGAGATCATCGCGGAGATGACCAACCAGCAGATGCGTAAGGGCAGCCTTGAGGATGTTATCAAGGGTGCTGACGTATTCATCGGCGTATCCGCTCCCGGCTGTGTAACCCCTGCTATGGTTAAGAGCATGGCAAAGGATCCGATCCTCTTCCCGATGGCTAACCCGACTCCCGAGATCATGCCCGACGAAGCTAAGGCTGCAGGCGCAGCAGTAGTCGGAACCGGCCGCAGCGATTTCCCGAACCAGATCAACAACGTACTTGCTTTTCCGGGTATCTTCCGCGGTGCTCTTGATGTTCGCGCCAAGGACATTAACGACGAGATGAAGATTGCAGCTGCTAAGGCAATCGCAGGTTTCGTTACCGATGACAAGCTTTCCGCTGACTACATCATCCCGAGCGCACTTGACAAGACCGTTGCCCAGGCTGTTGCAAAGGCTGTTGCAAAGGCAGCACGCGACACCGGTGTAGCTCGTCTGTAATAGTTGTCAGATAGTTAAAAAATGCGGAAGCACCGACCAAGCCGGCCGGTGCTTCCTTAACCAAAAGGAAGGATCCGGCGTGGTACCGGATCCGCCGGATTCGCGGCAGGCACGAACCGGTTTATCCCTGCCTGCATACTTGGAGAAAAGAATGAAAAGAATCGGATTAATCCTGCTCGTGATCGTTGCCGTACTCGCGATGACTGCCTGCAAGAAGACAGGCGGATTCGAGACCGCCACCCCTACTGCGGAAGGTTCCGTTACGGTTACTCCTTTGCCGGACCTTGAGAGCATGTATCATGTATGCGGCGGCGAGGTAGTACTCGGAAGCTACGACAAGCTTACGAAGAAGGCGGAGCCGGAAAAGGTATCCGACGCCGAGGTTGAGGAAGCTTTTAAAGAGGATATGGCCAACGCACTGGCAAATTATCCGAATTACATCCGTGACGAGAGCCGTGACGGTACGATTGTTGCCAGCGGCGATACCGTAAACATCGACTATGTCGGCAAGCTGGACGGCGTCGCATTTGACGGAGGCACGGATCAGGGCTATGACCTTACGGTCGGTTCCGGAAGCTTTATTGCGGATTTCGAGAACGGCATGATCGGTAAGACGGTCGGAACGACGGTGGACATTGATGCGACATTCCCCGAGGATTACCGCAGCGAGGATCTTGCCGGCAAGACCGTGGTATTTACCGTAACGCTTAACTACATCGGCATGGAGAAGGATGAGGCGGACGACGAGTACCTCAACCGGATTTCCGACGGAACCTACAAGACGCTTGACGAGTACCGGGAGGCACTCCGCGCATCACTTCAGGAAGAGAAGGATGCAAACTTCGAGGATGACAATTACCAGTCCGTCATCGACCAGATGATCAACAATTCCGAGTTTAAGACGATTTCCGACGACGACGTTGAGTTCTTTGCGAACGACATGATCTCGTACTACAAGGAAATGGTAGCCTACTACGGCATGGCAATTGAAGACTATGCGGCGCAGGTTTACGGAAGCTACGATGAGTTCCTGAAGACGATTGATGAGGAAGCAACGAGATATGTGAAGGAGTATATGGTCCTTCAGGAAGTTGCCAAGCAGGAAAATATCACGATCACCGAGGAAAAGTACAACGAGTACATCAACAAATACATGACGAACTCCGGGTACAGCAACGCGGCGGATTTTGAGACGGCTTACACGAGAGAATACCTCGAGTACTGCATGAAAAACGATATGGCGCTTGAGCTTCTCCTTGCTAAGGCCAAGGCAGAGTAAGAAACGGTAATTAACCGTTATGTGGCCGCAGAAGGCCGCACGAATATACAGAATAATAAGACCGGTGCTTACCGAAAAGGGAGCACCGGTTTTTAGGGAGTAATATGAGTTTTCGCTGGAAAAGAAAAGAAGTGATTCGCTGCTTTATCGCCGTGTTCGGCATGGGGTTCTTCCTGTCCTTTCTGATCCTCTGTGATCTCGGGACGGACCCGTGCACATTCATGAACCGTTCAATCGCGGCTAAAATCGGGTGGAGCTTCGGGAACTGGCAGCTTTGCATTAATATCTGCATGATCCTTCTGGTGCTTCTTCTGAAACGGTCACTGATCGGTTTCGGGACGCTCTTCAACATGATATTGATCGGGTATTATGCGGATTTCTTCTGCTGGCTTTTCCGAAAGTTCATCCCTGCAAAAGTGTTCACGGAGCCGATGTGGCGCTGGCCCGTATTCCTGGTCACACTGGCCGGATTTATCTTAAGCGCGGCGGTGTATATTACGGCCGACATGGGTGTTTCCCCGTATGACGGGCTTCCGATCATTCTTACGGAAAATGTGCGGAAGCACCGGCCGGAGATCCCTCCGATGGTGCTCCGTATCGCCTGGGACGCAGCGGCAATCCTGGTGGGAATTCTTGCCGGCGGAAAGCCGATCATCGGTATCATCCTGATGGCGCTGTTTCTCGGGCCGGCCATCACCCTGGTACGGAAATTCGGCGAGAAGCACAGTGCGAAGAAAACTGCGAACGCAGAACCGAAGAACTCTTAACGAAAAGAATAAAGAAAGCCTCTTTGTGCATCACACAAAGAGGCTTTTTCAATGGAATAGTATTACTGAATGGAGTTGATCTCTTCCTGGGTGAAAACGGAGATTCCGTTATCGTGGAAAATCTTAAGTCCCTGCTCACGGTCGGAGAGACGGAATATGATCAAAGCATTGTTGCCTTCGCTGTAGTTGAAGGAATACAGATACTCGATGGAGATTCCGGCTTCGTCAAGCAGGCACAGAACGCGGTTCAGCCCGCCGGGCTCGTTCGGAACGCGAACACAGATCACATGGTTCTTACGAGCTGCATAGCCGTTCGCTTTCAAAAGAGCGAGACACTCGTCGTTATCCTTTTCGCGGACGATGAAGCGTACCAGGCCGAAGCCGGAAGTGTCTGCGATGGACATCGCAAGAATATCAATGCCTTTATCGGCAAGAAGAGAAGTCAGTTTGGATAAGGTTCCTTTCATATTCTCAAGGAATACGGTAATCTGATGGATATACATTGTCATACCTCCTTTTTCTCTATTATACATTGGTCAGGTTTCTGCGGTCAATAACGCGCTTTGCTTTTCCTTCGGAACGCGGCAGAGACTTCGGTGCAACAAGCGTAATCTTGGCGGCAATGCCGACAACGGACTTGATGCGTTCCGCAATCGTTCCGCGCAGTTCCTCGATCTCGCTGACCTTGTCGGTGAAGATTTCGTCGGAAAGCTCTACCTGAACTTCAAGCTTATCGGTGGAGTTTACACGGTCAACAATCAGGCAATAGAACGGAGCAACGCCCTCAAGGCCGACGAGACAGGTCTCAATCTGGCTCGGGAATACGTTGACGCCGCGGATGACAAGCATGTCGTCGGTACGGCCGGTCAGACGGCTGATCTTAAGGAAGGTACGGCCGCAGGCACAGGGCTTTGCGTCAATGGAGCAGATGTCGTGCGTCCGGTAACGGATCATCGGCATTCCGGTCTTGGTAATCGTGGTAAATACGAGCTCACCCTTCTGGCCGTACGGAAGAGGCTCGCCGGTCTCGGGATCGATGATTTCGGCAATAACATGGTCCTCGTTTACGTGCATGCCTGTCTTTTCGAGGCATTCAAATGCAACGCCGGGACCGCCGATCTCGGTCAGACCGTAGATGTCACAGGCATCGAAATCGAAGAGTTCCTCAAGGTGCTGACGCATCTCCTCAGTCCAGGGTTCTGCGCCGAAGACGCCGGACTTCAGTTTTACTTTATCAAGAAGACCTGCTTCCTTTAAGGTCTCACCGAGGTAAGTCGCATAGGAAGGCGTGCAGCAGAGCATCGTTGCACCGAGTTCGGTCATCATCATCATCTGACGCTGCGTGTTGCCGGCAGACATCGGGATAACGGTTGCGCCGATGGCGGAAGCGCCGTAATGTGCGCCGAGACCGCCGGTGAAGAGGCCGTAGCCGTAGCAGACCTGGATTACGTCGTCCGCATCGCCGCCTGCAGCAGTCAGCGAACGTGCAACCATTTCGGTCCAGACATCAATGTCATTCTGGGTATAGCCGGTAACGATCGGCTTGCCGGTCGTTCCCGAAGAACCCTGGATCCGGACAATGTCCGTAAGCTTTGCGGCAAGCAGTCCGTAAGGGAACTGGTCGCGAAGGTCGGTCTTCTCGGTGAACGGAAGTTTCTTTAAGTCGTCAACGGTCTTAATGTCTTCGGGCTTTACTCCCATGGCGTCCATTCTACTGCGGTAGAGCGGTACATTTTCGTACTCAAGCTTAACCGTGGCGCGAAGACGTTCGTTTTGGAGTTCGCGGAGCTTGGCTCTGTCCATGCATTCGATTGCGGGGCTCCAGATCTTGTGGATTTTCTCCTGTTTCATAAGTACCTCCATGATAAAAGAATGGTGTTATCCTGAGGACGAAGACTCTATCGGGAAAACAAAAAAGCCCGTCCTCTGCAACAGTAGAGGACGAGCATATAACCCGTGGTACCACCTCAATTCAGTATACGTAAACGCATACCCTCATTCGGGCACATCTTTATGCCCTATCGCGATAACGGACGCAACCGGCGATGCCTACTTAGAAAAACTGTTCAACACGCTGCTCTCGGGAGGAATTCGGAAGGTCTTCGATGCCGGCTCTCACCATGCCCGGCTCGCTGTAAGGGAATACTTGTTTCGTACTGGTTCCCGGTCACTGCATTTGTCTAGACTATACGCCTTCGCCTTGAACCTGTCAAGCGTAAATTTTTACAGGCGCTTGCCTGTCCGGGGATTCTATACTATAATCAAAGTGTTCGGCATGGGATAGAATCCGCACCGGGGGGGATGCCGGGGATCATTGGCAAAAGGAGAAAAGGAATGAAACACATGCCATTCGGAAAATGGATGAACCGGTGCCTTGCGACGGTGTCCGTTATACTCTGGTATGCCGTGATCTTCGGTTTCTCCGCGCAGGACGGAGAGGAATCCGGAAGCCTTTCCGGAGCCATTGCGAAAGCCATTATGAACGTTCTCGGCGGAGATCCGGAAGGAGAGGGATGCCGGACACTGGAAACGGTTATTCGAAAAGGCGCGCATATGACGGAATTCGCAATCCTGATGCTGCTCCTTGTTTGGGCATTGTATGCGTGGACCAGCGTGCGGAACTGTAAAACGCTGGCGGCAGCCTTGTGTATTACCGTATGTCTTGCCGCATTAGATGAGTATCATCAGACATTTGTCGAAGGCCGGGCCGGACGCCCGCTTGACGTACTGATCGATACAAGCGGAGCGCTGCTTTGCGCATGTATTATCGTGCTTATAGCATTTCTTAAGAAAAAACGGGAAAAACATAGACAAAAAGTATAAAAACGGAACGTTTTCCCTGCACTTTTTGGCAAAGATTGCAAAGAAAGCGGGTTTTGCCCGCGCTTTCTTCGGCAAAAGGTAGAAAATGTGCGGAAAGCCTTGTATTTACTGACTTTTTTCGCTATCATTACTCTTGTAACTAAAAGCATGTGACGGCGTTATGCCGAGCGATTTTACGGAGGAATAGATATGGCTACGAAGAAAGTAGAGGAAGTTAAGGCTGTTGTAACCGAGAAGGTTGCAGAAGTTGCCAAGGCAGTTGAGCCTGCTAAGAAGGCTGTTGCCAAGAAGGTTGACACCGCTAAGAAGGCAGTTGCTGAGAAGACTGCAGAAGTTGCCAAGAAGGCTGAGCCTGTTAAGAAGGCTGTTGCGAAGAAAGTTGAGCCTGCTAAGAAGGCTGTTGCCAAGGCAGTTGAGCCCGCTAAGAAGGCTGTTGCCAAGAAGGCAGAGGCCGTTAAGAAGGCTGTTGCCAAGAAGGATTCTGTTGTAATTCTTCAGTTCGCAGGCAAGGAAATCAACACCGAGGATATCGTTGCTGCTGCCAAGAAGGCTTATGCCGCTGACAACAAGGCAGCCATCAAGGAAATCACCCTTTATGTTAAGCCTGAGGACAACGCAGCTTACTATGTAGTAAACGGCGATGTAACCGGTAAGGTTGAGCTGTAATCGACGGTTCAAAACACTGACTGAAAGGGCACATGTTCCGGCATGTGCCCTTATTTTATCAAAAGACCCGTGACGGTTTGCAGAGCGGATGTGTTGCAGCCGGTCCGGAGCAGGAGTAAGAAATGGGACGATTGGATGTAGTGATTCCGGTATACCGGCCGGACAAGCGGTTCTATCAGCTGATCAGCAGGATCTTTGCGCAGACCGAACTGCCCGGAAAAGTGCAGGTGATGCTGACCCTTTCCGGAGCGGAAGAGGAGGAGAAGAAACTTCTCACTCGCATGGAGAATCTTCGCGCGAAGGCGCATGCCGACGGGGTGGAACTTGCCGTAACTTCGTTTCCGAAGGAAGCGTTTGATCACGGCGCAACCCGGAATCAGGGAATTGCCGCCTGCCAGGCACCGTATGTTTTGTGCATCACCGGCGACGCGGTTCCGGCGGACGCCAATCTGTTTCGGACCATGGCCGATGCAATGGAGCGGGACAATGACATCATCGCCGTATATGCGCGCCAGGTTGCTCCGAAAGCGGCAGGGAAGATCGTCCGTCTTACGCAGCAATTCAATTATCCGGCCTCGTCTTTAAAGAAAACAAAGCAGTCGGCCGGAACGCTTGGTATCAAAACCATCTTCTGCTCGGATGTGTGCTGCCTGTATCACAGAAACCGGTTCTTCTGCCTGGACGGTTTTGAGGCGCCGGTACTGTTCGGCGAGGACATGCTGTTCGCCGGCAAAGCCATTGAGAACGGGTACGCGGTGTTCTATGAGGCTGCTGCGGTTGTGGAGCACGGACACGCATTTTCCGTGACCAAAACGTTCCGTAGAAACTTCGACAGCGGCGTGAACCAGGCAAGTCATAAAGAACTGTTCGGCAGGTTTTCTTCGGAGAAGGAAGGTATGAAATATGTGAAATTCGTGCTTTCCGCCCTGAAAAAAGAACAGGCATATTTCGCCATGGCAGAGTTCTGTCTGCAGTGTGCCGCCAAATACGCCGGATTCCTTCTCGGAAAGCATTACCGCATGCTTCCGAAGGCAATCGTCAAAAAGCTTACGGCCAATCCGGACTTCTTTACGAAATAGCAGGAAAACAAAGGTTTCTTATACGGAAATACAGCCCTTCGCCTTGACATACAAAGGCGTCGTGTGTACAATTATGGGTGGATCAGTTTACTTTTGGAGGCTCTGATGAGGAAGATCGTTCTGTCGATCCTGGTAGAGAATACGGCCGGTGTATTGGCCCGTACTTCGGGACTTTTCTCACGTCGCGGATACAACATCGAAAGTCTGTCCGTTGGGGAAACGGAGGACCCGAGCATCAGCCGCATGACGGTTGTTGCAAGCGGTGAGGAGGATACCTTAAGCCAGATCGTAAAACAGCTGTTAAAACTGGAAGATGTTATCTCTGTTAAAGAGCTTGTTCCGGACAGTTCGGTATGCTGCGAACTGCTCCTGCTGAAAGTGAACACCGCGGATTCGGAGAAGCGGAAAGAGGCACTTGCCATTGCGGAAAGAACCGATGCGAAAGTGGTGGATGTATCGCCCGAAACGATGATGCTTCGTCTGACGGGTGAGCCTGCCAAGGTCGACAGTTTTATCGCGGACTTCTCCGGGTTTCAGATTTTGGAACTGGTGCGTACCGGACTGACCGGACTTGCCAGATCTTAAGTATTAAATCCGGAGCCGGTTCGAAAGGCAGCTTTCTGAACGGACCCCACACATCGAAAGGAGAAGTGTTTTATGTTTAAGGAATTCAAGAAGTTCATCATGCGCGGAAACATGATCGATCTTGCCGTTGGTATGATCATCGGTGCTGCTTTCAGTGCGATCATCAATTCCCTCGTTAACAACATCCTGATGCCCGTGATCGGTCTTGTGACCGGTGGCAAGGCAGACTTCACCAATGCATTTGCCGTGTTAAAGTATGGTGAGGGTATTACCGAAGCCAATCTGCCGGCTACGCTTTCCGAAGCACAGGAGGCCGGATGCATCTGCCTCGGTTACGGCGCTTTCATTTCCGCAATCATCAGCTTCCTGCTCGTTGCACTCTGCCTGTTCTTCGTTGTGAAGGCATTCAATAAGGCACAGAGCCTTGCCAAGAAGGAAGAGGCTCCGGCAGCTCCTACCACGAAGAAGTGCCCGTTCTGTAAGAGCGAGATCAACATTGAGGCAACCCGTTGCCCGCACTGCACTTCCGAGCTTCCGAAGGAGTGATAAGGATATCGGCGGAATCGTGTCGGTTCCCTTAAAATGCGATACATGATACGCGGGTATCTGCACCGCGAGATAATATTATTGATTACACGACGCCGGAGCGGTTGGCCCCGGCGTCTTTTCTGTTTCATTGACCACAAATGGGAAATATGGTATAGTACACTCAGATTTTCCAGGAGAATAAGGCAGGCGGACATGACGAAGAAAGAATTTAAAACGATGCTGGTGCTGACCATCCTTGCGGGGATGGTTGCCGTCTATTGCTTCGGGACAATTCTGCTCTCACGCCTGAAAAAAGACCCCGGAAAAGAGCAGATATCTTCTGAGGCGACGCAGCAGCCGGATACCGGCTCCGTTACCGGGCCGACGCAGGAACTTGCCCGAATTGTAACGGAAGAGCCGACAGCCGGACCGACCTCTGATCCGACGCAGGAAGCAAATCCGACCGAAGAGCCAACCCCGACCGAAGAACCTTCCCCGGTTGTAACGCCGAGCGAAGAACCGACGGCAACGCCGACCGTTCCGTCGACACCGACCCCGACACCGGCTCCGACCTTTTCACCGACTCCGAAACCGACACCGTCGCCAACGCCGAAGCCGACACCGAAGCCGACGCCGACAACTGCTCCGACCCCTACGCCGGTTCCGACGCAAGTTCCTACACAGGCACCTACCGCCGAACCGACGAAGACCGTGATCAATTCTCCTACGCCTACTGCGGCGGCACAGACGTACACATTTACCGATATGGATAAGACGATGACGGTTGTAAGTACGGTAAATGTGCGTGACCTGCCGAACTCCAATAACGGAAAGATCATCGGGAAGTTTGAGACCGGAACAAAGGTGCGCGTGACCGGACGGTGCAACGAGGCCAACTGGTACCGTGTCGATTATAACGGCGGAATCGGGTACTGTTTCTGCGATTATCTGTCGACGGGGGAGAGCTCGATGGTGCCGAGAAATGCCACCGAGGAGGATCTGCTCACGGCTTTGATCTTCTCGGAGTCGGACGATGTATTTATCGACCAGCTGTGTACCGGGCAGGTGGTGAAAAACCGGATGTATAACTCCGGCTCCTCCATGTATGACGTGATTTATGCGGCGAACCAGTTCTCGGTTACCTATCCGAGAAATGCGGCGTGCGCATTTTCCAAAGCCTATAATAACTGGGTGAACAAGACATATGAAAAAGGCGGATGGTACGAGAAACGCATCGTGAGCGCCAACAAGGCGGCCAAGCAGATCCTTGCGCGTGACCTGACCTGGGGCGAGGTGTACGATTCCGGACAAGCCCATGATTACACGCGCGGCGCGGACCGGCATGACCGGAATTCGCGGTTCAGTTATATGTATTTCCGTATGTATAACCCGAATTCGGAGGCAAGCCGGAACTTTGCAGCGAGCGTAAAGGAATACTTCCTGATGGGAGATTCGATTTTTAATGCGGGATACTAGATGGTAACAGAGAGAATTCCGGACTCCCCAAAAGCGTGTGCATAATGACGAAAATATATCACATAATACATTTGTCTTTCCGAAATCATATGCTATAATAATTCTTGGGTATAGATTGACTTATACT
>CAMIWE010000078.1 GCA_946402335.1 uncultured Lachnoclostridium sp.
TCTCCTCAGTTGAATGATGTACTCCGTTATGCCTACTTCAGCTTCCACTTTTTCTTCGCCTTTCGCAACAGGATATCTATTGTGTCCCGGTAGGTTCGATAATTACACCCCCATCGCTCAAAACTTGAAAAGCATTATAAACAGCTTCTTCTGTTCCCATTTCATTATTCCGTCTCAACCGTTAATGCTCTTATAAAACCCATAAAACTTTCTGCTATTCTGTTTGCGATGCAAAGTCCTGTTTCTTTGTCCTTTTTGTTAAGATTACAGTAATACATGGTTCCGAAATCATCTTTTTCAAGGCTTATGCAAATCACATTTTCCTCCATATCATCTCCAACAGGAATCAGATAAGACGGAATCTGGCGATTCTTAACCAAAGATTCATAGATATTTCTGACATCATTTTCATCTTTTCCATTGCCAAACGAAAATAACTGTCTAAAACGTGAAACTGTCACTCTAAGTGTAATAACACTATTGTATCCGAAAACCAGTTTATCAACGGAAACCCCACCATTCGTTTCCATTATGAAATGCTTATAGTCATCAGGTAAGGTTAGTCCGATATACTTCTCGAATGAATCAATTTCATTTAGTGCTATCTTTGCTCCCACATCCGAAAGTATCAGCTTCTTTATTCCTTTCCTCTTTTCAAGGAAATACATCATGTCTTCATCGTAGTACAAAAGGGCTCTTTCGCCTAAATCCAATAAGACATAATAATCATATGCGTAACAGAAGTCAGACCATCTTTTGCAGAACAACCATACAGGAACCCGGAGCGCTGTTTCGCTGTCATAGCATATATTGATTTTCCCATCTAAATGCTCACGCAGTGTTCTTTTCAACAATTGTCTTGTATCATCTTCGCCTTTCTCATCGCCCCAACCACAGTCTACCGTCAATATCGGTAACGTATGAGAAACGATTTTGATAACGAACAAACTTCGAGTTAACTCTTTCTTATCACAATAACTGTACCATATCCCACTAGTTTCCTCCGCAGATAGTACCTCTAATTCCGCTAATTCTTCTTCGGAAAACAACGCGTAGTTTTCATCAGTAAACCTTTCGGCATAGCAAAAATCTCTAATGTCCATTATTCCTCCCAGAAAATATGCCCTTGGCAGCCCTCACTCTTATTATTTCCGATACCTTGTTTGCAGATCTCCATATTTCACAACTGAGGAATAACGCTCTGCTCATAAAGTTTTCCCTTCTTTGCTAACCAAGAATACTATTCTTCTCTGACCGCCATCCTGACATACGGTTGTTCCGCCCATTGCCTCATAGAAAGCAATCGCATTTTCATTTTGCTCATTTACTGACAAAACAAACCGTTCAAATCCTTTACTTTGGACTTCCTTACTTGCAATTTCGAGGAACGCCCGTCCAATTCCCTGCCGTTGATAATCCTTTCTTATGTACAAAAGCGCCACTTCCTGATCATATTCATCAGATAGTTTATATGGTTTACCGACGGTCATCAGCCCGATTGCTTCCCCATTTTTCTCAGCTATAAAGAGCTCTATGTCCGGCCTTTCGACAAAGGATCGGAAAATGCTCTCATTCTTGTCCACATCATAGCCGTCTAACTTCTCCTGCGGGTAAATCCCGGTATAGGTGGTAATCCATACATCACGCTTCAATTTGGAAAGATTACGACAATCATCCAATGTTGCTTTCCTGAAATTGACTGCTTTCATTCTCTCATATCCCCCATCCTTTGCAGGAATCATTTTCCCGAAAATAGTTGTTGCATTTAGCTTTTAACTTCATTATCTATTCATCAAGTTCTTTACTATGCTTTTCTGTCAGTCTTCATACGCCCTATTGCGGCATCCCGAAGAAAACAAAGTATACGATCATCGAGATCAGATCGATCAGCAACAGTGCTCCCAGCACTATGCCTGCTATCTTAAGCCCTTTTTTTGCTTTTTTCTTGTTATCTTCCGTTAATACATGCTCTTTAATATCACTATACAAATCAGATTTTACTGTCTGTTCCGAAGCCTCGTCTTTTTTTACGGCTTTATCAAGTACAAGTTCATCCAGCGAGATGTCAAAAAGCTCACTGATCGCAACAAGCTTTTCCATGTCCGGTGAAGATTCTCCGACCTCCCATTTGGAAACCGTCTGGCGGGAGACGTTCAAACGATTTGCGAGTTCTTCCTGCGAAAATCCCTTTTGCTTACGAAGTTCATACAGTTTATTATTGAATTCCATTATTATCGTTCCTGCCTTTCCATTTATAAAGAATAACGCAAATCGTAATTATGGTTATAACCGTCGTCGCAATTCCTGCCTCAAATCCATATTTTGACCCGTTGAAAATGTTAAGCCTGTTGATTCTGATCAGAAACACTCCATCCATCTTTGCATCATTTCCCGATACCGTAAGTCCTAAGATTATGTTCAAAACATAATTCCATGCTGCATGGAGCCCGCAGGAAATCCATATGTTCCCACGCCATAAAACAATTACGGAAAACAGAACAGAAATGAGATATAGATTTACGATGCCGATCAATGCATATAAAAGTCCCGAATCCAGAATAGGAGTCATGATCAGGTGCGGAACAACAAATGCCGTCGAGCTGATGAATACAGCCATCGGAAGAGATATCTTCTTTTTCAGGGTATTCATCAAAAAGCCCCTGCAAAGAATCTCTTCCTCAGAGCCCTGAATGATGAAGGCCAACCCCCATAACAGCAATCCTTTCATGCTCACGTCCCGGTTTATTCCCAAAAAGGAAACGGAACCTGTTACTAAGCAGATGGCCACAACAAGTACAAGCATTGCTACGGCAATCAGGGCTCCAAGCAGAGAATCCGTCCCCCGCTTCGTAAGTCCGACATCCTGCATGCTGCGCTTCTCGATAAGTCTGCAATACAGTAACGCTATTATAGTAAACAGAATATATCCGTAATAAGGAATCAGGCCGGCAATCTGCCCCTCAGGCATTACTCCATGAAGCGGATCATAACCCATTCCCGTATATAATCCGATTACAACAGCCTCTCCTAAAACTCCTGCCACGAAGAATATCAGGACAAATGCGAGAACTTTTTTAATTACATACTCCGTTCCCGACATTTCCGTTCTGTTATTAAAGGGCAACAAATTGATAACATGTGTTTTCATTGATGTTTCCTCCTTAGGATTGTTTTTATGTATCAATCATAAAGGAGGCCCGTAAAAAGCTCTACCAACCATGCCTGGCAATCTGTCAACGCCCGCTGACAATTATGTTAAAAACCGTTGCAATGCTAGCAGAACGCAAGATAATGCTTCGTACTGATCTCTATAACATTTGTCGCAATGCTATAACGGAATACATCGCGGCAGAAAAGATTTCTGATCTGCGGTGAGTGCCTGGTTGTATTAAATGCGTCTGACGCCAGGTGAAGCATTCTCTTTACAGCTTTCTTATCATTCTCTGCCGCGAAGAAAACAAGGTCCTTCGCCGGTATCGCAATGACGATGTTGCTTCCGTTCTGATTGGCGATAGAACTCCAGAGGCCGGGGAAGAGTATCGACTCCGCCTCAAAATCCCCGCCGCAGGCAATCGCATAAACATCAGGCATGTTCGTCTGACAGATTCGGTATTGAACGTCACGAATCAGATTCTCAAATGCTGCTTTCTGAACCATCTCGGGTGTCACATCATCCGGGATATTCGTTGTCCGAAGATAGCCGAGCACGTTCCCGAGATCCTCAACATAGCAAAGAATAAAGCTGTCATAGATACGGGTTGCCAACATATCGGGCAAAATGTCCTGCCCTCCGTTCAGTTCCGGCGGGAGAATGGTGGCATCCCTGTCCGGCTTTTTGGCCCAGTTCTTACGGATGCGCGGGTAAACCTTCGCAAGGTTAAACACATAATCATCGCAGAAGCCGTCATCGTATTGATACCCCTCCGGCAAATGCCAATCCGTCTCGAAGTACTCCGAGCTATGCCCCCATGCGATTACGCAGACATCCTTCAGCTGTTCTTTGACACGTTCCAGAAAATCAATTCCGTACCGACTGATGGAAAACCGCAAAGCAACGAAGATTGTCAGGGAATATCCCTCATATTGCTTCCCCCACTCACCCTCGTACGCATCCAGATAGGCATTAATCTTGTTTTGAAGGGTCGTCGCGTGCTGAACACGCACCGCGCAATTCCATTCCAGGTCATCGATGATCTGCATTTCCAGATACTTCTGCTCCGCATTCGCGACATACGAATCAATCATGTTAAGATCAGTAACTGTTGACATACCGCACACTCCTTTTAACTTTTATGTGAAATAAGGCTTATCCCTCTTCCATCGTCAACATAATTCGGGTTTTTGTGTAACAAGGGTTTGTTATGTTAGAGCATAAAGCTTAGGCAGGAAAATTGCGATATAATTGCCCAACACAGCTAGACTAATACTCAACTTTCGCCCACTTCCGTCTCCTGCTTTGTAACCCACTCGGCCGTCACGGTGACATCATCCATCGGCATTGGGAAGGAGTACTCCCAGTAATCACTGTCGCTGTGAGTTTTCGGGACTTCATCACGCTCTCCAACACTCCGTTTTACATACACACGGATGTCTGCATCCATCAGAACTTTGGTTCGGATTACTACAGTACTCTCGGAGCGAGCGGTTCTCGGCATTTCCGTAAAGTATCGCCGAAGGTCTTCCTCTATGTCATAGTGAATCACACGCTCGTGACTATAGTAGGGCTCTCCGATGGCCAGATAGCCTACGACACTGTCCCCTTTGTGCACGACTGTGCCTGCTGCCGGGTTCTGTGAGGCAACCACGTTCTCATATCCCCGACCCGCGTCAGTCCAAATCATATGAAGTTCAATGTGTTTGACGCCAATCTTATTTAGTTCTTTTTCAATCGTTTCTACTGCATCCGCATACGTCATCCCTCTGACATCTGGGATAACCGTCTCTTTGGCCCGGAAAAAGCCCCCGTTTCGAAAGCCCAAAAACAGCACTATCAACACTGCTGCAGTAACGCCGATCACCTTTTTCCGATTTTGGGCCGCCTTTGTTTTCAGGCTCTTCAAAACCTGCTTTACATCTGCCATCCTCCACACCTCCCATGCTCATTCTTTATCCGAGGAATTCAAATTTAAACTTTTATATGCAGGATAGTTCCTTTTGAGATACCGTATTCAGCACCGTTCTCAAGGTACAGGGCAACTGCAGTGTCCGTCGCAGACTTTACTTTGGTTCTAAATATATTTAGTTCCTTAACTAATATCAAAACATCTTCACCAGAGCCTTCGACATAGACCTTGTCACCGGTCCTGACAGTTCCCTTTATCTGACCTACTACAACCAGATCTTTTGGGATATTTAGCTTGAATGTATCCTCTACCTGATATGAACCTCCAAGAGAATTCTGATCAGAATTGCAGTTATCTTTCTCTCCAAAGAGTTTTCCCAGTATGCCCATTACTCATCACCTCAATATGTATTAATTCAAATTTACTTGCTTATGTTAAAGCATAAAACTTTCATTTTCTGCAACAAGCCCTAACTCTTTTCTTCCGACGGAACCCTGAACAAATCGTCTTGACAAAACATGATGTAATCTGTTCTCTCCGCTTTTCGAAGGACTGTCAATACGTTATAGACATCCGGGAACGGCGACACCATTCCTATACCTGCCATACCGAACATCAAGCCGTTAAAAATCCTCCATTCCGGCTTTCCCAGAATAAACAATCCTAACGGAAGAAGCCCGAGAACGAAAGGAAGAAGCGACATCAACACAAACCTCCGCCTTGTCAAAGGATATGATGCCAACGCAACAAATGTAATCTTCCCGCGCATCCTTCCGATTGTAACCTTCGCATCCCTTGGATAAACAATTGCGTGCAGCCATTCATGCACAATGAGCAGGCAAAAGCCAATAAAAAAGCCAACCGGAATCATAAACGGTGCTATTACCATTTCCCGGCAATAGATGTTCTTTACGAGCATTGCAGCAAACAAACTCACGCACAGGATAACGGCAATCGGAGTTGCTTTTTTCATCAACTCTTCTATCGTACTGGGCGTTTCAATTCTTATTGCATTTTTCGGGAGTGGCCCCGATTGGTATTCGCTGATATTCTCTATTGGGTTTTTAAATCTTATCATTTCGTTCTCATGGCCCACGCTCATTCAAGAATCGTTTTCAGATCAAAAATGATAAAGCCGTCTTTCCTTTGGCATTGTTTGCTCTTACTGATAAACTCCTCATATCGTAAATCCGGATTAACCTGCAGAGCACACGCATAAGCACCTGCCACCTGCGGGATGGTCCAGCTTTCCGAGACGCCCTTGCTCCAGTGAACATATTCCGTATCAGAGTCAAATCCCGGAGATGTTCTTCTGGACGACGGCACAAAACACAGGGAATTGAAATACTCCTTGAATCCCGGTCTGTCCTTATGCATCTCATAATTATCTATCTGCCACCGGTTTAACTCATACGAGGTCTTTCCGTTACTTGTAACGCAGTCGATTCCTTTAAAGTTCCGTTGGAAGTTTACCGCATCAATCAAAGCACACCCCGTTTCCGCCAACTGTTTTTCAAGCTCGCTTCTCTGTTCCAGCTGGCTTTTGGGAAAACCAGCGGACAGGCTTACAATGCGGATGCGGGAATCGTGCGTTTGATTATACGCAAGGATTCTTCTCAGTGCCTCCAGCTGATGCTCGTAATAAACCTCAACATCAGACTCCCAGGGAATCACAAAATAAACCAGCTCCGACTCCGGTGCAACGCCGCAGGTCGCGCCGCTCAAAAAGCCGGCACAAACCGTCCCGTGAAATTCCGGATCTTCATAGTGCGGATGGCCCGGATACACTTCGATATATTCAACCCGCCCGGCAAATTCTACATGATCCGAGTTGAACGGTCTGTCGATCACGGCAACCTTAACTCCCTTGCCGGTCAGCCCGCAAGTGTTTAAGCGATGAGCTTTGCCTTCCTCCAATACTTTATCGGCAAGTCCCTGCAGGTTCTTCGGGAAGACGGTCTCCGTATTAAAACATAACCCGGACAGTTCTTCCTCTGTTGATATTTCGATTTTGTGATCGGAAATATCCCTGTAGCATAATTGCCAAATAGACGCAACCGTAAACATGTCTACAGAATCATAGTATTCCGCAGTAATGCAATCCGGCACCTCAACCATAGACAATATTGAATCCTTCCGTTTATATTGCATATTATCTCTTCCCCAGTTTCTTAGCCAACAGACTATTTGGTTTATTATACCATAAAACAAACCCTCCTGTCACTCGGAAAACTGAGATATGTCCGGCTCCTGTACATATTTCTCATACCTGCACTGCTCGTAAACTTTCTTCCCGAGCAGTGTGATTGCCTGTTTCGGACAGGTGCTGATGCACCGGTAGCACATAGCACACGTTCCGAGGCTGACTGCCTTTCCGTTTTCGATGCGCAGATTTCCCATCGGGCAGTTCGCGGCGCAAAGTCCGCACCCGACACAGGAATCGCTGATCTTCAGTTTTTTACTGTAGCCGGTCGTTTTCCCATAGAACCAAAGTCTTTGCCCGAACAGTCCCGCCAGGTGAGCCGGGAAGCTTAACCCTTCTTTCGGGTAGTTTCCTCTATCTTTGATAGCTGCTACTGTTCTTTCGATTTTCACGTCTGCTTCCCGGATGATTCTCTGATTTTCTTCTAACGATTTCTTCAGCATTTTACTGTCACAGACCGCATCCGGCATACGGATTTGCATCCCGCCGAGGATCACGGCGCCATACTTCTTCAAAACACGTGCCAGACATCCCGTTCCGTCACCGGAAAATGCCCCCATGGTTGTAATCAGGAAAACTCTTTTTCCTTTCCAGAGTTCCGCATTTCTTTTGGCAAAGTCTTTCACCATATGCGGAACGTTTGAAAACTGCGTCGGGTACGCCAATACAATTTCCTCGCTGTTACGAATGGCTTCGACTGCTTCCTTTCCTTCAATCGGGACGCACCCTGCTGCTTCATCAAGCCCCGAGAGAAACTTTTCAATACAGTGCTTTGTATTTCCGGTACCGCTTAGATATACTCCTGTCATTTTCGCCTCCTCACACATTTACCGAGCAGAGAATCCGCTCGACTTCCACGCTAAGATGATCCGTATCCACCGCGCCTTTGATTGTAACGATGGAAGCAAGCCCGTGGACCAAAGCCCACAATGCGATTACCGCCTTGTCTCCCTTCTCCCCGATTGCCTGCTGCGCGATGGATTTAAACAGCATAAACGGAGGATAGGTTCCCGTTTCGATATCGTCCCTTGAGAACAGAAACCTATAATACAGAGGGTTCTCATAGAAGAACAGCACGTAACTTTTCCCCATCTCAAGCAACATCCGTTCCGGCTTCGCGCAGCGGTCCGCCGTCTCCCGAAGCGTCCCGTAAAACCGGTCTGTGATATAGTCTCTTACGGCAGCCAGAAACGCTTCCTTGTTTTTGAAATGCGCATATGGAGCCGCCGGACTGACACCGACCGAGTCCGCCAGTTTTCGCATGGAAAGGCTCTCCGTCCCGTACCGGTTAATGTACATAAGCCCTTTCTCAATCAATTCCTCTTTTAGATTACCGTGATGATAAGTATCTGTTTTCATATCGACGCCTCCCAACATCTTAACGCTGTTTAGATTATACGTTGCAATCTAAACAGTGTCAAGATAAATCGTAAAAAAAGAAGAGTCGATTCTACAATCGGCTCTCCCATAAGGCATTTTTTATTCATTCATTTACTCGCAGGCGATATACACATCCATACTCTCGCCGTCTGTCTCAAAACAGGGGATGACTCCTTCTCCCGCCTGCCTCAGACCGTTGGTCCGCATGAAATCCCCCAGGGTATGATATGCGCCCGGGATTGTGACGAACGGATTATCAAACGGTCTGTCAATGTGAATCGCAGCGTACTTATGCGCTGCCTGCTCCTTGATTTCGACTCCCTCCGGCGAAATCCCGTCCGGAATGATCCAGGCGCCCGTGTAACCGTGCATTTTAAACACATTCACCTGCTCCTGCGAAAGGTTCGGAAAATCCCATCCGATCACTTTCGGGGCGGCGTCCCCATTTTCCTTCGCAATCCTGTATACGCGCTCCAGCGCATCGCTTTCCGGCTCGGTACTTACAACCGTATGCTCCACATAACGGAATCCGGGCACTTCCTCGACACGAAGATTCGTGTACGCGGTGCTGCGCTTATCCATCTCATCGCGGAAGAGGTTATCCAGAGAACAGTTAAACACCTTACATAGTTCAAGTGCCTTGTCCATCTCGGGGTTCGCTGCATCGCTCTCCCACTTTGAAATCGTCTGCCGACTCACATTCAGTTTCTCGGCAAGCGCCTCCTGCGTCATGCCGCCGCTCAGCTGGCGGAGATATTGAAGATTTGTTCCGAAGCTCATACGTTTTTCTCCTTTACTCATACTTGTCTGCGTCGCGTCGCAAGCATAGAGTATCATGCATAAGCCTTTCTTTCCACCAACCCCGGGGTGCATTTTTCACGGAAAATGCCACCTCAGGTTGCACGTGTCAATATGATTCAGCGGGAATGCCGAAGGATGAGGGGCATATTGTTTCGGATTATGTGAGGCGGGGTTGTTACACTCTATTCGGATTTTGTGTAACAAGGGTTTGTTATGTTACCAAAAACATATTCGTTCATAATTCTCCCATTTTAAAATGTCAATCCTTCAATTATGCTTGCAGAAGCCCATGGCATAAGC
>CAMIWE010000079.1 GCA_946402335.1 uncultured Lachnoclostridium sp.
GCCTCGTGCGTCAGCACGTCCACATCCGCTTCCGTGCCGTTGAAGTTACTGAAGATGAACGGTGCCTTGAAAAGCGGCATACGCGTCATGTATCCGCCCATATGCTTGCCGGGTTTCGTCTCCAGATCATACAGTTCATATTCCTTCATGAAATCGAAGAACTCACCGGTTTCCGGGCTCATGGCACGGTACATTTGCCGTGCTTTCTCCACAAGTTCGGCGGCTGTTCCGATCGGAACGGCGTTGCCCTCCGGGAACTTCAGGCTTTCATCGTAAAAATGCAGCTTATCGACACCGAGATGTTTCCGCTGTGCTTCGTAAATCTCCGCCACGGCAGGCGTGATGATCGTGCGGACCTGCTCACGGAACCGCGCCGCATCCTCCTTCGTATAATCAAAACGATGGCGAGCGATGTAAGCCATGTCGGTATAGGAGGCAAATCCCATCTTCTTCGCCTTCGTATTCCGGGTCTTCACTGCATCGGCAAACTGCGCCTCCAGCTCTCCGCTGATCTGCTCATAAAGCTTCGCCCACGCTTCAAAGGCTTCCTTCCGCTCCGCGCGGTCGGTGCTCTGCATATGCTTCAAAAGTCCGTAGAAATTGCACTGCTCACCGCGGAATTCCGTCGTCGCGGCGGCGGTCGTCTTCTGGTACGCCTGTCTAAGTTCACCCTCGCGGATGGCTTCCTGAACGATCCGCTCATCACTTGTCATCAGTTCCGCATCAATCAGCCGGAAGAACTGGGCGCCGAACTCCTTCTCCAGTTCCTTTCGAAACGCGGATTCCGCCAAAGCCTTCTGCCAGGCGTTATATTGCGGAATCGTCTTTGCGGATTCCTCCCGGAGCCACTTCATTTCCGCATCATAGAACGGATCGGCGGTATTGATGGTATTGCGGATATGTGCAACCGTATACATGGAATCGGCTGCATCCTCCGCTTCCTGGACCGTAAAACAGGCATCACGGATTTCCGCAACGCTCTTCGCCTCACGCACCTTTTGCGTGGCTTCCGTAATCAAAGACTTAAGCGCCTCAAAATCCGGACGCTTATATTCAATTTCACTGAATCGAATCATAAAAACCTCTTTCTTAAAGTGTATGATAGTATGGACAGATATTCTCATAATATCCGTCCTTCATCCGAAACCCGCCCGGAATCGTTCCTAGCTGCACAAAACCGAGTCTTTCGTACAGATGCCTTGCATGAACATTGCTCTCGACAACGGCGTTGAACTGCAGCACGCGGAAGCCGAGTTCTTTCGCCTTCGTGAGACAATCAAGCACCAGTTTTTCTCCGATATGCTGTCCCCGACACGCTGAACTTACGGCATAGCTGGCATTACAGATATGTCCGCATCGGCCCACATTATTCGGATGCAGGATATATAAGCCCGCAATCTGCCCGTCCTCTTCCGCAACGCCGGTGTAACTCTGGGATGCAAAGAATTCCTTGCCGGACGCCGCATCAAGCACTTCCTCCTGCGGGAACGCAATCCCGTCTTCAACAACCTCATTCCAGATGCTTATCATCTGTCCGAGGTCCTTCTCCTCATATTCACGAATCCTCATTTCACAGTCCTCGTTAATGTTTTCAATATTCCACCTTTACGGTGTCCAGTCCGTATATCTCCTTGAAACGCTTTTCGTCGTCGGGATTCTTTATCAGCATTACTTCCGTAAAATGCCCGTCTTTCCTGTTCTTAAATCCCGCGACCTTCTCGCCCGTGCAGATGGAACTTCTTATGACTGCGTACTGCGTCTCGGGATCAAACTTGATCTTATCCCGCAACTGTTTTTCAAAGCGCTGAATACGTAATTTGTTTTTGAATATACCCATAATTCTTCCCCGATATAAAACGTTTTATAACCGGATTCGGGTCCCGTCCGTGCAGATTTGTTTCTGCATTCCCCATATATTGATCCTATCTCTCCGTATTACAGTTCTATGCTTCCGTCCACCGCTTTACACAGAAACGCAGGCTCTTTTCACTGTATAAACCACTCAAATTCTTCATCCATCTGCTCGAAATCAAGATATTTATGAATCATTTCGTTTACTTCGTCCTCTGATAAAAGCGCATACCATTCGCCATATCGGGATTGAATCCGTTTCAGGTGCATTTTGCTTAGGGAATCAATGATATCGATATACGTTTCACATAATATCCCCCGGAACGCATCTGCCCATTTTTGCAATAATGCAATCAATTCCTTTTCACTGATCTCTCCCTGTGCACCAGGTTGGGGCTGTCCGCATCAATTCCGTTTCACCGTACCATTATCGACAAAGCCGGCTTTTTTAATGCGTTCAAGGGTTACCGGGTTTCTCAGAAAACCGTGCATCATCGGATGCGTGAAGAAGTTCATGGGACGGACCTGCGTCGCAGAAGCAACACTCCAGAGCCTTGCCGTGGCCAGACGCTCAACTGCCTGAAGCGCTTTCTCTTCCTGCTTAAGATACAGATAACGGATAATCGCATTCTCATGCTGCATTTCGGAAAGAATTCCGGAGTTAATCTCCTCATAGATCAAAACGGCATCCTCCGGCGTGCCTTTTGCGCAAACCAGATTATATAACTTAATCTTGTCCGCAGCCGTCTTGTTCTTAAGCTTTTTCTCTTTGATAATTTCCGGAACGGACTTTACGCCGTCCGGCACGCGGTATTCGCATTCTTCACTCTTCGGCATCCGGCCGGTGTTCAGATATTCCGTCATCAGAGCGCAGTAATTATACCTTTGATGCTTACCGCTCTCACATTTTTCCCTGTCGGCAAGAAGAAGTCTCTCCTGCTCCTTTTGAATCACGCTCTGTACAAAATCTGTTCGGCCGGTCTCTCTTGCGGCAAATACCATCGCCGCCATATACTCATTGCAAACGTTTGAATAATGCCATTCTTCCCAATAAGGCATAATTTCCGCAGTGAGCTTAAGTCCTGTTTCAAAGTCCCCGTCAAAGTATGCTACGGCAGCCTTCACCGCCATAACCTGATGCGGATAATCGGAAAACGCATCCAGTTCCCCGATACTTTCATAGGAACCGTCCATAATTTCATAGCAAACATCCCTGAATGCTTTTGAAAGTGTAACCTCACCCAAAACAAGTACCCCCTTCTCAAAATCCGTATCACAAATCTTCGTCTGCGTATACGCTTCCCTGTACCTTCCTCAGAAGCACTTCTTTTCGTGCTGCTGCTTACAGGTGTCAACCGCAGGACATTTATAGCATACTTCGTTTTGGCAGTATTCCTGCCGGAAGAAATCCACCACGTTCTGAAGCGTCGTGTCGGCAATATTCTTAAGTGCCTCCTCGGTCAGAAACGCCTGATGCGACGTCACGATTACGTTCGGCATGGAAATCAGCCTTGCGAGGATATCGTCATCCACGATATGGTTCGAATAGTCATGGAAGAATACATTGGATTCCTCCTCGTATACATCAAGGCAGGCCGCGCCGATCTTACGCATCTTAATGCCCTCTACGAGCGCCTCCGAATCAATCAATGCGCCTCTTGAAGTGTTGATCAGAACAACGCCCTTCTTCATTTTGGCAATTGTCTCTGCGTCAACCATATGGTAGTTCTCATCGGTCAGCGGACAATGGAACGAAATGATGTCACTGCGCTGCCACAGTTCGTCGATGGTAACATATTCAATCCCGCTGTCCTTCGCGGGGAATTTGTCATAAGCAATCACATGCATTCCGAAGCCGCGGCATATGTCGATAAAGATTCGCCCGATCTTACCGGTTCCGACAACGCCGACGGTCTTTCCGTGAAGGTCAAATCCGGTCAGCCCGTTTAAGCTGAAATTGAAATCCTTCGTTCGGATGTACGCCTTGTGAATGCGGCGGATAGAGGTCAGAAGAAGCGCCATCGCATGCTCGGCCACCGCATAAGGCGAGTATGCGGGCACACGGACAATATGAATCTTCTGATAGGCATATGCGACGTCCACATTGTTATATCCGGCGCAACGAAGGGCAATCAGCTTCACCTTCATCTCAACAAGTGCGTCAATCACGGTCTTATTGATATCATCATTAACAAATACGCAAACCACATCGTATCCTTCCGCAAGGCGGCAGGTCCGCTCGGTAAGCCGTGTCTCAAAATAGGTAATCTCGAATTCCTCATTCTCATTGGACTTCATGAAGGAATCCCGGTCGTAATCCTTTGCGTCGAAAAATGCTATCTTCAGTCTGTTCATACCTTTTCCCTCCCGGTTCATTTTCCTTGTTCCGAAGCCTTCCACTCTTCCCACGCTTCGTCAATATGACGGGAAAGGGCCCGGTAGTAGTTCTCATCATACGGCACAAACAGATACGCTTCATTCTGAAACTCTTCACAGTAGTACCGGTCTCCGAAATACTCCTCCGCCACATCATCCACACAGCACGGATAACCCGTGTCGCCAAACTGGTAGAAGGAGCAGACAAATGCCCTGCTTTCTTTTGTGAAATACGAAGGCCGAATCGTGCCTTTCATAAATTTGCTCTTTGCAAGAATCTTTCTGAGGTCACCCTGTCCGTTCAAGGCCGGCTCCAAAAGCGGCTCGTTTTTCAGGACAAGTTCCGTCAGGAAACCCTTCTGATATGCCCATCTCAGAAACACGGCCAGATGGTTGTAACCCGACCAGGCAGGACAGTCCAGATTCTTATCGAGAATCTTGGATTCATGGTTCTCGCCGTCATCAATCGGAAACAGATCGGCCTGTGGTCTGTTGATATCAACGACCGTGGGATCAATCCCGCTTTCCGCAAACCGTTCAAACAGTTTTTCGGATTTGTAACGAAGCTTATACTGCATCTCCTCCGGATAAATCGGGATCAGTTTATAGAAATTAATCCGTTTTCCGGATGCTATCGGAAAAGTAATCGCCTCCCCGTTTTCGTTCTTCGCCCTATCCAGTAAAACGCAGTTAAATCCCGTATTCGGAGCATACGGCGAGCCGTCCTCATCGCTCTGTACCGTGTGCCCGTACGCCAGCCAGGTATCACACCAGATCGGAATCCGGGCCGTGTCCTTAAGCGCTTTTACCGGCCAGAAATCATTAATATCCCCGCTCGAAAGATTCCAGTCAGCAGGCAGACAGATGATATATTCCGCATAGGAAAGCTCATTCTTCTTAAACTCCTCCGGCACATGCATCTTATAGGCGCCCGCGCCCATCGTGATCAGTTGATAGTAAGGCTTTTGCTCTGTCGGCTCTATGATGCATACATCCAGATGAATATCCGGAGATGCAATCTCATGAAACACATTGGCACATTTTCCGAAGGTCTCCTCCAAAAACGCATCATATTTGCTCATTTCCTTCTCCGAATAGTAGAATTCCGGTCCAACCTGCCCTTTATTCTTTCCGAATAACCCCATTTTCATACTCCTTTCTCCGATTGCATGCAGCTTTGCTTCATGCAAGAATAAGTTCTTTAAACCGCGCAATCTCCTGTTGCGAAATCCCGAGCTTCTCAAAAAAGTGCGGATCTTCATCCATCACATTCCAGGCACTTTCCAGATAAGACCGTTCTGCGATAAATGCCCGGTACACTCCTTCCGCAGCCTCGTCGCCGCGTTCCAGCCGCACGCGTTCCCGAATGCCTTCCGCCCGCGGGATGCTCGTCTCATTGGTTTTCAGATAATCCGCCATAATGACGCTTCGTTCCACGCCGAGGAGTTCCAATAGAATCGCCGTAGTCAGGCCGCAACGGTCTTTTCCTTCCGTACAGTGCCATAACACGGCTCCCGTGGAAAAATCGTGCTCCATAATCGTCTTTACGGCACATGCAAAGGAATCCCAACGTTCCTTTACCATCCACATATACAAAGTCCCCATGTCCGGCGGACCCTTACGCTCCCGTTCCGCACGGCGTTCATGGCTGATTCCGGACCGCACCTCGTCAAAGATCGGAACCGGTATGCTGTTTCTGCCGAAAAGCCTGTCCGGAACTTCTTCCCGCTCCCGGCTCGTCCGTAAATCAATGACGGCGGAAATGCCTTCCAGTTCCTTCTCCTCCGCCTCCGAAAGGTTTGCGGAACGAACCAGAAACCCGCTTCTTATTGTCTGTCCGGAAGCGGTGCGTATCCCGCCAAGATCCCGTATGTTGCGAATCATCTTTCCTCCGTTTTCACCGGGCACCGTCCCGGATGCCCGAAGCCGACTGCCCGGATTATGTGAGCGTCGGATGTTACTGTTTTTTCTTTTTATTCTTCTCGCGTTCGGCTCTCTTTGCGCGCCTCTGTTCCCGGTTATTTGCCTCACAGGTAAGGGTCTCAACCACGGCGTCCGTAAAGTCATCGTTCCAGGTTCTTCCGGAAACGACGGCGCTCGACCACGGACAGAGTTTCTCATAATCGTGGTCAAATACGACCGTATACGGCGGACCGCAGCGGTCATCTACCGACATAAACAGGTGCCGCCCGTCACAGATCAGCCTTGACGGCCACTCCACGTCAGGCGCATCGACCCGGTCATAGATTTCCTTTGTGATTTCATACAGATCGCAGTTGACACCGCCGCCGATCTGTGCCGTATAGAGTCCCCTTTCCGGATCGAAACAGCATTTCCAACCGTTGCCTTCTTTGAATTCCATCGTATTCCTTTCCGGCCTCAGTCCTTTCGGCTGATCCCGCTATCTAAATCACATTATGCATAGGTCTTAAGATTCAGAATGAGGGAAATCAAAACCTTGATATCCTCGATTTCCGCCTGAACCTTGGCCATCTCCTGCTCGATATTCAGCTGCCCGACCTCAATGTTTGCGTCGAAAACATTCTTTCCGGGCTCATTAAACCCGAGGAAGATCCTGTTTCCGATTACTTTCATGCCGATGCTTTCGTATTTGCCGGCCAAAACCATAAGCCGTTCCATAAAATGCGGCGTAATCAGGTAGAAGGCATCCTGCTGCGTCTGGGAATAGACGTCGAACGCATCGTTAAACTGCATCGACTCAAGTTCCACTTTCTCATGTTTCGCTTCATCCCGGCTGAGGGCGCGGTGCTTAAACTTCTTACTGAAAGCCGCTACGGACGAAACAAGCTTATCCGGAAAATGAAACACCATCATCCGGCCTTCAAAATATGTTTCGGAGGAAGGGTGTTCATTCGTACCGGTAACCTTGCCCACCTTAACCTCTGCAACCTCAAAGGGGACCCCTGCATAAGACGCACGGATATAATCCTCGGACGCGAAAATGTCGCCCATCTCGCACAAGCGGAAACTTTCCACATTTTCCCTGAGGAATCCGCCGTCCGGCTCATAAACCACGTTTTCAAAGTTATTCATTAACGGCTCGCGGACAAATGCGTCCTTATAAAGCCCTTTCATTTCTTTCCGGAGCTTTCCGACTCTCCACGCGCCGAAAAGTACGATTGCAAGACCGATTGGCGGAATGATCAGGAAAAATGCTCCGAAGATGATCAGGAACATTGTTTTGGTTACTGCCTTCCGTTTCGCCTGCAGTCTTTCAATTGCTTCCGTTGACGTTCCGGTTACATAGTTGTTCTCATACATAGCTTTCTCCTTCTCCCGTTGTTATTTTATATCGGATTACCACGCATGGGATAATCGCTTGTTTCCGCTGCTGTAAAGCCCTATATGGCGGCTAAAACAGTCCCGCAAGGTCCCGGGGCTTAGGAAGGACCACGTCCGCACCTGCGGTTTTCAGTTCCTCCGCACTTCCGTATCCATAGAGCACGCCCGCGCCGGGCAGATGATTGGATTTAGCGCCGTTAATATCCTGATCACGGTCTCCGACCATCAGAACTTCGGAGCGGTCAACTGCCCCCATTTCGGTAAGCAGGTTGGAAATGACATCGGCCTTGCGGCTGATACGTCCGTCCATCGTTGCCGCACCGAAATAATCAAAGTACTGCGCCAGCTGAAAATGTTCCAGAATGCGAACTGCAAACTCATACGGCTTCGAAGTGGCAAGCGCAACCGTTACGCCCTTTTCCTTCAGGGTACGCAAGACGTTCGGAATATCAGGATAGACCTCGTTCTCAAAGATACCCTTATCGCGGAAATACTCGCGGTAATAAGCTACCGCCTGTTCCTCCTGCCCTTCCATCCCGTACCGGCTAAGAAACGTGCGGAACGAGTCTGCAAGGGGCGGCCCGATGAAGAAATACAATTCGCTCCGGTCTGCTACTTCAATGTGAAACTTTTTAAGCGCATACATTACCGAATTCGTGATTCCGATTCCGGGATCCGTAAGCGTTCCGTCAAGATCCAAAAGGCAGTATCGGTATTCCGGTTTCTTCCAGAGCTGCACCTCTACATAGCCGTATCCGTTCAGCTTTTCTTTGCAAAATGCTTCCACGGAACCGCACTCCGAAATTCCCGCAAGAAGCATTGCCTTTGTAAGAACCACCGGCTCCGCGCCCCGTCCGATCACGGCGCAGCTGTCGCCGAGGGTGAAACTGACCTGCTCCCCGGAAACGGAATCCAGACGCAGTTCCAGTTTTTCGCCGCCATCGAACCATTTGTCTAAATATTCGCTTTCCCCGAGCGCGAAACTGTAGGGATGCTGAAGTTCCGGTTTACCGCCGTGTTTTATAAACTGCTCCCGCACAAAGGCATCCGCCCGTTTCCGCAGCGGATAATAATTGCAAAAATCCGCAAACCGCCCGAAACTCGTAATATCCGGATGGGCGTCGGCAAGTTCCTTTGCCACACGGAATGCCTCTTCCTCCGGCAGGTTCATGATATTCTTCCACGGGTCGGTTCCCGGATAAGAATAATGCGTCAAATACAAATCCTGCATTTATTATCTCCATTCAAAGTATTACAGCCGAAAACACTTTATATTACCGGACAGCCTTGTCCTTATCTTTCAACATTTTTCTCCCCTCCGCGCTTTAGAAAACGCAGGCCGTATCCCCTTCAAAAAAGAAGCCTTCCGTCAACGGATACCGCCTTGTTGTACTAAGGTTGATTGTATCCGTCGAAGAAGGCTTCTGTCAAGTTTATCTTTCCTGTTTTGAAACCTCAAAATTACCCCGCGCGGCACTATTCGAGCGTCTTCAACGCCTCGCTCTTCGGAATCCTGCGGATCTTCAGCATCTGCAGGGCCACGACGATCAGGTAACTTACCAGTCCCGCGATTACCATCTTCACGTAGCAGTCATTGCTGATGCAGTACGGGAAATACCCGGTCATGCGCTTATAAAGGTATTTGTCAAAAATCAGCCGTAGAAGTGCATGAACCGAAGGAATCGCAAGCAACAGGCCGAACACAACGACAAACGTTGTCGACACGATATACAGTCCGCCGATTTCGCCTCCCGTAAAGCCGAGGATCTTCGTCATCGAAATGCTGACCTGATTGCGCTCGATAATCTGCTTTGCGAGCAAATATACCATCAGCACGAACATCGCGACACCGAACCATTTGACGGGCTCCATCAGATCGGCAAATGAGGCACGGACCTGCCCCATAAAGCGGCTGAACGTCTTGCTGTCGATTGTCATATAGACATCGG
>CAMIWE010000080.1 GCA_946402335.1 uncultured Lachnoclostridium sp.
AAATGTCCGTGCGGCAGTACCACACGGACAGAATTATATATCATGCTTTTTTCGATTGCAATACTTTTTTGTATACAATAATACAAAATTTACAATTCACGCTCTTTCGTGCCGTTTTCCTATACCATCATGCGAAAAATGTTACGCACATCTTCCTTCGAAAGCACCGTAAAACCGTAGATTTTGCCATTGCCGCTTCCGTCACCGTAACAGCATGTGTTGGCAAGATACTCGATATCCTCTTCCTTCGCACCGAGCTCCGCAAAGTTCTTCGGCATACCGATCGAGCAGAGGAATTTCTGCAATGCATCAATACCGGCAAGTGCGGTTCCCTCGAGATCGTTCTCGTTCATCGGAACGCCCCATACACGCGTCGCAATCTGCGCAAAGCGCGCGGGATCGTGCTTCATATTATAACGGAACACGGCGGGCATCGTAACCGCAAGACCGGCACCGTGCGCACAGTCATACAATGCGGACAGTTCGTGCTCGATCTGGTGGCTTGTCCAGTCCTGGCTGCGGCCGACACCGCAGGAATTGTTGTGTGCCATCATTCCGGCCCACATGATATTCGCCCGTGCGTCATAGTTGTTCGGATCGGCGATAACCTTCGGCGTCTCCTCCACCATTGCCATGATCAAAGCTTCGATCATGCGGTCGGTCGTCTGCACGTTCTTCGTATTGGTCAGGTAGCGCTCATAAAGATGCGCAATGATATCGGTCGCGCCGGCAGCTGTCTGGTACGCGGGAAGCGTGCAGGTAAGCTCGGGATTCAGGATGGAGAACTTCGGGCGGTAAGCCGGGCCGCTGGCGCCGCGCTTGAACATGCCCTCTTCCTTCGTGATAACGGAGTCCGGAGATCCTTCGGAGCCGGCTGCCGCGATCGTCAGAACCGTGCCGACCGGAAGTGCCTTCGTAACCGGCTTTCCTTCATAGAAATCCCAGAAGTCACCGTCATAAACGGTACCTGCCGCGATTGCCTTTGAGGAGTCGATCGTGCTGCCGCCGCCGACTGCGAGGATGAAGTCCACGCCTTCCTTACGGCAAAGTTCAATACCTTCGTATACAAGTCCGCTTCTCGGGTTGGGCTTTACGCCGCCGAGTTCGGCATATGCGATGCCTTCCGCCTTCAGCGAATTCTTCACGCGGTCCAGAAGGCCGGAACGGACCACCGATCCGCCGCCGTAATGTAACAGGACCTTCGTCCCGCCGAATTTCTTAACAAGTTCCCCTGCGCGGTTCTCCGCGCCTTTTCCGAATGCAAAATAAGTCGGTGCGTAAAAGCTGAAATTATCCATATTTCGATTCCTTTCCTAATCTATATTGTGCCTGACGCATCCCCGCCGGTTAAAACGTTCTGACAATTCTTTATTGCGGCGCATCCCCGCCGGTTAAATAGTTCTGACAATTCTTATTGCCGTGCCCGGTCGTCCGGGCAGGTTCGTTACATGTGTGTCACACACTCTTCTTCGCTGCCTCGAGCGCTGCGATCACGCGGTCCGTCCAGGCGTCGAACTCGGGGTCCTCAACCTGCAGCTTTGGATGAGCAAGAACATAGGTAATCGTCCTGCGGATTCCTTCCTCGAAATGAATCTTCGGACAAAATTCCGGAACCGCGCGCTTTAATTTCGTGTTATCGAAAACGACGGAGTTGGATTTGTCTCCGATCAGACTGCCCGTAAAATCATATTGCGGGCCGGCTGCTGCCAGAAACTCCGAAGCCACGTAGTAGGGCTTCAGTGTCACGCCGAGCGTCTTCGCCACTGTCTGATAAATCTGGTTCCAGGTAAGCGTCTCGTCACACGTAATCTGGAACGCCTCGCCGATCGCGTGCGGATTCCCCATCAGTCCGACAAATCCGACCGCAAAATCCTCGTTGTATGTCATCGTCCAAAGCGAAGTTCCGTCGCCGTGGATGATGACCGGCTTGCCTTCCATCATACGTTTCAAAACGGAATAGCTTCCCTTGCTTCCGTGCACACCGAGCGGCACCGCGCGCTTGTCGTACGTATGGCTCGGACGGATGATGGTAACCGGGTATCCCTCTTCGCGGTATTTCTTTAATAAGAACTCCTCGCACGCAATCTTGTTGCGGGAATACTCCCAGTACGGATTCGCAAGCGTCGTGCCTTCCGTAATCCGGTAGTCCGCCGGCAGCTTGTTGTAAGCGGAAGCCGAACTGATATACATATACTGGTTCGTAATTCCTTTGAACAGCCGGTAGTCGCGTTCCACCTGTGCAGGGACAAATCCGATGAAATCACACACGGTTTCAAAATGCTTCCCCGAAAGCGCCTTTCTGACCGCGTCCTCATCGTTAATGTCAACATTCAGCTCGGACACACCTTCCGGCAGTTCCGCCTTTCTCGAGCCGCGGTTCAATACCGTCAGATGCCACTCGGGCCGCGTCGCCAGCAGTTCGGTGATGGCCATGCTGATCGTGCCCGTGCCGCCGATGAACAATGCTTCCTTCTTCAATGTGATCACCCCAATCCTAAATGATGATTTCATTGTACACATTTTCCGAAGCGATTGACATAGTATATTTTTATCAATAAAGGGAGTATCTTCTCCTCTGCAATAAAAAAAGCGGCAACGAAAACCGTTGCCGCAATCCTCTGTTTTATGAATTCTTTTTCGACAGATACTCGTCAATTCCCTTCGCCGCCGCTTTGCCGGCACCCATTGCAAGAATAACGGTCGCCGCGCCGGTAACGGCATCGCCGCCGGCAAATACGCCGTCCTTCGTCGTCATGCAGGACTCTTCGTTAATGATGAGTCCGCCGCGGCGGTTTACTTCAAGGCCCTTGGTCGTGCTTGTGAGAAGCGGATTCGGGCTTGTCCCGAGCGCCATGATTACCATGTCGACATCAATCACAAACTGCGACCCGGGAATCTCCACCGGACTGCGCCGTCCCGAAGCATCCGGCTCGCCGAGTTCCATCCGTACGCAGCGGATTCCGCTGACCCATCCGTTCTCGTCCACGAGAATCTCCTCGGGGTTGCACAGAAGATCAAAGATGATGCCTTCCTCTTTTGCATGATGCACTTCCTCGGCTCTCGCGGGAAGCTCGGCTTCACTTCTGCGGTATACGATGTGGGTCTCCGCACCGAGACGAAGCGCCGTTCTCGCGGCATCCATCGCAACGTTTCCGCCGCCGACAACCGCAACGCATTTCGCACGCATGATCGGGGTATCGCTTTCCGTATCGTAAGCCTTCATCAAATTGCTTCTCGTCAGGTACTCATTGGCGGAAAATACGCCGTTGGCCTGTTCGCCCGGAATTCCCATGAATTTCGGAAGTCCTGCGCCGGAACCGACAAATACGGCCTCATAGCCTTCATCATTGATTAGCTGGTCGATGGTGACCGATTTGCCGACGATGACATTGGTCTCGATCTTAACACCGAGCTTTTTGATATTCTCGATTTCCGGAATCACCACGCCGTCCTTCGGAAGACGGAATTCCGGGATACCGTATACGAGTACGCCGCCCGGTTTATGAAGGGCTTCAAATATCGTCACGCTGTATCCAAGTTTCGCAAGGTCCCCTGCACAGGTCAGTCCGGCAGGTCCTGATCCGATTACAGCAACCTTGTGATTATTTGATTCTACTTCTGTAGAAGGGGCCCATCCTTCCACTCTTGCGGTATCGCCGACGAACCGCTCAAGCTTACCGATTGCAATCGACTCGCCCTTGATGCCGCGGATGCATCGTCCTTCGCACTGACGCTCCTGCGGACATACCCGGCCGCATACGGACGGGAGGGAACTGGACTTGCTGATCACGGCATAGGCCTTGTCAAACTCACCGGTTTTTACATAAGAGATAAATCCGGGAATATCGATGTTCACCGGACAACCCTGCACGCAGAGAGGCTTCTTGCAGCTGAGGCAGCGCTGCGCCTCCATAACGGCTTCCTCTGCGTTATATCCGAGACATACTTCTTTGAAATTGGTCGCGCGCTCCTTCGGGTCCTGCTCGCGAACCGGAACTTTCTTCATGGGATCTGCCATTACTTATCACCTCCGCAGTTTCCGCAACCGCCGTGGTGCGTATTGCCTTCCTGTTCTTTCAGATATGCCCGTCCTTCCGCCGTCTTATACTGGGCGGAACGTTTCATGGCCTGGTCGAAATCAACGAGATGTCCGTCAAACTCCGGTCCGTCCACGCAGGCGAATTTGACTTCGCCGCCGACCATCAGTCTGCAGCCGCCGCACATGCCGGTTCCGTCTACCATGATCGGGTTCATGGATACGACCGTCTTGATACCGTACTTTTTGGTCGTCAGGGCGCAGAATTTCATCATGATCATCGGTCCGATCGCAACACACACATCATAGTGCTTTCCTTCTGCAATCAGATCCTCAATGCACTTTGTAACCATTCCTGAGCGGCCGTAGGAACCGTCGTCGGTCGTGACATATACATTGGCCGCAACCGCCTTCATCTCCTCTTCGAGGATGACGAAGCTCTTGTTCTTCGCACCGATGATGACATCGGAAGGAACGCCCTGTTCCTTAAGCCATTTGACCTGCGGATAAACCGGTGCCGTTCCGACACCGCCCGCTACGAAAAGGATGCTTTTCTTCTTTAATTCCTCAACCGGTGTCTCGCAGAACTCCGACGGCTTTCCGAGAGGTCCGACGAAATCGGCCAGTTCGTCCCCGACGTTCAGTTCCGACAGTCTTAAACTTGTCGCACCGACAATCTGAAATACAATGGTAATCGTTCCCGCCGTGCGGTCATAATCGCAGATGGTAAGCGGAATCCGTTCGCCTTCCTCATCAACACGCAATATAATAAACTGGCCCGGCAGGCAGTTCTTTGCTACCCGCGGAGCTTCCACAACCATCGTAAAGATATTGGCTGCGGGTTCCTGTTTTGAAATAATCCGATACATGTTCTTCTCCTGCTGTTCTATTCGTTCGCCGTTCCGATTACAGAACGTCAATCTTGTCGGCTACGATTTCTTCCTTATCCTCTGCTGCGGAAACTGCTTCCGAAATCGTATCCTGCGCGCCCTTAAGCGCGTCATCCACAGCATCCGCCGCCGTGTCGTATGCGTTAACAACCGTGCTCTCCACAGCTTCAACGGTATCATTCACGGTTTCCTGCGCGGCTGCGTTTCCGCTTGCCGTTGCGCTAAGCTCGTCGTTGTTGATCACGTAATTGTTCATCCAGCCGGGATTGACCTTCATGTTGGCAAACACATTCTCTTCCGTCTGCTTATCCTTCTTTGCACGGGCCTTGGAAAGAATAAAGATCAGACCTGCAAGAACAAGGCTGACAGCACCGATCACGATGCTCGTGATGGATGACTTCGTGGTTTTCAGTTCAATGTAATACGGAAGGAGAATCTCATCCTGATTCTCGGTTACGCCGTTTTTCTTGGCCCATACGCCGAGGTTTTTCTCGACATCGCCCTTTACCTTGCAAACCTTTCCCTGATAGGAAATCGTCTTCGTCAGACGGTCGGCTTTGCCTTCCATGTAATCGGCCGTGCTCTTATATACCTCTTCATAGGAATCAAAAAGCTTCGCATTGACCTTAACGCCGATATACTTAAGCGTCATATCATTGATCGCCGGAATCAGATACCAGCGATAAGTTTCATTTCCGTCCGAAGTCTCATAGCAGTAATAGTCAAGAACGAGGTCCGCCTTACCCTTGATCATGAGACCGTCTTTAATATCACTTGCCTGAAGCGTGCTCGCTTCTTTTGCTTTCTTTAATCCGGTATAGTCCGAAATACCCATAAACAGCATTGCGATACCGACCAATAAAAAGATACCGATTCCAACCCAAGCACCGCTGTTATTCTTCATATTCCCTCCAATTTAAATGCCTGCGCATAGATTAATAAACACTACAAAAACCATTATATCCGCGACGGGATGTTTTCGCAAGGAAAATCCGAGACTTTTCGCCTTTTTACAGGGGAATCCGTTGCATTTTCCTCCTGCTTTTGGTATAATTTTTCCATTACAGGCGTGATAAATGCAAAAGGAGGGTTTCCATGAAAAAAACAATTGGTTATATCTGTGGGGTTGTGGCGGTAATTGCCGGGTTGTTCGCAGTCATCCGCCTGATTAACCGGAAGCGTTTTAAGGAGCAGGTTTTCGAGGACGGTGAGGACAACGAAGACATCTTCGAGAAAGACGGTGTGTCCGACAGTGACAAGCCGGTTTATGTTTCCGACCGCTCCGGCGACGGCAACGTTGACACCTTCATGATGGACACGACCGGCGACGGCAAGATCGATACCGTTCTTCTTGACACGACCGGCGACGGCGAGGTTGATACCGTTCTTACCGACACCACCGGTGACGGGGACCTGGATACCATCTATACGGATTTTAACTAAAACATTTGGGACTTACGAGAACAGCCGCTTCCGGGGAAGCGGCTGCTTTTTTATGATTCGGTCGAATTGTTTTGGGTATTGCGATGTTTTCTTCCTTCCCGAAGAAAGCCTATGAGAGAGATCATGATAAGCACGAAAACAAGCGGGAACAGGAACGCATAAAACATCAAAAGATCTTCAGGCGGTCCTGATCGAACCAATTCACCGCTGAGCTTTAATGCTGAATAAATATGTACACCAAATGCCGCCCCAAGGAAGTTTCTCCAGCTGATTTGTCCTATTCTCACTTCCGACGGATCTTTCGAAATACCATTTTCGCCTTTCCGCGTATAAGGATACAGCATACAAATAAAAGCTCCCAACTGTATCCACAAAGCCAGCAGGAGAATCTTGCGGCTTGCTTTTCGCTTTGCAACAAGATTTACATCGACCAGGACCTCATATATTATACTTCCGGATTCGGTTTTCCCGCTGTTTAAGGCCGTATCATCTTTCTCCACGTACAGGGAAGATTCTTTGCCGTCCGGCAATGTCTTATAAAAGTACCGGTAATGATACTCTTTCGAAAAGACGGTTTTGAAATTATTCTCGCTATCGTAAGACGGTTCTTTCCATTCCTCTGCCTGCCTGCAGATATAGATTCCCGCATGGTTCGCTTTAGAATTGTCCTTTCCGTCCTTTTCATAAAGCAGCGTTGCATTTTCCGTCGTATTATCGAATTGAATGTCACGAAGATAATCACCAGATCCTGCTTTTACTCTCACACCGGTCGGAACAATCCCGTCTGCATCCCGATATCCCCAAAGTTTCAGAACATCAATCTCACCATCATCGGTTGCGAGGGAAACCAGATCTTCAAATTCCGGTTTTGATAAGTAGCGGCTTAAATCCCAGGCATATTCCTTCACTGCCGTCTCAGGTTCTCCATTCTCTTTGGTCTGTTCTGTCATAACAAAAGACAGAAATGCCACAGTCCCGTCCAGTTTAAAATTCTCCTCGTGTCCGTCCGTGTAATCAGTCAGACTCCCCTGCACCTTAACCCGGACACACCCCTTATAATCCTCCGTTTCCTGCTTGTACTCGTCGCGACGGAAAACCTGTTCTGGCCCGAGCGCTGCCTTGTAGTAGTTGTTCATCCCCAGTATAATTGCGCCTGCCCCGCTTTCCGTTCTGCCACGCATCCGCTTCTCTTCCATGAAACGTGAAATATCCGGGTTGTATCCCCAGGCCCCGTAGAGGCTCATATATCTTTCCTCCACCGTATTATAAACATTTTCCCTTGTGGTTTTGAATAATATAATCGACAGGACGAATATAAACCCAAGTGCCAACAGTTCGATTTCAAAATATGGCTTGAGTTTTTTCCACATACTTTTCTTATTGTCCATTTTCCTTTTCCACACAATCTTCTCTGTTAATCCCGTAAGCAGTCAAATCCTTAATCACTTCTCCTGCGAGGATCAGTCCGGCAACCGGAGGGACAAAGGAAATGCTTCCCGGTGTGCGCTGTCCGACGTCGAGGGGCGTCTCCTTCGAATACACCACCTTCACATGCGCGATTCCGCGAGCCTTCAGCTCGCGTCGCATAACCTTGGCAAGCGGGCACACCGACGTCTTCGAAATATCGGCAATCTCGAACATTTCGGGATGGAGTTTATTGCCGGTCCCCATCGAGCAGATGATCGGCACTCCTGTCGCTTTGGAACGCTCTACGAGGGTGATCTTGGCGGTTACCGTATCGATGGCATCGACGACATAGTCCCAGTCGGAAAATGGGAATTCGTTCGCATTTTCCGGCAGGAAGAATTTCTGATACAGGTGCACCTTAATCTCCGGATTGATATCCGCCACACGTGCTGCCGCAACCTCTGTCTTAGGCTTGCCGACCGTGCTGGTAAGGGCAAGAATCTGACGGTTCAGGTTACTCACACTGATGTCATCCTTATCGATCAGGGAAAGCTCTCCGACACCGGCTCGCGCAAGTGCCTCAACAACGTATCCGCCGACTCCTCCGAGTCCGAATACGGCAACATGGCTGTCCGCCAGTTTCCTAAGGCCTTCCTGTCCGATCAGCCATTCGGTTCTGATGAATTGTTCGGTATTGGTCTGCATAAAACCTCCTGCTCCGTTTCCCTGATGATTTGCCTGGAACGGCTTAATCATACCATAAGTAATTCTGCGCGACAATAGAAACGGCATCAAAAAACGAGCCCGGAAATCCGGGCCCGTTTCATTCACTCAGGTTTTACTGGAAATCATCGTCTCCGATGAAAATGTCTCCGCCGTACTTCTCACCGTTCCGCTTGCGGATTTCCGCAAGTTTCTGCTGTAAACGGCTGATCCGGTCGGTGTCCTCCTTTTTCTCTTCCGGCTCTTCGGCTGCTTCCTCAGCGGGCTTTTGTTCCGCCTCTTCCTGCTTTTCCTCCTCCGCAGGTTCGGGCTCGCTCACATCGGCCGCGGGCTCTGCATCCATCGGAAGGTCCGGCTCCTCATCCATCGGGAGCTCAGGCTCTTCGTCCATCGGAAGCTCCGGTTCCTCATCCATCGGAAGAGCGGGCTCTTCGTCCATCGGAAGTTCCGGTTCCTCATCCATCAAAGTAGAAGGTTCTTCCGCAATCGGGGCAACCGGTGTCTCATCGGCCGGAGCCTTCGGCTCTTCGATCTTCATGCCGTCGGGGCCTACCGGAGTACCGAAATCATCTTCCTCATCCTCCATCCAGGAAGTATTCTTCCTGGCGAAAGATTTGATCTTGTATCCGGGCTTGTAGAAATCGTCTTCCATGGTTTCTTCCGATTCCTCCGGCGAATCAAATCCGGATCCGTGGAAGGTCGGAAGCACGAAGTCTTCAATTACTTCCCGTTCCGTTCTTACCTGCTCATAGCCGTAAGGATTGGTTCCGTATGCGTCCTCGGTGCTTTCCTCATTCTCAGTCTGCTCATCCCCGGAAGCCGCGCTGTCCGTGTTACCGAAATACGGGAATGTATTGTCATTCGTTTCTGCGCCAAATCCGAAGTCCGTGTTCTCAGACTGCTCAGAGCCAAATCCGAAGCTCGGTGCTTCAGGCTGCTCGGAGCC
>CAMIWE010000081.1 GCA_946402335.1 uncultured Lachnoclostridium sp.
CTCTTTCCTGCCTTCCCGCACCGCCCTACTCTTGCTTTTTGCTTCTGGGCGGTGCGACCCAAGGGAAAGCCACCTCTTTCCTACCTCCTCGCACCGCCCGCGCCCTTTTTCATTCCTTTGGGCGGTACAGCGCAGTTAAAAACGCAAGAAAAAGAAAGAAAACGCAAGTTAAAAACAAGAAAAAGCAGGTAAAAAGCAAGTAAAGAAATCTATTGAAACAAAAAAGTACCGCCCACGCGACCTTTTCGGCGCGTGGGCGGTGCTTTTCACTCCACATCTCAAAATAACTTCAAAACTTTCCCGCAATTTCTCTTATCTCGTAAACTGCGACAGGAACTTCCAGGCGTTCTCGCAGGTGTGCTGGCGGCACTCGTGGATCTGGTTGTCGATGCTTGCAAGTGCGGTGCGGCATACGCCGTCTTCGCTGTTGTAGTAGCGAACGGTCAGAATGCTTCCGCGGCTCTCGTCCGGAATCTTCTCTACGCGGTCCGCGGCCTCGCCGTAAACGGGATCGGCCCATTTGTCCTTATCCGCAAATGCAACGTCGAACTTTTTCACAAGCTTATTCACCTGTGCCAGATACTGGATCCGGTCAAGACCGGTCTCGGCCTGGAACGGAAGCTCCGGAAGGTGAGACTTCTCTCCGCCCGAATAGAATACCGGAACCGCGACATCCTTATTCATGCGGGGATCGTCAATGGACATGCCGAACGGATTGTTTCTTACCGGGAACAATGCGCTGTGCGGAGCAAGTCCGGCGAACAGCTGCGGGTACTCCTGGAACATATCCCAGGTCTTGCCGCTTCCCATGGAGAAACCGCTCGCGTATACGCGTTTCGTATCAATGTTGTAGCGCTTCTTCAGTTCTTCGTAAACCTGAACGACCTCGGTAGCGGTTACGTTCTGATGGTTCTCGATCGAAACGAACAGGAAGCCGTACTTGTGGCATACTTCCCACCATCCGGCAACAAACGTCAGATACATCGAAGAATCTCCGCCGCCGTGGAAACCGATCATCAAAGGCGCCGGTCCCTTGTCGAACGCGTCCTTATTGTAGTAAGCGAAATAGCCGACCTTGTGGGTCTCGGTGTCCTTATACATGCCGCGATTGTCGGGGCTCGTCTTAACGGTCACGATGCCGGGATCTTCCTTCATGCCGAGAGCGTCGAAATCCGGCTCATATTCCATCTTCCCACACCACATCTTAAACTTGCGGACAAATGCCTTGAAATCCGCCGGGTAGTCCGCGCGGTCCTTCACAAGCAGATTCTCGCAGCCGTCAAATGCGGCGTTCACTTCGTCGCTGTTCGCAACGGAAAGAATACCGATATCCTTGCGTTCTACGTTCGGAACGATGCTCAGGCGCTCCATTGAGCACATGGCAGGCGTAATCTCGCCGGGTCCCCACAGGTACTCGCCCTGAAGCGTCTTCAACAGGTACTTTGCAACATAGTCGGCCGATGCGCCGTAGCTGTAAATGTCAGCGCGGAATATAGCGCCGCGAACGAAATATCCCTGGAATTCTCTTGTGAAGAAATTCTGGATTTCAACAAGGCCGTCCTTATAGAACGGGTTCATCTTAATCTCGGCGATCAAAGAAGCATACAGGCTCTCGTCAGCGCCTGCCCAGCCGTTCTCGCAGGTCGGGTAAACAAACAGCACGCTCGAATCCACTGCCGAAGCGATTCCCGCAAGGCCGCTCTCTTCGGCAAATGCGACTGCTTCTTCAGCGCTCTTTTTGTACTCTTCGAACACCAGCAGGAGCGGCGCACGGAAGGTATAATTAAGTGCCTCTCCGTCAATATCCGACTTCGGCACATATACCTTCAGATAAAACTTCTCGAATTCGTGCTCCCAATACTTTCCGCCGTTACTGAGCACAGAAACGGCAGGTCTTTCCATCATTCCCATAATGGTCCTCCTCAAAAATGAATTTAGATGATTATATCATAAACTGAAACAAAAATCGACTGTTTTTCATTTTATTCACAGAAATATTTGAAAAAGGATAAGAAATGACAAAAGGCACGAAGCCAAAGCCTCGTGCCTTACCAGAATTATCCAAATTATCGTATATTGCGGAACCGTTCCGTAAAAACGTCGTGCCGCATTCCAGCCCTGCCCGAACAAGCGCCGGGATGTAAAACACTATGGTCCTCTATCTCCCCAAAAACTCCATAAGCGCGTCCCAGGTCTTTTCGGCCACCGCGCGTCCTGCGTTATAGACACGCATCAGCTCGTCGCCGTTCTTTTCGAGGTTCGCGATCTGCAGGGCTTCCTCCGGCGCCAAGACGAACACGTCGCCGTCCTGCCTGCGCTTTTCCACATATGCCGTCTGCTCGTTATACATCAGATGCCGCTTTGCCATGCAGTTGATCATCTTCGGATACTTGTGAAGCGTCACCTTCGCAAGCGGAACGAGATTGGTCTCCTCCTTCACATATCCCTGCGGCTGCGTCAGGATTACGACGTTCCTCTCGTACCCTCTCTCCTCCATGAACTTAAGAGGAATCGAGTCGGTAATGCCTCCGTCCAACAGTCTGCGTTTTCCGTACGGAACCACGCGCGAAACGATCGGAAGCGAAGCCGAAGCGCGGATAAACTGCATATCGGCATCATCGCCCTTCTCCAGTTTCTTGTAAACCGGGATTCCCTTTTCCGCATCAGTTGCAACAGCGTAGAACTCCATTGGATTGTTCCGAAACGCTTCCTCATCGAAAACGTCCAGTTCCTTTGGCAGCTTGCGGTAGCAGAAATCCGCCCCGAAGATGTCGCCGGTCAGCAAAAGAGACCGGAAGCTCTTATAATGCCAGTTGCCTGCGTATTTTACGTTGTAGCGGATTCCCCGCCCGATCTGTCCCGATTTATAATTGCAGCCAAATGCGGCGCCGGCCGACACGCCGACCGCTCCGTCAAATGTCAGGCCCCTCTCCATCCAGACATCCAGTATTCCGGTTGAGAACAGCCCGCGCATTCCGCCGCCTTCCAGTACAAGTCCCGTTTTCATTCGTATTTCTCCCACCGATTCATATTCCGTTCTGCCGGCAGTTTCCCGTCGTCCCCGCCCAAAGGGGTTTCCGCCGACGGTATCGCAAGCCTGCGCAAAACGGTCTTCCCCATTATATCCGTATCCGCCCCGAAAGTCAAAGGCCTGGTACCTCAAACATCCTTGAACTGGCCCCGACGCCGCAAAAAAGAGCACCCCCGCCGGTCGACGGAAATGCTCCTTTAAATGCGATAAAACAATCAGATTCTCTTCACAAACAATGCCCGGATGGCGTTCAGCACCGCCAGCACCATAACACCGACGTCTGCGAAGATGGCCATCCACATGTTGGCCATTCCGAGTGCCCCGAGGAGCAGGCACAGCAGCTTTACGCCGATGGCAAATACGATGTTTTCATAGACAATGCGCATGCATTTGCGCGCGATTCTGATAGCCTTCGAAATCTTCACGGGGTCGTCGTCCATCAAAACGACGTCGGCCGCCTCGATTGCCGCGTCCGAACCGAGCGCGCCCATGGCGATGCCGATGTCCGCTCTTGAGAGCACCGGCGCATCATTAATGCCGTCTCCGACAAATACGAGCGTCTCTCCGCTCCGTTTGCCGGCAAGCAGGCTTTCCACTTCGGTCACTTTATCGGCCGGAAGCAGTTCCGAACGAACCTCGTCGATGCCGAGTTCCCGTGCCACGCTGTCCGCAACCTTTGCTGCGTCGCCGGTCAGAACAACCGTCTTCCGGACTCCTGCAGCACGAATTCTTCGAATTGCTTCCGCGGAAGTGGGCTTCACCATATCGGAAATCAGAATGTGCCCGGCGTACGCTCCGTCGATTGCCACATGCACAATCGTTCCGACGTGATGGCATTCGATTGCTTCAATACCGAACCGGTTAAGCAGTCTTGCGTTGCCGATCAGGATGCTCTTTCCGTCCACCGATGCGGAAATTCCGTTTCCGCCGACCTCTTCCACATCGGCCACACGCTCCGTAAGGATCGCAGGCTTTTCCCCGGAATCCTCTTTCCGGAAGCGTCCGCTGAGGTAAGCGTCCCGGATGCTCTTTGCAATCGGGTGCGTCGAGAAGCATTCCGCATGGGCTGCATACATAAGAAGCTTCTCATCCTCCACGGTTCCGTGGTGGATGCCGTTCACTTCGAACACACCCTTCGTCATCGTTCCGGTCTTATCCATCGCAACGATGCCGGTTTTCGACAGCTGCTCCAGATAGTTGGAACCCTTGATCAGGATTCCGGCACGGCTCGCGCCGCCGATTCCCGCGAAGAACGTAAGCGGGATACTGATTACCAGCGCACACGGGCAGCTGATAACCAAAAACGTAAGGGCACGGTAGATCCATTTGCCCCATTCGGCGGGACTGCCGGCAATAAGCCGGATCACCGGAGGCAGTACGGCCAGGGCAAATGCCCCGATGCATACGGCAGGGGTATAGTATTTGGCGAATTTCGAGATGAAGTTTTCGGATCTTGATTTGCGGGAGGAGGAATTCTCCACCAGCTCGAGAATCTTGGAAACCGTAGACTCGCCGAACTCGCGGCTCGTCTTAACGCGGATCACGCCCGTAATATTGATGCAGCCGCTGATGACTTCGTCGCCGACCGCCGCTTCCCTTGGAATGCTCTCGCCGGTCAAAGCGCTCGTGTTAAGCGTCGTTCTGCCTTCCACAACCGTTCCGTCAATCGGTACCTTCTCGCCGGGCTTCACTAAAATGATGCTGCCGGGTTCCACCTCGTCCGGGTCCACTTTCGTAACGCCGTCGTCCGTTTCCAGATTTGCATAATCGGGCCGGATATCCATCAGAGCGCTGATGTTCTTGCGGCTCTTGCCAACCGCGTAACTCTGGAACAGCTCCCCGACCTGATAAAACAGCATTACGGCAACGGCCTCGGTGTAATCCCCGGTCTTATCCACAAGGGCAATGGCAAATGCGCCCACCGTTGCGATCGCCATCAGAAAGTTTTCGTCGAAAACCTGCCGGTTCAGGATTCCTTTGCCGGCCTTCTTGAGAATGTCGTAACCGATCGTCAGATAAGGCACCAGATACAACAGAAACCAGACCGTCTCCGGAATGTTCCGATCTTCAAAAACGCCGTAGGCAATCCGGATGGCAATCAGCAGAACCGTCGCAAGGATGATCCGAAATAACATTTTCTTCTGCTTCTTATTCATACCAAATCCAATCCGGGCGGTCCGGTAAAGGACCGTCCTTCTGCATTTCCTACATTAAAACCGTTCCTACAGGAAGATTTCGCAGTCGTCCTCAACCTTCTTGCAGTTCTTAAGAACGTTCTGCATAACGGCCTTATAATCTACGCCCTCCTCGAACTCTACGTTCATCTTGAGCGCCATAAAATTCACTACCGCATCCTTTACCCCTTCGGTCTTCTTTGCGGCTTCTTCCATCTTGTTCGCGCAGTTTGCGCAATCCACTTCAATCTTATAACTCTTTTTCATATTCTTTCCTGTTCCGCACTTCTCTCCCTTCCGGGAAGTGCTTTTTGCATTAACATATGAATGATTGTTCATATGTTTAATTGTATTATACAAGATTTTCAGTGATTGTCAATATGAAAAGAAGAAAAAAAGATATCGATTTTTCACAATGAGGTCATGCATTATCCCTACATCGGTTTCTTCGCAATCCGGCGAAGGTCCTGCAGTCCTCACCGGTTCTTAATCTCAATCCGGTCCAGAATGCCCTGCACGCCGACATTCTGATGCGTCAGATACATTCTCGCCACGTCTTCCACAAGCGTCCGGTCCGCTCCGGTCTTCTTCGCTATCGTATCAAGATCCGTCCGCTTATCAATCAGCTTCATGATCCGTTTCACAAGCGCATAGTAGTCCGTCTGCTCCGGCGCGGTCTCCTTCTGCTCCGGCGTGACCTCTGTCCGTCCATGTGCGGTCTCCACCCCGGTCGGCAAGGCTTCCCTCAGCTCGGTTTCGGCAAGCGTTGCCTCCTTCGCGTGCCCGTAATAAACCTTCTTCGGCTTCTTACTAAGAAGCTTCTCCCAGCTGTCGCCGATCAGCGTCCCTTTATGAAGCGGCAGTTCATAGAGCGGATTCAGATCTCCTACCAGAAGTTCTCCGCTGTCTAAAAACAGGGAGACGCTGTCGTCGCTGTGCCCGGGGGTATGCAGTACTTCGCCGTCGATTCCAAACTTTGAAAGCATCGTCCGGCTCTCCCCGATCGGTACAAGCGTCACTTTTGAATCGTCAATCGGTACGAATCGGGCCCGCGCGTCCTTCATAAAAATCCCGTCGGCCGCGTGCACATAATCCTTCTGCACGTCCATCACCCAGATTTCCGCCCCGCACGCCGCGATATCGGAAACGATTCCCATGTGGTCCGGATGAAAATGCGACACCATCACCGCACGTATGCTCTGCACGGAAATTCCAAGCTTCCCCATCGCATTACAGAACGCGTCAAATGTGCCCGCCCATCCGGTATCAAACAAAAGCATGCCGTCCCGCCCTTCGATCAGGTACGTATTGGTCGGCGAATATCGGACTGTCCGAATCATATCTTCATCCTCTTTTCCCGCCTTACGCGGTTAATATGTCTCTCAAAGTCTCCGCTTCGAAGCAGCTCCGCCAGCACGTACTGCTCAAAGCTCGGCACCGTGCAGGAGTAAAACCCGAGGCGGGTATTAAACAGCTGCACCAGGCTTTCCGGAAGCACCATATAGCCGATTCGCATGGACGGCGCAATGGTTCCGGAAAATGTGTTCAAATAAATGACGTCCACCCCGTCCGCCATGGAAAAGAGCGGCTCCTCCGCCTTTCTCGAAACCGTCAGCTCGGAGTCATAATTGTCCTCGATCAAAACCCCGCCGCGCTTCTTCGCCCAGCGCAGGTATTCCTTCTTTTTGGAAATATCGGCCGTGATACCGCTCGGGAAACTGTTGAACGGCGTCACGTGAAGAATTTGCGCCGAGGTATGCTTCAACGCATCCGAATCAATGCCGTCCGATGCCATCGGAAGCATTTCCACCGTGGTGCCCATTGCCTCGTAAACCTCGCAGATCTTCCGATAGGAAGGCTTCTCAATTGCATAAATCCTTTCCGTTCCGAGCAGCTGCACGATCATTCCGTACAGGTACTCCGCGCCGGAGCCGACCACTACCTGCGCCGGCTTAACGCTGATTCCCCTGCTTCTTGCAAGGTATCTGCAAAGTTCCTCCCGCAGTTCCTGACAGCCGTGGTTCGGGGATTTGACCATAATCCGCTCCCCGTAATCAAGAATCACGCGCCGCATCGTTTTCGTAAGAACCGAGAAAGGAAAATCCGACTGCCCGCCGGTTTGCGGCACGAAAGCCGCAGTTCCCTCCTCGTTCTGCTCGTCCGTTTCCGCATGTGAGCCGGATGCAGCCGGTCTTCCTTCCACATTTTTCGAAAGGAAATCCTCGTCCCGGTAAGTCACGAAGAAACCGCTCCGTTCCCGGCTGTCAATGTATCCTTCCTCCGTCAGGAGCGTAAGCGCGTGTTCCGCCGTGATCACACTGGTCCCGGTTTCCGTAGCTATCGTCCGCTTGGAGGGAAGCTTCGTGCCATAGGCATACACGCCGTTTACGATATCCCTGGCCAGCATCCGATACAGTTGTATATAGGCAGGCTCCTGCGCCTTTCGGTCAATGGAATAATTCATCTGGTTATATCAAATAATCCCTTTCTGGTTATTTTTATATGTCCAGCATTATATTACACTACGCACAACCGATTTGTAAAGGAGAACCCGATCATGGAAACACAATCACAAAAACATACGCTTACGATAACCATCCGCATTACGGTGACCGCGCTGTTCATGGCGCTCAATATCGCCATGTCTTCGTTCGGCATTCCCGTTCCCGGAGGGCACCTGTATCTTTGTGATGCCGTGATCGTTCTCGCATCGATTCTTCTGAAGCCCTGGGAGGCATTTGTCGTAGGCGGACTCGGTTCGTTCCTCGGCGACTTCCTTTTCTATCCGGAACCGATGTATGTATCCCTTGTTACGCACGGCCTGCAGGCGGCGGTAATTTCCTTCTTCTCGCATTATACACTTAAGAAGCATCCCCGTATCGCATCCGGAATCGGCGCGGTCATCGGCGCCGCCATTATGGTTACGGGCTACACGCTCGGTAAGATTTATGTCTACAGCACCTTTGAATACGCGATGCTAAAGCTTCCCTTCGAAATCGTTCAGGGTCTTGTCGGAGTCGTTCTCGGCTTCGGGATCTGCTGGCATTTCGGCATTCATAAGGCATTTACCGCACTCATAAACCGTGAGGCGTAACGGCATTAAACGAAGGCCGATTCCACGCTGCAATGATTGACATTCCTTCCCCGCAATGATAGAATAAATCGTCACGAGCGGATATGGTGGAATTGGCAGACACGCCAGATTTAGGTTCTGGTGCGCAAGCGTGCAGGTTCAAGTCCTGTTATCCGCAAATATACTGAAAGAGGCCCGGTGAGATTCACCGGGCCTTTCCTGTTTTTCATCTTCTCTTTCCGCACCAATCTTCGAACCCCGAACTTTGGCCTTTCGCCCGGTTCCGGCTTCAATATGCTCCTAAGCCTGCCCGCACGTCACGCCAACTCCAGCTTCAGCACAATCTCCTCGCCGTTCATCTCCCCGGTGTCGCGAAAGCCCGCCTTACGGTACATGGCAAGCGCGGCCTCGTTGGTTTCTTTCGTGGACAGCCGGATGTTGTTCGCGCCGTGGTCTTTAAAATATCGGATAACCTCCTGCAGCGCGGCTTTGCCGTATCCTTTGCCCTGCAGGCGCTCGTCAATCATAAACCGCCAGAGCCAGTACCGGTCGTCCGGGTCTTCATACGCTTCGTCAAATGCGAACATCGTAAACCCGACCATTGTCCCGTCCGCATAGATAGCAAAAGGGCGGGCGACGTCCGCGTTCTCCTGTGCAGCCCGGAAGGACGCCTCGTTCGAGTCGATATATTTTGCCTGGGCTTTTGAAACTTTCAGTGAGAAGCACTCCTCCATGTTTGTTTCCGTTAAGCCGACAAGTTCTATTTTCATTGTAAACCCCTTCTCAATAGTTCCGTTTCCGGGTAAAGCGGCAGACGGAAACCTATTTGTATATGACTTCGAATTCCTCGCAGACAACTTTCATGGAGGGATCAAAGTCCTGATCAATTTCTTTTAATTCTTCGGTAAAAAAAGTCTGATGGACTTCTCTCCAGTACGTAAGCGA
>CAMIWE010000082.1 GCA_946402335.1 uncultured Lachnoclostridium sp.
CTTCCTTCTCACCGAAGGGAGTGATGAATGCGTTGGGCTGGCGGACAAATACGCCGCGCTCGTCAATTTCGCTGATGGTTTCGTTCGGTCTCTCGCGTACGCCGCGTTCCTTGGCGAGGCGGTCGGCAGTCTCTTCATCAATTCTCGGTGCCGGCCAGGGGCCGTCCTTTTCATTTGCCTTCTCGTTATGTGCCTGAATGCTGCAGGCGTTTTGAATTTTATTAATTTCACTCATGTTGATTATCTCCTGTTTTATATGATGTTACGGGGATTTCTTCTCTCCGGCTTTCTCCCCATGAAAAAAGCCCGGAGGTTTGATAACTCCCGGGCAAATCTGCAACGTATTACACTTTGTTACAGCGGAAAGTGCGCATGACAACTAAGTCATACACCGTACCGATTGGCTCGCCCGGGAGTACAACATTCGCATCATGTACATACACATACCGAGATTCAAAAGCTTTTTCATGTTGTTCCTCCTTTCTGCAGGCCGTTTTATATCGGTCCCGTCTGTTTCGTTGATTTCGTCGAACGCTTTGTTGTTCGATGGGGCAATCATAACACGGAAGTCCCGATTTGAAAATTACGGGGAATTGATTGCGTGTGATAAGTTCCGGTTATCACATTTGCCATCAAAAAACCGGGCAGACAAACTGCCCGGCGCTCCCGTTTCGGTGTTCAGATTTCTTCCCGGAATTTTAGCAACTCCTCGACATAAACCTTTCCGTATTCGGAAAGCGTGCTTCCGTTTCTTGTAATATAGCCGATGACGAGCGGATCCTCTTCCTTAAGCTTGATGGCCGTCATTCCTTTTAGTACCGCATCATCGCCGGAAAGCATGCCGGATCCGACGGAATATCCCTTAAGACCTGCAATCAGTTCCATCGTCGTTGCCCGGTCATCGGAACGGATCATTTTCTCGAACTCGTAATCCGCCATGGCCTCCTCGGTCAGGTAATATTCGGCATCGTCGCTCTGGTCAAAGGAAACGCACGGATACTCCGACAGCTCGGCAAGCGAGACCTCCTTCCTTTTTGCAAGCGGATGGTCATGCCATACATATGCATAAGTATCGCGCTTCATCAGCGGGTTAAACGTAAGCTGGTACTCGCGGAGCAGTTTCTTCATAACCGCCTCGCCGGATGCGGAATAAGCAAGAATCCCGATTTCACTCCGCATGCTTCCGACATCCCTTAGTACCTCTTTCGTCTTCGTCTCGTGAAGTTCAAACAGGTAACGCTCAGGCTTACAGCGGCGAATCGTTTCGGCAAATGCCCGCACGGCAATGTTATAATGCTGCGTCGATACCGAAAACCGCTCCCGGCTCCGGTCTTTTGACAAGTAGCGGTCCTCTAAAACCGCATACTGTCCGACGGCCTTTTTCGCATAGGTAAGAAACTCCCGCCCGTCGTCCGTCAGCTTGATTCCCTTGCTGGTACGGTCGAAAATGACGATTCCGAGTTCCTCTTCGAGTTCCCGGATGCTTACGGAAAGGGCCGGCTGGGACACATAGAGTTTTCCTGCCGCTTCCCGCATGGAATTCGAGCCTGCCACCGCGATCACGTATTTGATCTGATTCATATTCATAGAGAAGTCCTCCTCGTAATAACCGTTCCTTATCACTGAGCATGATTGTACCCGCCCGGAAGGGCATCTGTCAAGAGTGCCGGATGCTTTGCCTTTCCAAGGTCGCATTTTCCCTGCCGCGCACGCCCGTAAAACCCGCGGAAAATACAGAAAAACTCTTGCATAATGCCGCCGTTTGCGGTATCATTTAGGACAAATATTCCGTCGAAAGACTGACTGAGAGGTGAAGCTTATGAGTAAGAACATTGACTGGTCATCGCTCGGCTTCGGTTATATGGAAACCGATTACCGCTACGTTGCCAACTACAAGAACGGTGCATGGGAGGAAGGCAAGCTGGTTACCGACCCCAATGTTGTTTTGAATGAGTGCGCCGGCGTATTTCAGTATGCACAGACCGTTTTCGAAGGTCTGAAGGCATATCATACAAAGGACGGCCGCGTCGTAACGTTCCGTCCCGACCTGAATGCTTCCCGTCTTGCGGATTCCGCAAGAAGACTTCGTATTCCGCCCTATGACGAGAAGAAGTTTATCGAAGCTGTAAAGGCAGTCGTAAAAGCAAATATCGATTATGTTCCGCCGTTCGGAAGCGGCGCTACCCTTTATATCCGTCCTTACATGATGGGTACGAACCCTGTTATCGGTGTTAAGCCCGCGGACGAGTATCAGTTCCGTATCCTGGTTACCCCGGTTGGCCCTTACTTCAAGGGCGGCGTAAAGCCGATTCGCATCCGCGTATGTGATTACGACCGTGCGGCTCCTCACGGAACCGGCCACATCAAGGCAGGTCTTAACTACGCAATGAGCCTTTACGCAATCGTTGAGGCACATGAGCTCGGATATGCCGAGAACATGTATCTTGACGCTGCTACCCGTACCAAGGTTGAAGAGACCGGCGGCGCGAACTTCATCTTCATTACGAAGGACAACAAGCTCGTTACCCCGAAGTCCTCTACGATTCTTCCGTCCATCACCCGCCGTTCCCTCTGCTACGTTGCAGAGCACTATCTCGGCATGCAGGTTGAGGAGCGCGAAGTATTCGTTGACGAGCTCAAGGATTTCGCAGAGTGCGGCCTTTGCGGTACCGCAGCCGTTATCTCTCCGGTTGGCTGCATCGACAATCACGGTGACGAGATCTTCCTGCCGAGCGGCATGACCGAGATGGGTCCTGTCTGCACGAAGCTTCGTGAGACCCTCACCGGTATCCAGATGGGTGAGATTGAAGCTCCCGAAGGCTGGGTAGTAGAGATTAAATAATTGATTTTCAAAAAGGGCTGTCTGCGGACGGCCCTTTTTTGTTACCGAAACCGGCTTTTCCCATTGCGGAAAATGCGCCAATCCTTTATACTGTACCCGTAATGTAAGAGGCTGTCGGCCGCTTTTTTGAAAGGAATAAGCATATGAACTGTATCGTAAACGTAGACAATAACTGGGGCATCGGCCTTAAGAACAAACTGCTTGTCAGCATTCCTGCCGATCTCCGCTTCTTCCAGTCGAAGACCAAAGGCAAAGTCGTGATCTTCGGACGAAGCACGCTTGAGACATTTCCCGGCGGCATGCCTTTAAAGAACCGCCTTAACATCGTCATCTCCAGAAACCTGAAATATTCCGTTCCGGGAGCACTCGTTGCCCACAGTGTGGAGGAAGCGATCGAACTTGCTTCCGAGTATGCTTCCGAGGATGTTTTCGTCATCGGCGGCGCAAGCATTTACCGGCAGTTCCTGCCGTACTGCGATACCGCATACGTAACGCGCACCGACTACTGCTACGACGCGGATACTTATTTTCCGAACCTCGATGCGGATCCCGAATGGGAGTGCGTGGAGGAAGGCGAGGAGCAGACCTACTACGATATCGTGTTCCGTTTTACGAAATACAGCCGCAAAGAGGTTCCGTCTTCAAAGAGCGCTGAGCAGTAAAAACGAAAACAAAACTCAACAATTGTTTATTGGCAAAGACCCCTTTTCAGTATATAATATATACTGAAGGGGGTTTTTACTATGGAAGCGATTATTTTATCCACCATCGGCAGTTACTTAATCGGTTCATTCAATCCCGCTTATTTGCTCGGACTTATTAAGGGCGAAGACATCCGGAAGTCCGGTTCGCATAATGCGGGCGCTTCGAATGCCTTAATTCACTATGGCAAGAAGGCAGGGGCAATCTGTGCCATTCTGGACATTCTGAAAGCTTATCTGGTTGTCCGGCTTGCCGGAGTTCTGTTCCCGAGCGTTCCGCTTTCCAAAGTCTGCGCCGGCTCCGCCTGTATCTTAGGCCACATTTTCCCTGTTTTTATGGGCTTCCACGGCGGCAAAGGACTCGCCTGCACGGGCGGAACGATTCTTGCGTACAGTGCCCGTCTGTTCTGCGTTCTTCTTCTGATCAGCCTGATCCTTGCACTGATCACGGATTATATCTGTTTTGTTCCGGCTTCGGTTTCCATATACGCGCCGATTCTGTACGGGCTGTTCACGAAAGACTATATCGGGCAGGTGATATTCACCGTCGTCGGGCTGATCATGTTCAGCCGGCACATTCAAAACTTCCGCCGGATTGCGGAAGGAACCGAGGCGCATTTCAGTTTTCTATGGCGCCGCGAGGAAGAAATTGAGCGCGTACAAAGGAAGGAAGGCATTTAATTTTCATGCAGAAGATTCTTATCGCGGAAGACGATGTTGAGCTTTCTCAACTCTTCTCCTACGTATTGACCGGAAACGGTTATACGGTCACGGCCGTTCAAAACGGGTCGGAGGCTCTTGACGCACTGCATCGGGAGTACTACGACCTTTTGATTTCCGACATCATGATGCCGGTCATGAACGGATACGAACTGGTTCATTCCCTGCGGGAAGCAGGACAGACCATTCCTGTTCTGATGATCACCGCCAAGGGCGGCTTCGACGATATGGAGGAAGGATTCCGCTCCGGTGTCGACGACTATATGGTCAAACCGGTCAACATTAACGAGATGGTACTCCGGGTCAATGCTCTTCTGCGCCGCGCGCGGATTCAGAGCGAACGGCGGCTCGTGATCGGAAGCACGACGCTCGAATGCGATACGCTGACCGTTACCGTCGGCGACAACACGGCCGTTCTGCCGCAGAAGGAATTCATGCTCCTTTACAAAATGGCATCTTATACCGGCAAGATTTTCACGAGGAAACAGTTGATGGATGAAGTATGGGGCTACGAGGGATTTGCCGATACCCATACCGTAGAAGTTCATATCGGAAGACTCCGTGAACGGTTTCGTGACAACAACGATTTTACGATCGTAACGATCCGCGGCGTCGGTTATAAGGTGGTGAAGAAATAAGGCATGGAACCGAAACCGAAAAAAGCCCACCTGAACCTCCGTATATACTTTACGCTGATCGTTCTTGCGGAAGTATTCGTCATGGTTCTGCTGACTGCCGGCGTCGTATTGGCCCTTGGGAAAATATGCGATATCAATTTCGACTTTATCGATATCGTCGTTCCGACGATGCTCTTCTTCAGTTTTCTCTTCGGCTATACCGTGAACTATTTCTTAAGCCGTGCTTTCTTCCGGCCGATCACACGCCTCGGGGACGCCATGCGGAAGGTCGCCAAAGGGGATTTCTCGGAACGGATGGACACCGAGAGCCGCATCCGCGAGATCCAGAACCTTTATACGGATTTCAATATCATGACAAAGGAACTCGGTGCAACGGAGATCATTCAGTCCGACTTTGTCTCTAACGTTTCTCACGAATTCAAAACACCTATTAACGCGATTCAGGGCTATGCTACGCTATTGCAGGGCGAACAGTCTCCGGAAGCCGAAGCGGAATATGTGCAGCGGATTCTTTTAAATACCGAACGCCTGTCCAATCTGGTGGGCAACATCCTGCTGCTCTCGAAGCTTGACAATTCCGCTTTAGAGGGTGCGGACACGCTCTACCGGCTTGACGAACAGATCCGTCTCGCCATCGTTCTTCTTGAGGACAAATGGGTCGCCAAAGAAATCGAACTTGACGTTGACCTCGACGAAACTGACTATTACGGCTGCGAGCGGCTGCTTGCCCATGTCTGGAGCAACCTGATCGACAATGCCATCAAATTCAGCCCCCGCCACGGAACCATCAGCCTAAGGCTAAGTGCCGAGGATTCCCCCGGGAACATCGTTTTTACGATTGAAGACGAAGGCCCCGGCATTGACGAGGCGGAGCTTTCCCATATTTTCGACCGGTTCTACCAGGCCGACAGTTCCCATAAGACCGAAGGAAACGGTCTCGGGCTGTCGCTTGTCCGCGGAATAGTAAGCCTTTGCGGCGGAACCGTTACGGCCGGCAACCGTGAAAAAACCACGGGCGCCGTATTCCGCGTTACACTTCCTCTGCGCAGCCCGCAGGAAAAGGAGGATTTATGAATCCGCTTCTGATCATTGCAATTATTATTCTGGTTTCCGTTGTCCTGTTCCTCATCTTTATCGGGGTTCCTTTCATCGCGGGACGTTTCGTGAACCCGAATAAGCTTTACGAAAAAGGCAACGCGTTCTATCGCGGCATGTATAACGTGATCGTCCGGATTGGATTGTTCTTCTCCCGCGTGAAGATCAACTACGAAGGAGACGCAAAGGTTCCCTCCGGCCGCTTTCTTCTGATCAGCAACCACCGTTCCAACTTCGACCCGCTTGTGACTTCGGCTGCCATGAAGAAATACAAACTCGCATTTATCTCCAAGAAGGAAAATCTGACGATGCCCGTCTTCGGCCGGGTAGTCCGCAGAATCTGCTATATGCCGCTTGAGCGCGACGATCCGCGGGATGCCCTTAAGATCATCAACCACTCGGCGAAACTGATCCAGAGCAACGAATGCTCGGTGTGTGTTTATCCCGAAGGAAAACGGAGCTTCTCAAACGAACTGCTCCCGTTCCATGCAGGCGTTTTAAAGATTGCCCAGAAGGCCGGCGTGCCGATCGTGGTAGCAACGATTGAAGGAACGGAACTGATCCGTGACCGTTTCCCCAAAAAGACCAATGTCACGCTCCGTATCCTGGACGTCGTATCGGCGGAGGAAGCACATTCCAAACGCTCCGTGGAACTCGGCGAGGAACTTTACAACGAAATGAAGCAGGCTCTCGGCAAATAAGCCGTCCCCTGTTTTGTATACTGTCGGTTGCTTCCGCTGCGGATCTATCGACTGACTGCAATCAACCCGGACTCTGTCCGGCAATCCCCGCAGCGATTGAACAATACAACGCAAAAAGACCGGAGCCTTTGCCCCGGTCTTTTCGTTTGCAACTTTATCAGATGTCACCGGGATAACCCGATGTTTGCCCGCTAGATTGCGACCGGAATCTTTCCGATCGGTTCCCCGTACTGATAGTCCGTCAGTGCGACATCGTCCTTGGTGAATGCATAGAAATCTTTAATCTCCGGATTCAGCCAGAACTTCGGTGCCGCGTATGTCGGCCGCGCGATCAGTTCCTTCACGATCGGAATATGACGGTCATAAATATGTGCGTCGGCAATCACATGTACGAACTCTCCGACCTGCATATCGCAAACCTGTGCGAACATATGCGTCAATACCGCATACTGGGCGACATTCCAGGCATTTGCCGCAAGAATGTCCTGCGAACGCTGATTTAAGATCGTATTGAGGACCAGCTTGCCGCCGTCTTTCGGCTTGGTTACGTTAAATGTCATACTGTATGCGCACGGATACAGATGCATCTCGTGCAGGTCCTGATGCACATAGATATTCGTAAGGATCCGACGGCTGTAAGGCGTATTCTTAAGGTCGTACAACACGCGGTCCACCTGGTCAAACAAGCCTTCCTTGTACTGGTGCTTTACGCTCATCTGGTAACCGTAGGCCTTACCGATGGAACCGGTCTCGTCCGCCCACGAATCCCAGATATGCTGGCCGAAATCGTGCACATTGTTGCTCTTCTTCTGCCAGATCCACAGCAGTTCGTCCGTTGCGGACTTGATCGGCGTCTTACGAAGCGTCTGTGCCGGAAACTCCTTGCTTAAGTCGTACCGGTTTACCACACCGAACCGTTTGATCGTATATGCCGCGGCGCCGTCCTCCCAATGGGGGCGTACCGCTTCGCCTTCCGTACTCGTACCGTTCTCCAATACATCCTTACACATCCGGATGAAAACATCATCTGCGTAACTCATAGAATCACCTCTCCTAAAAAGGATGCGCTCCTTTTTGTAAAAAAGGGGCTGTTCCTTTGAACAGCCCCTTCGGTTTTTATTGTACTCCCTTTTCTTACTTGCTCTCGTTTACAAAGCGGCGGATGTTGGAAGCATTCGTGTATTTCTCAACATTCTCGCCCTTCAGTACAACAAGGGTGGGCGCCTGCATAACGCCGTACTTCATGGTAAGCTTTGCGTTCTCCTCGGCGTCGATTACCTTGTAATCCATGCCGGAAAGGAATTCCTTCGCAAGCTTGCAGTTCGGACAGGTCTTCGTCGTGAACAGCAACAGCTCGCCGTTCTCGTTTACTACCGGAATCTCTGCTGCCGGCTCGGGGATGCTGCGCTCAACTGCCTCTTCCTTTGCGTCAGCCGACTCGATACCATGGTTCAGCTTGCTGTCTTCGATCACATATTCAAGACGCTCCTTGAACTCCTGCTGCTTACCGGGGTTCCAGTTCTGTACCGCACGGTAGTAACCGGTGATACGGCTGTAAATCTCGGTCGGTGCGCCGCACTCGGGACATTTGTCAACTTCACCGGTGATATAGCCGTGTGTCTGACAGATCGAGTACGTCGGGGACATCGTATAGTAAGGAAGCTGGTAGTTCTCGGCAATCGTACGAACGAGCTTCGCGGCAGCCTGCCAATCCGGCAGCTTCTCGCCGAGGAAGCAGTGAAATACGGTACCGGAGGTGTACAGCGTCTGGAGACGGTCCTGGATATCCAGTGCGTCAAATACGTCTGCGGTATATCCTACCGGCAGATGAGAGCTGTTCGTGTAGTAAGGCGTCTCGCCGTCCTTGCCTGCGGTGATGATGTCCGGATAATGCTTCTTGTCGTGCTTTGCAAGACGGTAGCTCGTGGACTCGGCCGGAGTTGCCTCAAGGTTATAAAGATCGCCGTACTGCTCCTGGTAATCGGAGAGGCGCTCTCTCATATGATTCAGAACGCGCACGGAGAAATCCTGGCATTCTTTGCTGGTCATGTCCTTGCCGATCCATTTGGCGTTAAGACCAGCCTCATTCATACCGAGAAGACCGATGGTCGAGAAGTGGTTCTCGAAGGTGCCGAGGTAACGCTTCGTGTACGGATACAGACCTTCGTTCATCAGGCGGGTGATAACGGTACGCTTTACCTTAAGGGAGCGGGCCGCGATATCCATCATATGGTCAAGGCGCTTGTAGAAATCGTCCTCGTCGGTTGCAAGATAAGCGAGACGCGGCATATTGATGGTAACAACGCCGATACTACCGGTGCTCTCGCCGGAACCGAAGAAACCGCCGGTCT
>CAMIWE010000083.1 GCA_946402335.1 uncultured Lachnoclostridium sp.
GTAACAACGCCGATACTACCGGTGCTCTCGCCGGAACCGAAGAAACCGCCGGTCTTTTTACGAAGTTCTCTGAGGTCAAGACGGAGACGGCAGCACATGGAACGAACGTCGCTGGGCTGCATATCGCTGTTGATGTAGTTGCTGAAGTAAGGCGTACCGTACTTCGCTGTCATCTCGAACAGCAGACGGTTGTTCTCGTTGTCGGACCAGTCAAAGTCCTTCGTGATGGAATAGGTCGGAATCGGATACTGGAATCCGCGTCCGTTGGCGTCGCCCTCGATCATGATCTCGATGAACGCCTTGTTGACCATATCCATTTCCTTCTTACAATCCTTGTAGCAGAAGTCCATCTCTTCGCCGCCGATCAGGCACGGAAGTTCGGCCATGTCAGCAGGTACGGTCCAGTCAAGGGTGATGTTACTAAACGGAGCCTGGGTACCCCAGCGGCTCGGGGTATTTACGCCGTATACGAAGCTCTGGATGCACTGCTTCACTTCCTTGTAGGAAAGATTATCGACTTTTACGAACGGAGCAAGATAGGTATCGAATGAGGAAAATGCCTGCGCGCCGGCCCACTCGTTCTGCATGATGCCAAGGAAGTTAACCATCTGGTTTACAAGCGTCGACAGATGTCTTGCGGGCGAAGAGGTCATCTTGCCGCGGATACCGCCGAGACCTTCCTTGATCAGCTGCTTTAAGGACCATCCCGCACAGTAGCCGGTCAGCATGGAAAGATCATGAATATGAATGTCCGCATTCTTATGCGCATTGGCGATTTCCGGATCATAAACCTCACTCAGCCAGTAGTTGGCGGTGATGGCACCGGAGTTATGAAGAATCAGACCGCCCACGGAATAGGTAACCGTCGCGTTCTCTTTAACACGCCAGTCCTCCTCGTGAACGTAACTGTTTACGATTTCCTTATAGTCAAGAATCGTGGACTTCATGTTACGCATCTTCTCACGATTCTTACGGTACAGGATGTATGCCTTGGCGACATCGGTATAACCGGTCGACTCCAGAACGTGCTCTACGCAGTCCTGAATATCTTCGACCTCAACGACGCCGTCCTTTACTTTGCTCTGGAATTCAGAGGTAACCCGGAGAGCCAGCAGATTGATGATATCCTCGGTGTACTCCTTCTGCGTTGCCTTGAACGCTTTTTCGATCGCGCCGCAAATCTTCTGCAGGTCAAAATCGCGTAATTCCCCGTCTCGTTTTGCTACTTGAAACATTCCCTTTCTCCTTCCGTTCGTCTTGTTCTATGCATGCTCCCTCGCTGGAAGCGATTAACTTTATGATAGCACAGTGGAAAATGGATGTCAACTAAATCTATTAGCATTTTTTCGGGAAAATACAACATATTGTGGTTCAACCGGGGTAAGAGTCATTTCCGAGCAAACCCCTTGAAAGTGCCGGAAACCCTTTATTTTCCTATATCTGCGGAAAATTCTTCGGTAAATATGCTTTCACAAGAATCCCCTCAGCCACGTATTCTTCGCTCAACAGTTCGCCGTAACGTCGGATTTCGGCAACCTTTCCGGCCTGCGAATAGGGGATCACTTTTTCGAGGTAAACCTTCTGCTCCCGGAGTACGGAAAGGATGGCTTCGATCAACTCCGCCGTCCCTTCTCCGGTTTTCGCGGAGATTTTTACGACACGGTCCGCATGGAGGTCCTTGATCGTCATTCTGGGCGCGAGGTCCTGCTTGTTGAGTGCGGTCACCACAGGCTTTTCGGATATGCCGAGGTTTTGCAGGGTTTCATATACGACCGACATCTGCACGTCGGGCTCCTGTCCTGCGGCATCGACCACATGAAGGATCAGGTCGGCGTATTTGGCTTCCTCAAGCGTCGAGCGGAAGGCATCCACAAGATGATGTGGCAGCTTGCGGATGAATCCGACCGTATCCGTGAACAGCAGTTCCCGGCCGTCCTCAGTGCGGCACAGTCTCGTCGTCGGATCAAGCGTTGCGAACAGCATATCCTGGGAAAGCACCTCGGAACCGGTCAGCTTGTTTAACAAGGTGGATTTGCCGGCATTGGTATAGCCGACGATCGCAACATTCGGAACGGCGGACTGCTCCCGTTTCGAACGCTTCGTCTCACGGGTCTTACGCACTTCCTCCAGTTCGCGGTTTAACTGCGCGATTCTTGCACGGATCATACGACGGTCCGTTTCGAGCTTCTTCTCACCGGGGCCTCTTGTACCGATTCCGCCGCCGAGTCTTGACATTGCCGTACCGGCGCCGATCAGTCTCGTGGAACGGTATTTTAACTGCGCGAGTTCGACCTGGATGGTTCCTTCGCTCGTCGTTGCATGCTTTGCGAAGATATCAAGAATCAGCATCGTACGGTCCATGACCTTACACCCGAGGGCATCCTCGAGGTTCTTCATCTGTGCGGGGCTCAGCTCGTCGTCGGCAACGATTCCGTCCGCGCCGGTTTCCGCAAGCATTTCCGCAAGTTCTTCAATCTTTCCTTTGCCGATATAGGTTCCCGGATGAACCGCTTCCCGGTTCTGGATCACGGTGCCGACCGTCTCGCCGCCGGCCGTCTTCACGAGCTCCGCCAGTTCCGCAAGGCAATCCCTTACGGTATCAATATCCCTGTCCGCGTCCGTCCCCGCCACGGCGACAAGGATGAGGCGTTCTTTCTCTTCTCTGTTTTCAATCATGGGATCCTCCCCTTTCTTTAGAAACAAAGCCCGGTACCTTACCGTAACCGGGCTTTTCCTCTGGTAACTTGTATGTGTCTGCTGCGTTTCAAGCCTTTTTTGCAAACATCAGTCGTATCCGAGCCGCTTCTTTACGAACTTGTACTCTTCAATGGCTTCGGAGTCGTTCGGATATTCAACGATATATGTCTGAAACGCCATATAGGCGGATACGAAATCGTACCGGCCTTCGTACACCGCAATCTGGTTCCGAAGAAGCTGCTGCTTCGCTGCCGAGGCACCGAAGGACAGCCCGAGGGTGATCATCTCCTGCGCCTTGTCGTAATCGAACAGCTCGAGGTAGCAGACCGCCTCCTGGTTGCATACCGTCGGAGACGTCGTTATGATGCTTGCACGATAGTTTTCAAAGTATTCGACGGCCTTTTCGAAATCCTTCTCCTCCATGGCAATCTCGCCGAGGAAATAATAGGCTTCGGTGAACCCGTTCGACACTGCGTTCTCCATTTCGATTTTGGCAGAGGAATAATTCTTCTGATAAAAATGAACGAGGCCGAGCTGGTATTTGTCTTCGTTATCGCTGATCTTGAGCCGGCAGGCTTTGTCGAGGATCTTCGCCGCTTTCTCGTCGTCTCCTTTGTCCCGGTAGCAGGAATACAACCCGATGTAAGCGCGGTATTCATCCTTCTCAAGCTCCATGACCTTCTCATAATCACGGACCGCCTGGTCGGCATCGCCGCTTTCGCGGAACAGATTGCCGCGCGCACAGTATGCAGCAACGTTCTCATCGTCCATCTGCAAAACCGCCGTATAGGCTTCGATTGCTTCCGCAGTCTTCCCGAGACACTCAAGCGCATTGGCCTTATAGTAGGTGATGTCGACGTTCCATTTGCTCTCGACATCAATGGACAGAGCCTTTGTAAAGCAGTTCAGCGCCTGCTCGAACTCCAGTTTCTGCATGTAGGCAATGCCCTGTCCGCGGTATGCGAACTTATTCAGGCGGAGTGCCTTCGTCGAGGTCGCCTCATCATTGATGACATCCGAAAACTGCAGGAGCGCAAGGTCGTTCTCCTTCAGCTGGATCAGTGCCATCCCGTAATTGTTCTTGACTTCTTTATTTCTCGAATCCAGCTTCAGCGCACGCTCGAAATACTCCCGCGAGGTCTGGTAATCACCGGATTTATAATACCCGAGTCCTTTTTCATTTTCCCCTTCCACCGTCATCTTGTCCTTCCCGCAGGAACACAGCAAAAGCGTAAGGGCAAGCGCGCACAGAAGCAACAGCCGTTTCTTCATTTCCGAACCTGATGCAGGCATGGACTGCGCCGGCGGCGTGCCTGCAGCGGCACCGGCGGCCCGGATCGTACCGGGTGTTCTTTGGTAACATCTTCTCTGATTATATCGGGAAAATGTGAACTTTTCAACACAAAAAGGAACTTCCCCGGCATAACCGTTCCGGATGCCGCCGTGCTGCTTTTTGCAAGGAGAATGTCTGCTTTCCCGACACACACATTTTTCACAGCCGAAAGCCCCCTGTCCCGATTGACTGTCAACGGCAAATATGCGATAATGATTGCGGATTCAAAATCCAGAAAAGGAGAAGAAAAATATGGCTAAATATGTATGTCCGGTTTGCGGTTATGTTCATGAAGGTGATGAGCCCCCGGAAAAGTGCCCGGTTTGCGGCGTTCCCGGTAGTAAGTTTAAAAAGCAGGAAGGAGATATGACCTGGGCTGCCGAGCATGTTGTAGGCATCGCTGCAGGCGTTCGCGAGGATATCCTCAAAGATCTCCGTGCCAACTACGAAGGCGAGTGCCGTGAGGTCGGCATGTATCTTGCAATGGCAAGAGTTGCGCACCGTGAGGGTTATCCCGAGATCGGTCTTTATTGGGAGAAGGCAGCTTATGAAGAGGCTGAGCATGCTGCGAAATTCGCAGAGCTCCTCGGCGAGGTTGTTACCGCTTCCACGAAGAAGAATCTGGAGCTCCGTGTTGACGCCGAGTTCGGTGCTACCGCAGGCAAGACCGACCTTGCAAAGCGCGCGAAGGAGCTCGGACTGGATGCAATCCATGACACCGTTCATGAGATGGCTCGTGACGAAGCCCGTCACGGAAAGGCTCTGAAGGGTCTTCTGGACCGTTATTTTGGCAAATAAATCCAGTTGTTTTGCCATTCTACTCTTGTAGATTACCAAAAAGCCACTCCATTTCGGAGTGGCTTTTTACTTACCTGTCCCGGCCGTGGTTTTTAAGGATGCAGTCCACGACATTTTCTATGATCAGAAGTTCCTCGGAAGACAGCCGGCTCATCTTCTCCGAAAGGCCCCTCTTCCGGCAGTGGTCTTCCGAAACACAGAAGAATCCCGCCGGAGTCACGCCGAGGTATTGAAAGATCCGGATCAGCTCCGGGTATCTCGGATACCCTCTTCCGGTCGTAATCCGGTTTACATACCCGGGTGCCCGTCCGAGGTCCCTGCTCATGCGGCTTTCCGTCACGCCTTTCTTCATCCGCAGTTCGGTGATCCGGTCTGCCAAAAACGATGTGCGCCTCATGCTTCTCCTTTCCGAAGCCGCTCAGCTTTTCTTCCGCCGGCTTCTGTGTCTTAGGTATTCCGTATTGACTGCTGCCAGGAAGGCACATATCCCGTACAGCACATATCGTCCCGAAGCATCGCCGGTCGGCGGGATGCCGGCCTCCATCTTCGCGTTATAGAAGACGATTTCCTCTCCCTCCACGGTCTCCGGTACGACAAATTCCACGTCCTCGCTTCTTACATATCCCTGCGGCGGCTGTACTTCGTGCAGCACATACCGTCCGCCTGCCGAAAGCTTCGCCACCGTATTGTGAATCGTTCCGTTGCTGACCCACTCTTCCACGACGCTTCCGGCCTCATCGAGGATCTGCAGCTGTGCACCCGGAAGCGGCAGTCCCGTCTCCGAGTCTTTCTTGCTCGTGCGGATAACCGTCGGCGCATCCTTCATCACAACCGTCGGCATCCCGGCCTCATACGTAAAGCTGACCGTTTCGGCCACCAGATATCCGTCCGGGGACGCCGTCTCACGAAGTGTGTACTGTTCCCCCGGAACGAGCTGTGCATCGATCTTCGTCTCCGTCCCATCCGTTACCCAGTTTGCGACGACCTGTCCTTTGCTGTCCTCAAGCGTCAGCTCGGCGCCCGCGAGTTCCTTTCCGTTCACGAGACTTACCTTGCTGATCAGAACCTTAGTGTAATTGTCGGTCATCTCGACTTTGTCGGTTGCACCGTTCGTGCTTACGGTAAATGTGACGTCCGCTGCCTTCAGATATCCTTTCGGCGCCTCCGTCTCCCGGAGGGTGTATGTCTTCCCTGCGGAAAGAACCCCGATAAGGCTGCGGACCTTTCCGTCCGTCACCCACTCGTACACAACCTTCTCGCCGTCTAAAATCTGCATCTTCGCGCCCTTAATGAGAGAGCCGTCCAGTGCCGATTTCTTGCTGATCTCAACGTTGGTCGGCCGGTCTTCCATTACGACACGGCTGAGCGTTCCGTCCGCATGCACGGTAAAGGTCTGGTCGGGTGCCAGCGTATATCCTTCCGGGGCCGACACCTCGTGCAGCGTGTAGGTCGCTCCTGCTTCCAAAACCGCATTCAGCTCCTTTGCCTTCCCGTCCGTCACCCATTCAAAGATGACGTTTCCGTCTGCGTCCAGAATCTGCAGATGCGCGCCCTTCAGTTCCTCTGACTGCCCTTCGTTTCCTTCCTTCGAACCGGAGGACGCCCCCGAAAAAGAGGTCTTTGAAATCTCCACCGGTCCGGTGGGCGGCTCCGGCGGATCCGGAACTGTCACGCTGTATTCCCGGATAGACACGCCGTACACATCCGTCCTTCCGACGAAAAGCCTTTGCATATGTCCCGTCTGTTCCGCATAAAACCGAAGGGACTGCTCCGTTTTCGTGCTGTACCCGTAGGCTGCAACCGTCATATTCTGTCCGGCCGCCGTTTCCGGCACGCGTACCGTCACGGTTGCGCCGTTTTCAATCCGCTCCGACGTTCCTTTTGTAACTCCCGTAATCTCTGCACCGCTTAAGCCAAATGAGAGCGTTGCATAGTCGCAGTTCTGCATCGTAACCTGAAACTCAAGCTGATAGTCTCCGCCCGAGCGTTTCTTCGGGAACTCGACGACGCGGTAATCGCAGGCGGCTTCGATGACGGTCTGCTGTCCGCTTTTCGCAAGCTGAAACAAGGCAATCGCCGCTCCGTATACCTCCTGCGCGCCCGGCGCCGTTCCCGCCTTTACCAGTGCGTTTCCTTTTTTCGGTTCGGGATTCCAGAAGGAGAAGACGTTGTATTTCGCATTTTCCTGCTCCTTGCGGTACGACGCCCACATGCGGAGTGCCACCTGCGTTGCGGACTGTGCCTTAACGGTATCCGTTCCGAAATCATAGCCGCAGATTTTCGTGGTATACGGATATCCGTTCCGAAGGATCTCCCGCATGCCCGACATCATCGTCGCGCTGTACTGCATCTGCGATCCGTCTATGGGGTAGTACGCCGTTCCGCCCTGCGGGCTTTTCTTGCTGGATTCCACGCAATAGGCCGGGTAAACCGTTCCGTTTATATTGATTGTATGGATATAGTTATATGTCTCGAGCCACCTTCCCGCCGGCTCCTCCTTCAAAAGAAAATAGACCGGTGTCTTCCCGGTATCCGCTGTTACCGTCTCCGGTTCCGCCATCGCCGTCCCTCCGCAAAAAACGGATAGAAAGAGGCACAGAATAAGCATCGCCGCCAATACCGGTTTCTGTCTGTATTTCATGCTGGTGATTCCTTTCAGAATAATAGAAAAATATAGAATTACAGAAAATCAGATATACAGTTTTCAAAGTGCGATGCAAGTGGGTATGGAAAATCGGTCGAAATGACCGTGCAAGAATGCGGCCGGGCCGGGCACGGAATGTTTAAGGCCTTTTCGCAGAAACGAAGGGGCTGCGTCTCCCTTCGGTAACATAACCATAGCATACCTGTTTGAAGGAAGTCAATGCGCATTTTCCCCAAAAAGAGAGGGGGAGGACTGGCGAAAATGCGAGGGGGGAGGAGAAATGCTCACGAAGCTGGCAGGGTGCACGCACTAAGTATTAGTGTGTGCACCCTGTCGCTTGCACTAGTCAACAAAAAGTAGACACTTTTTCTAATTGTTTACACTGTGTTT
>CAMIWE010000084.1 GCA_946402335.1 uncultured Lachnoclostridium sp.
AAACAGGTGTCTAATAAATTAGGGTGGGTGTCTACTTTTAGCTTACCACTACAGACCTGCTCCGCTGTGGGCGACAAAAAGCGGTGAATACCCTGCGGGAACTGCAATACGCCGGACTGATAGAGATCCAGAAGCAAGGCTGTGGAAAACCCAACCGTATTTACTCAAAATCCTATGAAGCGGTTCCAAACACCGACTTCAAGAAATTCGGTTCTGGTACGCCGGAGGGTTGAAAACCGTACCCGGCAAGTACGATAACCAATCCTCTTGAAGTACGGAAACCGGACGGTATATAGAAATACAAAGATTAAAATGATTGATTTATATCTATTCCATTCCTATCCTATCCGAGCTATTTCCGGCGGGATTTTTCCTGTGGAAAACCCCGGATGGGAAAGGAATGGGGAAAGGAGTTTCATGGCACAACACGCAATCTTGCGTTTTGAGAAGCACAAGGGCAACCCGGCAAGGCCGCTGGAAGCACATCACGAACGGCAGAAAGAACAGTACGCCAGCAACCCCGACATTGACACAGCCAAAAGCAAGTATAACTTCCATATCGTCAAGCCGGAGGGGCGCTATTACCACTTCATTCAGAGCCGTATCGAGCAGGCCGGATGCCGCACCCGCAAGGACAGCACCCGGTTTGTCGATACCCTGATTACTGCCAGCCCGGAGTTTTTTAAGGGGAAATCCCCAAAGGAGATACAGGCGTTTTTCCAGCGGGCGGCAGATTTCCTCATTGACCGGGTAGGCCGTGAAAATATCGTGTCGGCGGTGGTACACATGGACGAGAAAACGCCCCACCTGCATTTGACCTTTGTTCCGCTGACAAAGGACAACCGCCTGTGTGCAAAGGAGATTATCGGCAACCGGGCAAACCTGACGAAGTGGCAGGACGATTTTCACGCCTATATGGTGGAGAAATATCCTGACTTGGAGCGTGGGGAGAGCGCCAGCAGGACAGGCCGGAAGCATATCCCCACCCGGCTTTTCAAACAGGCGGTTTCCCTCTCCCGGCAGGCAAGAGCCATTGAAGCCACACTGGACGGCATTAACCCGCTGAACGCCGGAAAGAAAAAAGAGGAAGCCCTCTCCATGCTGAAAAAGTGGTTCCCGCAGATGGAGAATTTCTCCGGGCAGTTGAAAAAGTACAAGGTCACAATCAATGACCTGCTGGCGGAGAATGAGAAGTTGGAAGCAAGGGCAAAGGCCAGCGAAAAAGGAAAGATGAAAGATACGATGGAACGGGCAAAGCTGAAAAGCGAACTGGACAATTTACAGCGGCTGGTTGACCGTATCCCGCCGGATATACTGGCGGAACTGAAACGTCAGCAGCGGCACACGGTAAAGGAAAGGTGATAGATATAAGCAGAAATTTTCGCCGCCTCTGTGCGGCATTGTACCTTGAAAACTGAATATGGAGGACACTGGATGGCAAAAAGTGAAAGCGATATTTTTACACCCCGAACAGGGCAGGTTATACAAGCAGAGAACGGCACGCAGTATTTTGTATGTGGGAACAACCGTATAAAAATCTCCGAACACTTCGCCGCAGGCGGGAAGCCCCTCGGTGATCTGATTGTAGATGTGGTGCGGCATACCGCAGAAAAAGCCGCTTCAACCTGATAGCCCATCATTGATAACACGCCCACGCTTATGATATAATTGCCATAGAGCAAAAGTATTGTAAGCGTGGGTTGTTTCTTTAGAAGGAGGATTTTTACGGTGAAACAACCTTACAATACTACGATTTACAACACGGCTCTTTATATGCGGTTAAGCCGTGACGATGAAAGCTATGGCGACAGCGTAAGCATTGAAACACAGCGGACAATCCTGCAACAGTACGCAAAAGAGCAGGGGCTTCATGTGGTCGGGGAATATGTGGACGATGGATGGAGTGGGACAAACTTCGAGCGTCCGAGTTTCCAGCGCATGATGGACGATGTGGACGCCGGAAAAGTAAACTGCATTGTCACCAAAGACCTGTCCCGTTTCGGGCGGGAGCATGTGATGATGGACTACTATCTGGAATTTCTGTTCCCGGAAAAACGGGTGCGGTACATCGCCGTTGCGGAGAACGAGGACACAGAAAAGGGGCTGTCCGATTTTGTGCCGTTCAAAAACCTGTTCAACGAATGGTTCGCAAAGGACACCAGCCGCAAGGTAAAGACCGCTTTCAAAGCAAAGTTTGCCGCCGGACAGCGTATTAGCGCCTATGCTCCCCTCGGGTACAAGAAGCACCCGGAAATTAAGAACAAGCTGGTAATCGACGAGGAAACCCGCTGGATCGTGGAGAAGATTTTTGACCTTGCCATTCACGGCAAAGGGGCGGCCAGCATTACAAGGATATTGATTGCGGAAAAAGTACCGACGCCGGGATTTATCAACTTCCAGCGTGACGGGACTTTCGCCAATATCTACGCTGGCGCACCAGAGGAAAAAGGCTACGCATGGACGATAGCGCAGGTCAAAAGCATTATGAAAGATGAAACCTACATCGGCCATACCATCCACTACCGGGAGACCAATATTTCCTTTAAGAACAAGCGGAGGATACGCAAGCCCCAAAGTGAATGGGTGCGGGTGGAGAACACGCAGGAGCCGATTATCAGTGAACAGGTTTTCCGGCAGGTACAGGAGCAAATCGCAAGCCGCCGACGGGAACGCAAGAACGGCACGACACAGATTTTTGCGGGACTGATAAAGTGTGCAGACTGCGGCTGGTCGCTGGCCTACGGGGAGAACAGGCAGAACAGCAAGCCCTATGGCTACTACCATTGCAGCAAGAACGGGCAAGGCACACGCCAATGCTCTATGCACTACATCCGCTATGATGTGCTTTACGCCTATGTTCTCTCCCGTCTGCAATACTGGTCGGGGCTGGTACAGCATGATGAAGAACAGCTTTTGAAACGGCTGCTGAATGCCAATGACAAAGGACAGGCCGCCGCAAGAAAAAAGCAGGCCGCTGAACTGAAAAAAGCGGAGAAGCGGAAAGCCGAGGTCGATACCCTGTTTACCCGGATGTATGAGGACTGGGCGGCAGGGCGTATCACGGAATACAACTTCAATATGCTGTCCGGGAAGTACCAAAGCGAACAGGCAGAACTGGCAGAAAAGATTGAACAGCTTCAATCTGCTATTGCCGCTGAAAGCCAGAGCGCCGCAGACGCAGAAAAATGGATTGCCTTGATGAAAGAGTGCGTCAATCCAACAGAACTGACCGCCGAACTTTTGAATACGCTGATTGAAAAAATCGTTGTCCATGAAGCGGTCAAAGGTGAGGACGGAAGCCGGGAACAGGAGGTAGAAATCTTCTACCGCTTTATCGGCAAAATCGAATGACACATCTTGAGATACCCAACAATATCTTTAACTAAGGGAAACTGGCGAAGGGTACCCGGATATTACGCTGCTTCCGAAGATTGCGCTTTATTTCGATGTTACCGTGGATGAACTGCTGAACGTTGACAATGCCCGGATTGAAGAACGATATAACGCATATCTGGAGGAAAGCAGACAATACGGTTTCGACGGTGAGACAGCGAAGGACCTTGAACTCTGGGAAAAGGCATACAAAGAATTTCCGAATGACTGCAGGGTTATGAAAAAACTGATGTACGCAATCTGGAGCGATACGTGCGGGGTGATGCCGGAAGAAAGGATGAAACGGACAATCGAACTGGGAGAAACAATCCTCAGCAAGTCAACGGATAACAAGCTTCGTGAGGATGCCATCATATGTATCTGCAATGCGTACAGAGGAAACGATGACGAGAAGGCACTTCAATATGCGGATATGGCCGGAGACTTTATCGGAAACCGTGTCGATCTGCGCTGCGATATCTTAAGCGGGGAAGAAGGGGTCGCAGCGATTCAGGAATACGTGCGGGACCTGATTCTTGTGGCGGCGCAGGAGGCATCCGGGATGCCGCATAAGAAACGGCTCAGCTATGAGGAGATGATTGAAGCGTACTCATTTGCCATTGATATCATGAAACGTCTTTATTCCGACGGGAATCTCGGTTTTTACAACTGTTATGTGGCACATTATTACTACTGCCTGGCATTTGTCCACTCCGAATTTCAGGTAGCCGATAAGACAATCGAAATGCTGAAGGAGTGCGTCAAACATACGCTTGAGTTTGACCGGGTTCGGGATAAGAATTTTGATTATACATCCTTGATGGTGAATCGTCTGAAACAGAGGAAAGAGGACGTATCCAAGAATTATACGGGCAATGAGGCAAATTATCAATTACATTTGCTTGAGACCAAGGAAGTTTTTGATTATCTCAGGGATGACGAGCGTTTTCAGCAGATTCTTGACGAACTGAGAACACATGCGGTGGGAGAATAGAAATAAAGGCGGAGTAGGGTTGCTCCGCCTTGGTTTTTGCGCATAAAATGTAACATATGATATATTAATAGCTGCTTTGTAATGTAAAATATAATATATTGACTTTTAAAATATAATACGGTATAATGGGGGACAGAGGGAAGAAGAAAGAGAGGCGCGGAGCACTATGAGAATCGATGAAACCCTTACGGAGAAAGCAATTACGGCGGAACTGGCTAACCGGTTCCGGCAGTACCGCATTTCCTATCCGATGACCAGAGAGGAATTGGCAGATCGATCCATGGTTTCGGTCGGTACCATAGCGCGCTTTGAAAACGGAAGTGATATCGGACTTGGCAATTTCGTTAAGTTAATGAAAGCGCTTGGTGTTACGACGCATTTTGAGGAACTGCTTCCGGACCCGGAGGAGAGACCGTCACGGTATCTTGACACCTATAAACCGAGGGAACGTGCTTCGAAGGTTGCCGAGAAGAGCGGCGAATGGAAGTGGGGGGATGAGCAATGATTGAGACCGCTGAAGTCTTTCTGTGGGGAACAAGAATCGGAGTACTTCATCAGAAGAACGGCGACAATACGGCGAGTTTTGAATATGACAGGAGTTTTCAAAGAAGCAGAATTGAACTGTCACCGTTTAAGATGCCGCTTTCGGATAGAATCTATGCTTTTCCGGAACTGAACCGTTCGGATGCATTTCGCGGAGTTCCCGGGCTGTTTGCGGACTCACTGCCGGACCGTTTCGGCAACGCCGTGATTAACCGCTGGCTGTCGGAAAAGGGCAGACCTGCGGAATCATTTTCCGCAATCGAAAGGCTCTGTTATACCGGACGGAGGGGAATGGGCGCACTGGAGTATGCTCCTGCTACAGGCCCGGCCTGGTCGGATCAGGAAGTTGACGTAACCGAGATGACTAAGCTTGCATCGGATGTTTTGAGCGGAAAGGAGAGCAGGATTCTTCGGGACCGCGATGCAGGTATCGCGCAATTGATGGAGATCGGTTCTTCAGCGGGCGGGGCACGCGCGAAAGCAATCGTCGCATGGAATGAGAAAACAGGAGAAGTAAAGTCCGGTCAGGTGGATGCCGGAGACGGGTTTGAATATTGGATTATCAAATTTGACGGTGTCACGGACAACGGTGATCACAACCTTTCGGACGGCAGGCAGTATTCTCTGATAGAATATGCGTATTATCTGATGGCCAAGGATCTCGGTATTGAGATGAGTGAATGCCGGATTTATGAGAAAGACGGACTGAATCACTTCATGACAAAAAGGTTTGACCGAAAGAACGGCGATAAGATTCATATGCAGACGCTTGCCGCGCTCGGTCATTATGATTACAATGTTCCGAATCTTTGCAGCTATGAAACATATGCCGATATGGCAGTGAAACTCGGTGTCGGGCGCAAGGGCATAGAGCAGATATTCCGCCGCATGGTGTACTGTGTGCTTTCGGGAAACTGCGACGATCATGTAAAAAACGCGGCGTTCATGATGAACCGCCGCGGGGTGTGGAGTGTTTCTCCTGCTTATGATCTTACATTTGCCTTCCATCCGGATAACCGCTGGATTTCAAAGCATCAGATGACTGTAAACGGACGTTCAGGCGGGATTACAAAGGAAGATTTGACCGCATGCGGCCGATCGATGGGACTGTCCGCACCTTTCTGCAGGCAGGTCATTCAGTTAACCGGGGAAACGGTATCCGGTTGGATGGCGTATGCCGAGAAATCGGGGATAACCGAGAAAAGGGCATTGGAAATCCGAAAGGGAATCGAGGCGGCTGGAGGCGTTCCCGAGCAGCACTAATCAAACCGGAACGATTTCAGATCAAAATCGGTTCCCGGAAGGAATATGAAGTTCACGACGCAGGTCCCAAACACGGGCTCAAGGGCAAATGCGAACGTTTCCGCCTCAGCTGTCTTCGGAATGTCGATAATCTGCGTTTCGGTATTTCCGTCCTTTGTAAAATGCAGATGAATCGTGCACTGCGGGGCATGCGAACGGCCGGTAACGGTAATCGAGCGGGCGCCGCGCTCACCGAAGTCGAACGTGCCGAAGCCGAGGTCGACGTTGTTCGAGATGCCGTAGATACCGTCCGGTTCCACGCGGTAGTCATCGCCGCTTGCATGAACGAGTTCGGTAACGCCAATCTCGGCCCATGCTTTATCGATGCGTGTAAAAACAAATCCGTGCAGCGACAGTTTAAACGGAACGCATATCGAGAGGCTCGTTACGCCGCGCAGACGTTTTGAGAGTTTAAATGTGTTCGATTGATATGTGTTATAGATGCTTTTCGCTTTGTATTGTCCGCGGAAGAGCAGTTCGCCTTCGTCGGGAGTTCCTTCCCAGACTTCAATCGGAACAACATCCGAGAACGAAAAGATCGGAATCATAATCGTGTCGGAACCGTAATCGCCGAAATCAATATTGTCATATCTTACCCACGTCGGTTCGTCCGCGGTAAATGCCCCGCCGTCGAAGCTGAGCGTGGGTTTTTGATTGCTTGCGTCATAACGGATCGCGTTGACAAATGCGTACGGATCGACCGTTGCGCGGCCGAGACCTTCGCTTCGAAGTTCCAAAGAGGAGATGACGTCGGCGTGCGGCTTCCCATTTGCCGCAAATGCGTACAGGTAACAGGTTTCCTCATCGCCGAGCGCCGTAACCAAAGCAGAGCGCCCGTCCTCTCGGGGCGTAACGCGGATTGCGGCGGAATCGATACCGTCCTTCGTGAGAACGCGGAATGTAATATCGCGGAACGTCGTATTGGCGGGGAAGAGTTCCGCGTTTACAACCAGTTCCCGGCAGTCCGGGGTGAGGACGGCGGGAGCGGAAAGTTTCCCGGAAATCGAATCCGAATCGGGACGGGAAATCGTCAGCGCAATCTTACGAACCGGAACCTCGTTAAGAACGGCCGGATCGGTAATCCGGGGCGAGTTCTCGAAGGAAGCGCAGACGGCGGAACAATCTGATGCATTTCCGGTACTGTTGAAAACCGCATCGGAACCGGCGGAAGCGGAGCATTTGCCGTAAGAGGGCGTCACCGCCTGCAGTTTAAGCTCTGCATCCGGGAGACCTGCGGATGTAACTTTCACGGTTATCTCGCCGGGCTCTTTACGGGCTGCGAGCATAATGAGAAGTTTCCCGGAGAACAGTCTT
>CAMIWE010000085.1 GCA_946402335.1 uncultured Lachnoclostridium sp.
TGTCTTTCCGAAATCATATGCTATAATAATTCTTGGGTATAGATTGACTTATACTCTTTGGTAGAAAGAAAGGGTTCTCGAATGAAAAACGATAATTATAGGGTGCGCCCAAAGTGTTTTGTGTTCATTCTGATGATGTCATTTGTTTCACTTGCTCTTTTTGGTTGCGGGAAAAGTTCAAAGGAGAATGAATCAACACTACCCACGGGGACAGCAAATCAGAGCGTTGTATATGACGGCTCGGAAATAATTTGGCTTGTACCTGGGTTGAAGGAAGAACCTGATGTAATAAGCAAACGGATTAATGAGAAACTGGAACAGGACGGATACTCCTACCGTGTACGGTTTATGTGTGTTGAGGCGGACGAGGAGTATAATGTCGGTGCGCCCAAAATAAAGGCGGATATTGCAGTAGTCGGATTGGACGGGATTGGTATCCCCATGGCAAAAGCTTTTATTGAACGGGGAGATTATATCTGTCTGGATAATTTTCTTGACGGAAGTAGTTTAAAAACGGTTATTCCGGAGGCACAATGGCAAAGCGTTGAAGTTGAGGGTAAACATTATTCGGTTCCGAATTGTGCGTTGATTACCCCATATGAGTGTCTGTGGATTGATACGACACAAATTAATTCCGTGCCGGAGGATTTCTGGAATGGCGACCCGGAAGAACTGCGGAGTATTCTTCCAAATGGAGGAAAAGTTTGTTATGCTTGCGGTTCTGTGGATTTTATGACAATTTATGATTATCTCGTTATAGATGGTATGGTGTTTACTCGACAAGGGAAAATAGAGAATCCTTTTCTTAATGAAGAGTATCTGTCATGGATGAAGTTCTTTAATGAATTATATGCAAACGGGCAAATCACCAGAGAGCCGAAGGATGACTGGGCAATTATGATCAGCTCATCTAATGAGAAACCGAGGAAGGGTAATTGTATCGGGATCCCTTTGGGAGAACCGAAATCATATAACGGCCGTGTAAGCTTAACTACGGGTATCCGAAGTGATTCATCACGTCAGAAAGAGGCTTTTGAACTGTTACAATTGGTTTATACGGATCCTTCTTATGGAAATCTTCTGGTGTATGGGACCAATAATCCGGAAGAAGTCGATATCAATAATCATTACGAGATGACAAAACTGTATTTTGGGCTGAATGACTTTCTGATTCCTGTCGATGGTGAAGTATTAGAATATTTCGCTACCGTAGAAGAACGGATGGAGTATTATGATGGCGTTGAATGTTATGAGAATATTCCGCTTGATAAAGTGCTTAGCCATTCGAAGTATCAGGAACTGTCGGAAGCGTATGCGGACTATGATGTCAATATATTTCTCTCGGAGAAAGATATATTGAGAAAATTCGGTTCTGTCGATAAGTATCGTTCGGAAATGGAAGAAACAAAAGTTCGATTATCAAAGTTATATGATGAGATTGCAGCTACTCTGAAATAGTAATTGGATTATCTGATACATGTATTGGGAGAAAACATGAGCAAAGCAGTGGGTCGGAAAACTTGGCTTAATGTCTTACATAAGTGCAAGGTAATTCTTTTTACAGGTTTGTTATTGTTTTCTCCCGGATGTAGCAAAAAAGCAAACAGCAAAATGCAGGAGGCTCAATCGTTTGATGGCACCGAAGTGATATGGCTGCTTCCGGAACTGAGGGAAGAACCTGACGTGCTCAGTAAACGAATAAATGACAAACTGGCAACGGATGGGTATTCTTTTCGCGTGAGATTTGTCTGCGGTGACGATTATACGAAGTACGGTGAGTTTTCGAATAGTGTTGAAGCTGATATTGCGGTGATTGGTGTGAGCATTGACAGTTCGGAAGCTGCATTGAAGGAAGGAAAGTATCTCTGCCTCGACGATTATCTGTCGGGGAGCAAATTAAAAGACTCTATTCCGGAAGTTTTGTGGGAAAGCGTTCAATATAACGGAAAGGTTTTCTCCGTTCCGAATTGTTCTACCACGATACCTTACCAAGCAGTAGTTTTCAATCCGAAAAAGATCGGGAAGATTCCGTCTTCCTTTAACGTTGATGACCCGGGTGATTTGGAGTCGGTATTACCGGATGACGGAAAAGTCTATTGCCGTTTTGGTTTATCTTCTTCCGACATCTGGGGATGGGGATTTTATTACGGCTGGATGTTTGACGAAGAAGGAAAAGCCGTGAATCCTTTTCAGGAGGAAAAGTATAACAAGTGGGAAACCTTCTTGAAGGAATTGTATGACCAGGGACGACTTACGGAGGACCTGCAGGATGATTGGTCTGTTGCTATCCTGAGTTCACTCGAGACAGGACCTGAAATAGCTGATTGTCCGCAATTGGTTTTGGGTGGAATAATGATTCCGTCCGGCCGTCTGAATTTCTCAATTGGGATTCGAAGCAATTCGAAGCGCCCGGATGACGCATTTGCGTTGCTGAATCTGGTTTATACGGATGTATCATATGGAAATCTTCTTATTTTCGGTTCGGAGAAAAGAGAAGCAATAGACGAGAACCGTAACTGGTTCTTCCCGAAGCTGATGTTTGGGTTGAAGGATTTCATCTTTCCCGTCGGAGAAGGAAGTGATTGGTTCTCAACCATTACGGAGAGAAACCTTTATTATGAGAATGCAAAACTGTTTTCCTGCCCCAATGACATGATTCTGTCCTTCCCAAAAGCGCAGGATTTAGAAAAACTATCAGGGCAATATGACAGAATGCTGTTCCTGTCAGAACAGGAGATTCGGGAGGTTTACGGGGCTAAAGAGGAGTACGCGGAGCAAATGGCTGATTGTAAGAGAAAACTTTCGGCACTTTACGATGAGGCACTTGCTTACGCGGCCCAGTATCGAAATTAGTGATAGTTTGATTGCGGCGGAAGGGATTTCCTTCCGCCATATTCGCATTGGAGAGAGTTATGGACGGGAGAAAGAATACCAAATCAGAGTATTGGATCGGCGGCACAAAGGGGAGATTCCTCCTGTTGCTTTGTGTCTGTATTCTGATGCTTGTTTCCTGCGGAAAGAAGCACAAGAATCAAACATCATCGGATGTGATTTACGGAAACGAGCGCAGAGCGGTCTATGGCGATGATGAAGTACTGTATATGGATACAAATGAGAATGGTATTCTTCGCAGCTATAATCTAAAGCAACAGATTGACGCACCGATCTGTATGCGTTCGGAATGCATGCATAAAGGATTGAGTTCCTCAAATGAGAATCCGGAATGTGACGCCTATATTGGATATGTTGCCTGCGTATGTAAGATTCAGGGAATGATTTATTATGTTTCCAATGAAATCGGATATAATCGGTTTGAAGTATGGAAGATGGATGCAACCGGCAATTCCCGTGAGAGAATCCTAGTGTTGGAGGATACCGAAGAAATCACGCATTGGACTGCGAGTGGTAATCGTTTAATCCTTACATTCAGTGATGAATATGACAGTAACGGGAATTTAAGAGAAAAGCCGGAAACCGGGTTCTGGGTAATTGATCTTTCAGTAAAAAATGCTGAAAGGAGAACGCTTTCCGGACATTATTGTTATTCGGTGGATACGCTTTCTATTGTCGGTGAGAATGTTTATTTCTCTACCGGATACACGACGGAACCGGTTGAGGATTTTACGAGTGATGACTTCTGGAGAATCTTTCGAAACGAAATCTGCTCAATGTCTTTGAAAACCGGGGAAATCAGGGTTATACTTGAGGGTGACGATCTCAGTATGAAAAGAATTATCGGTGATTATGCTGTTTTACAAAAAGATACATCCAACAGAATATATTCACTGGCGGACGGCAGTATCATGGATATAGCGGATTCCGTCGGCTATTCTGCCCCTATATGGCAGGTGGGTGATGAAATTCTGGAAATAACAGGCGGGGTCGTGCGCTTTTATTCTTTTCACGAGAAGAAACTGACGGCTGAGTTCCCGGCGGAAGGTGATGAGCGCGGAGTCAGGGCAATTACCAACCGATACATTTTTACGATACGAAATGCTCCCGAGGGTGGAATCACAGAATATATTACCATTGACGATTTTCGTAATCAGCGATGGGACTGGAAGCCGATGCCGAAACCCTATCAGTAAAGCAGAAGGAGACAGGGATGAAACTGGATGTCGAAGGACTTTCGAAAACATATGGAAAAAACAAGGCACTGTGTGATATGTCGTACACATTTTCCGAAGGAGTGTATGCCATACTGGGCCCGAACGGCGCAGGCAAGAGTACGTTCTTTCATCTGTTGACGGGAACGCTTAAGCCGGATTGCGGCACCGTTCTGTACAATGGGAAGGATGCTTCCCGAAATAAAAGAGACTATCTTTCAAAAATCGGTTTTATTCCGCAACAGCAGGAACTGTATGCTGGCTTCACTTTGGAGCGATTCCTTTGGTATATGGCGTCTCTCAAGGGGCTTTCGAAAAGGGACACCGAAGAAGAGGTACGTCGTGTTGCTGCACAGGTAAACCTTACGGAAGACCTTCCGAGGCTGTTGTCCTCATTTTCCGGGGGAATGCGGCAGAGGGCACTTATTGCGCAGGCGTTTCTCGGGTCTCCGGCGCTGCTGATCTGTGATGAGCCGACATCCGGTCTGGACCCGAAGGAGCGGATACGATTCCGCGAGATGGTGGCAGAGTACGGAAAGAAAGCAACGGTGCTGATTTCGACACACATTGTTTCGGATATAGAGAACCTTGCGAAGAAAGTGATATTCCTGAAAAAGGGAAGGGTGATCGCTTCGGGAAGTCCCGAGGAAATATGCGCAGGAGGACCGGTTCCGGGACCGATGCAGACAATACTTGAGGCATTTTATATGGCATCTTATGAAGAGGAGCAGTAAGGATTATGCGGGTGTTATGTGAGGAAATAAAGAAGGTTTGGTTTCTTCCGCAGACGCTCGCTTTTTTTGTGCTTCTGCTGACGGTTAACCTGATGCTTGCCAGAAATGACGCGATGGGGCTTCGGAATGAGCGACGAATCTGTGAAATGACGGAAACGTCACAAGGCGAAGAAGAGCTTGAAGGTACCTATGCGACGTTTCGGAATAATATCCGGATATTCCCGGACCGCGTCCTGCTGATTGGAGGCGGGACCGATGAGGATTCCTATGAGTATCGGAACGCGGTGAAAACCCGTGAGGCATTTCAAAACCTTTCTGTCCGCCCGTTGAAGGCAGATTCAGAGGAAGGAGTAGAGGGTGTGGCAGACGCCCGCTATACGGATTGGATTGTGATGGCCATGGCTATGTATTTTGCTCTGTCCCTGATAACCAGAGAACGGTCCGGAGGACAGCTTCTGCTGACATCCGTTACAGTCCGCGGAGGAAGGATGCACGCTTTCGCCAAATGCACCGCCATCGTTGTGAACTCCGCTCTGACCGCTGTAGTTTTGTATGGAATGAATCTGTTCGTTTTTGGACGGATTCTCGGTTTCGGAGATCCGGAAAGGGGAATACAGTCTGTATCGCGTTATATCAGTTGTCCGTTTCCGTTAAGTGTTAGAGGATTCCTGCTGGTATCGTTTCTCGGGAAAATCTTTTCCGTATGTGCAGTTGCGTCGTTTCTGTTTCTGCTCACTGCGGTCTTTCGTTCGGCTGTTTTCACAAGTATAGCAGCCGCTGTTCTGTTGTCAGTGGAAGGGCTTGCATTTTATAAAATTGCGCCGCAAAGCCGTTTCGGGGCGTTACATGACTGGAATCTGTTTACGGCTTTCGATGTGCACAGGCTGGTTGGAGTGTACCGGAACTGCAGTGTATTCGGGTATCCGCTAAGCCTTCGCACAATCGGTCTGATCATCGGTATAATCTGCCTTTTCGGATGCGGAGTGGCAGGAATCCTGGTTTATGAATACCGTTGTCTGGCGGCAAAGCGTCCGGACCGGGGCAGACGGAGAGTCTTCGGTCGGCATAGCTCGGCTTTTTTACATGAGTGTCATAAGGCGCTGATTGGGGGAAGGGCACTTCTTATTCTTGCAATATATTCCGTGATTGCCTGGAATGTTACCAAAGCAGATGCGGAATACTTCGAGGCGGCGAGTGACCTTCCGTATAAGCAGTATATGATTAGTCTTTCCGGCCGTATTACCCCCGAAAAGGAACGCTTTCTTGACGCGGAAAAGGAAGAACTCGACCGGCTTCAGGAGCAGATGATGCAGGATTATGCTGCAGCATCTACTGAAGAAGAGTATCGTCTTCTTTCTGTAAAATGGGACTACTTAAAGAATCGAAGAGAAGCCTTTTCCAAACTATCTAAGCATACGGATTATTTGAGGGGGACAGGCGGCTGGTATGTTTATGATACCGGCTTCCGAATTGCCTTTGGGAAGATTCCGTGGATGGATCGAAACCGCATGTATGCAGTGCTGACAGCAATCTTTTTGGTTCTGGCGTGCGCGTATACGGCGAGTTGTGAGCATCAATTCGGGACTTGGAGGCTGATTGCGGCAACCCGGACTGGAAAAGAAAGAGTTTTCCTGCATAAATCTTTCCTTTGTGCAGGTGTGGCCTTCCTGATGCAAACCTGCCTTTATACGGCCGCTTATGTCAGGCTGTTCCACGTATACGGATGGAACGGGTTGTGGGCTCCGCTTTGTTCGATTGAGGGATATGCCGGATGGACCGTTCCGATCGGCGCTTATCTGATGCTTCGCATGCTTGTTTTGTTCGCTTTCCTCCTTGCTGTGACGCAGATGCTGCTATGGCTTGGTAAACGGACGAAAAACTACAGTCTGACCGTGCTGATCGGGATACTGCTCGCGGGAGGCGGAGCATTTCTTTTGTTTTGAGGGATTCCGAGCAGAAATCTCTTGTATGAACCGGAGATAAGTGGTATATTATAAATTTGGAATGAAATATAATGCGAGACGGCCGTGGTTACATTTTCCGTATGCGGCTTCAGCATGAAAAGATACGAAAGGAGTCATGAATCATGGGATTTATTGACAGAATCAAAGAAAGAGCGAAGCAGGACAAGAAGACGATTGTTCTGCCCGAGTCCATGGACAGAAGAACATGGGAAGCCGTTGAAATCATCCTGAAGGAAGGAATCGCGAACATTATCGTTCTCGGAACGCCCGAAGAGTGCGCAGAGAACAGCAAGGGTCTTAACGTTGCAGGCGCAAAGGTAATCGACCCGCATACCGCTCCCGAGCTTCAGGCTTACATTGACAAGCTTGTTGAACTTCGCCAGGCAAAGGGCATGACCCCCGAGGAAGCAAAGAAGCTCCTTACGACCGACTACATGTACTATGCGTGCATGATGGTTAAGATGGGCGCAGCAGACGGCGTTGTTTCGGGCGCTTGCCACTCTACCGCCAACACCCTTCGTCCGTCCCTTCAGATCATCAAGACGAAGCCCGGCACGAAGCTTGTGTCCGCGTTCTTCATGATGATCGTTCCGAACTGCGAGTACGGTGCAGACGGCACCTTCCTGTTCGCAGATTCCGGTCTTGAGCAGAA
>CAMIWE010000086.1 GCA_946402335.1 uncultured Lachnoclostridium sp.
CCGCAATGAGTGCCTTGGTAACGACACAGGAAAGCGCCCTCTTGCGTCCGCTGTACCAGTTTTTGACATCCTTCTGGTTGTCGCGGGTTTCCATTTCCCACAACTCCGGATTCTGCCAGTCCGGCAGCCCCTGCATTTCACTGAGCGGCTGCTTTCCCTCTTCGAGGACCATCCGCGCCAGTGCCTCCGTCAGGCTCTGCATCGGATTGTACTGCTGGTACGGGTCAACGTTGATCTCGCGCCGAACGGGGTTCACGATATAGAATCCGAACTGCTTCGGATCCATGTTGGCCGTCAGGATGTCGGCATACGAAACGCCCGAGGTCAGAAAGACCGAGGTGATGCGCACGCCCGCGCAGTGTCCCCGGAACCGCCCCCGTATCGAAGACAAATGCTCCTGATACTCCATGCGGTTCATCTCACGCATCTTCCGGTCCGAAATCATCCAGATCACGAAGACCTTCTTCGTCTGTTCGTCCGGCCAGTAATATAAATCGGTTCCCGGCTCGTTCACGTTGATATTCCGCATCCCGGAATTGCTGAACATAAGCCGCATTTCATTCCACATATCGTTTCCTCATTTAGTTGGTGAATTACATGTTATTTGGCGTTCTACTAATGTAGAATAGCCGTCAGCGTCTTTTCTTCCCTCTCCGCTCGCGGGTCGGATAGCCGTTTACCCGGTTGTATTCCTCGCAGATGGCATTCGTGTTTTTGATCAGCTTGGACATCGCGATGAACGGTCCGAGGGCAACCAGAAGGATTCCGACGGTGCCCCACAGAAGGATTGACTTACCGGTGTCTTTGAACTTAAGGCCGTACCGGGGCGCATTGTCATGCAGCCGGTCTCCGAGCTTGTAGCACCAGTAGAACACATAGATGAACAGCGTCACATAACACAGGATAATGAACGGCACGAACCCGCTCGTGTAATCGCCGTCGCCCTCGCATGCCTGGTTGACGTCCTCCGACATGCAATAGATGAACCACATTCCGTAGATGCCTGCTGTGCATATCGTTAAAAGCACAAACATGAGAAGCGACCGCTCGGTGCTAAGCCGGTACCCGCGGGGCATGCCCTTCGAGTCGGCATAGTTCTTACGAATCTGCCGGAAGTCGGCCGCAAGGTTTAACTCCGCATCCGTAAAATCAAAATCATACTGCCTCTCATAACTCGCTGTCAAGTCAGTCCCGCACATCGGACAGGATGTATTCGTATCTTCAATTGTTGCTCCGCAAACCGGGCACTGCATAGTTCTCCTCCGTGGTTAAGCCGGATCAACCCCGGCTCGGTCAATATTCTGCGGCCGTTCCGGACCGCCGGTTATGTGTCTTCTTTATAAACCGTCATTTAATATCTCATTGATTCTTGCATTGGCTTCCCGGCTTTGTTTCCGCTGCTTCCAGGCGTCAATCTCCGAGCGGATGGCTAACATCTCATCGACGATTTCCTCGGCGCTCTGCGGTTTCGCCTGCCTTAGGTACGCCGACATGCGATGGATTGCCTTCGGGCTTCCGAGATGCCTCGCGATCATAAGCCCGAGTTCCTCCGGGTAGCCTCTTGATACCATTTCGGCAAGGAGTTCATTCCTTGCCGCGATCCATTCCGATTCGTTATTCATGCGGGTTCTCCTTCCGCTGTACTTTCCCGTTTGGGCCGGCACATTTTCCTGCGCGGACCGCTTTTTTTATGCCGCGGTCTGCTCCGGCACAGGTAGCTTAGCGCGGTTCTTTCTTCGAAACGCATAGGCACCGAGCAGCACCAGCAAGCCATACACAGCGAGATTGATTGTTATGTATTGGCCATACCGGCCGGCACCTGCAATACCGCCGAACAGCCTGACGCCGCCTATCGCGGCGCCGATTCCCGCTGCCAGATTGATCCACAGGAATATGATCTTCTGCTTCAGCTGGTAGAACAGGACGCAGGCGAACATCGCAAACGTTGCAGCCATCAGAATCCACAGGTTCATGTTCTCCTGCATCGCCATAAGCGACATCTCGTCCATTTCCTCGCTCGACACGGCATCGTCGTAATATTCCGACCAGTATCCGCGTCCCTGGATGTCCAGGATGTAGTTATCGTTCTCAACAAGCATTTTCTTCTTTTGCTTGTGATAGTCGTTAGACACCAGGAACAAAACGATGAACACGGCCGTCATGAGGATAGGGTAGAACGCGGTGAATTTGACGCGCCTCGTGATCAGAAGCACGACAAATACAAGCGCGGAAAGGACACAGATCGCAATGCGCGCCCGTCCGAACGTTTCCAGGTATCCTAGTTGGATATTGTAATAGATTGCATAGGGATTCAACTCGACAGGCGCCGGAAAATTCAAGTCCGCATAACGGACAAAGAGCACATTGGCCACAATCATGCCGGCGGACAGAAACAGCACGAGGCCCAGGAATACATGCTTAAGCCCAAGCGGAATCTTGATCTCCGGATCGGTGTCGGTCTTCTTTGTGACTGTTGCTGCCACCGGTTGCGGCACGGCCTCTTTGGTGCCTGCCTCCGCCTGCTTCATAGGGGCCGGTTCGAACGTGTCGGCCTCATAGACGATTTCCAAATCGGAATCGGCTTCCGGCGTACCGGGGCGCGCGAACGGAGACCGTTCGGGCTCCGTCTCCGCTTCCTGCTCAAACTCCGTTTCCGGTTCCGCATCGAAAACAGTCACCGGGTGGACCGCAAGGCTTCCTGCATCACTGAATACGGCGGCTGCTTCCTGCGCCGGTGTCGGCTCGTAGGCAGTCTCGTCCTCGTAATGCATATCGGCAATATTCGGATAGCGGTCCTTGAGCCATACAATCCTTGCTCCGGACCGGGACCCGCTTCTGTTATCATTTACTCTTTGCTCACTCATAACCGGTTACTACTGATCCTCCTTGAAGCCTTCAAAAGAATAAGATACCGAAATATTTGAAAGCTTCGGCCAGTAAGGCGATGTGATCTGGGTGATCACGGTAGGTCCGAGATAACCGCCGGTATTATAATCATTCGGGTACTCCGTTATTTTTGCAAAGGACCCCTTCGCACCGTTCATTTCAATCCACCATTGATAAACTTCGTACTGGCTGAATCCCGTGCCGATGTTGAAATTTTCGGACTCACTGCCGAACCGGGTGTTATAGTTCCCCCAGAAAAGTTCATCGGATTCGGAAATAGGTGCATTTTCAATCGTATAGCGCACCGCTACCAGACGGTTTTGCACGAAATACAGTTCGTAGGTCTTTCCTTCATAATCGAACTTCGACACCTTTGCGTCGGATGCTCCGGTAATGGGAACCTCGATTGACGTCGGTTCCGGAAGCGCGTTGTTGAAGTAGGAATTCAGGTCCCAATACAAGGCGCCGAAAATCTCCTCGCTCACATGCAGGATCCCTAACTCATCATAACTGAGTGCCCCGCCTCCGTCATAAGATCCGGTGAGTGTCGGGTATTCGCCCATATCCGGAAGCGCTTCGCCGGGGCGGAAGCCGAAATACGGGGATAAGAGCATCCAGAACGGTTCTGCTTTCGTGCCGTAAACCTTAAGGTAGTCATCATCATAATCGGGATAATAGTAAACGTTGTCATAACCTCTCTGCCATTCCTCGAAGTTCGTTATGTACTCTTCCCGACCCCAGTTTTCATCATGCTCAATCTCGTCCTCTTCCCGTTCCTTCTCGACTCTCTTGGCTTTCGTCCAGGGCGAGAAAATGTAAACGCATAAAAGAACTGCCGCAACACAGCAAAAGAGCGTCTGAACCATAGCCGCTGCTGACAGCGTGGAGCCATGCTCCTCTTCCGTCTTGTGCACGGTAGTATGTACTCCCTGCATATTCCCGGAGGAAATGATGACATGGCTGCCCGGTCCGGACGTTCCGTTTAACTGATTGGTTCCGCAGGCGTTGCAGAAGGTGCTTCCTTCCGGTAAATCCGCCCCGCAATGTTTACATAACATACTTTTTTACCCCCGCACACACATCTTCTTAAATCAATCCACACACTCGATCAAGGCATTGAAATCCAATGTGACAAATGCCTTCTCAAGCGCCGTAATGACGGTTTTCGCATCGGAAACCGCTTCGTTTTCGATACCGTTATTTCCGCATTTTTCCACACGGAAACGGTACAGCCGGATGTCTTCCTTACCGGTTGCTCCGTTGTCCATCTGTATGATCCGTGCAATCATCGTTCCGCTGCTGTTTTGAAACTGCAGACTCTTATGCTCCCGGTCTTTCTGCATCTCGATCCTGTGCCTTTGAAGCGGCTCCGGGCGCAGACCCGTAAGCATCGTGTCAAGGTTCGGCACGACCGACTTTATGATATGCTCATGACAATAGAAATCCGGTTCTCTCTTCGTTCGGTCCGAAAAGCTCAGGGCCTTAGATTTTCCACCCTTTGCTCTTCGTTCTTTGCGGATCACGCGGCCGTCGAAAATAAGCCACAGGAACACGCCGAGAAGCGCAACCGCCAGCAAAACAATCACAATCGTTTTCGCATCGATTGTGATCGTGCCATATAAGATATTACCCATACACTTTCCCCCTCAGTCATGTGTCAGGTTGATATTTCAGTTATTATACCATAAAACAGGGTATCTGTCACTTGAATTCTCTTTTTATGGATTTATGCCGGTTTTCATTTCTCTCTTTATGATTTACGCAGTCTTCGAATCATTGTTCTGCCTCTCCGCCGAGTGCGGGCAGCAGTTCTCTCTCCTCTTTCTTTTTGCGCCATGCCTTGATGGATTCCCGCAGGATTCCTTCCTGCAACTCGGCGGCAAAGCGGTTGATTGCATCCGCGTCCACCCGGTCCACTTTCCGTACCGGATACCGTGCCGGCGGATAAACCGGATGAGTATCGAAAACGTTCGTATTGGGGTGCATCTCAAAGTGCCCCGCGCACTGGTTCTCAATCGCGCCGTGCGGACAGTACCGGCCGTCATACCAGGTCGTGATGTCATCCTTCTCCGAAAGGATTGCGTAATACGGACGATCCTTCGGAAAGCTGTCACTGACGGGCCGGCTCTCATCGGGCCCAATCAGCGCATACAGTTCGCCGTCCACGAAGAGAATCTTACACTCGATATAATAGTCATTAAGAACCGGAATGTCCCCTTTAAAGCCGTGGGGCCGCCCGTGCTCGAAATACCGCGCGGCAGGCACGTACCGAAGCGGACTCTCCCCATCAGAAAGCGTCAGGACCGCGTTATACACAAACAGCGGATGCCCCTCCGTCGAGTCCCCGGACACACAGCAGTTTCGGTCCGTATTGTCGGTAAACCGGCCATTATCGATTGCAAAGAACGTAGGCTTTCCGTAAAAGTACCGGCTGCAATGAGGCGGAATCGGATAGGGACTGTTCAGACGCTCGCGAAGTGCCTCCGAAGTTTCGGTTTCATACAGTCCGCGCGCCATGAGTTCCTCCCGAAAGTCCGCGGCACACTTGTACTGCTCCGGGTCCACCGTGTAGGAATCCTTGCCGGTTTCGTATTTTCTGTGAAAGAACCAGTTATCAATCCGGTTTCCGAGAAAAGCAATGATTACGTAGCCTGCGTACAGGACAACCGGTAACAGGATCAGGGCCGTGACGCCGATCCTTCCATCGGTACCGAGTTTTGCAATCTCGTCCTGGTTTCGCACCAGCACGAGCGCCGGCCTGATCACACAGATGTACAGGCCTGCCACCGTAAACAGCACAAGCCTTACGTACACATAGATAACGGCGACGCCGAGTCCGTCGTTGCCGTGCATCTTCGAGGTCGCGAGCAGCACGAGCACCAGAAGCACGACGTACAGGACGATCAGCCCGAGTACCCATGCGTATTCCGTAAGAACGGCCTTTGTTAAAACGCTGAGGCCAAATGTAACCATATATCTCCTCCATAAACCTCTCCGAAAGCCGGAAAGGGTTGGTATGTTCCAATCTCCTAATGCTTATCGTTATAATCGTAAAACATCTCGTCTAAAAGTTTATCAAGGCCCGTCCGGTCGCCGAAAGCGGCCTTAAGAAGCGTGCCGGCATTTTGAACCATCAGTTTGAAGTACAGCCAGTCGCCGAGGTCGTCGTATTTTCTGGTGGAGTTGATCAGATAATTGTAGCGAAGGGTCGTGTAGGGAAGCCCTTCCTTCTTGCCGAGCTTCTTAAGGAGCCTGGCCGTCGCCACGTCCTCCATCGCCTTCTTGTCAACGAAGCCGCCGATTGCGTCCCATGTCTCCTTCTTCGCCCAAAATATCCCGCTGTGCAGCCCTGTCAAGGCAAAGGAAGCCCTGCACATCAGGTCATTGAGCCAAAGCGGAAAAGAATACCGTTCAAACCGGATCGGTGCCCCGCCGCCGATGTACTTGCCGCTTTTTATCTTCGCGGTCACTTCCTTAAGCGTGCCTTTCGTCATGCGGTTGTCCGCATCGATCGTCACGATAACCTGCCCCTGCGCCGCGGCGATTCCTTCATTACGGACCTTTGCGATGCAGCGGTCCTCGTTCCGAAGCGTCACCGCTCCGCACGCCTTCGCGATCTCCTCCGTCCGGTCCGTGCAGCGGTTGCACACAACGATGATCTCGGTCTCGCCGTCATACTCCCGGTCCGCCCTTCGGATGGACTGAATACAGCACTTGATGTACCGTTCCTCGTTGTGAGCGGGTATGATAACGGAAATGTATGGATTCATGGTGACCTCCGGGTAATTACTAAAAACAGGATGACGGTTGGGGCGACCGGTTTCTGCACCGGGTCGGCGGAGTCCGGATTAACTGCTTCCGTTGTGCTTCTCCGATCCTTCCTACATATTCTTCAGCCTGTGATACTGTCCTTCTTTGATGTGCTTCCCGTCGTTGGCGAGTTCGAGACAGGGCATCGGAATCCTGCCCTCGCGGCGGTCAAACCGGATGACCGTGATTCCGGTATACTCGAGATGCAGCAGCGCGCACGCATACGGAAAAGTCATATTCAAGATGTGCCCCATCGCCGCACAGGACGATCCGCCGTGGCTGAACAGCGCAATCGTGCGGTGATTCTCCTCTGCGCGTGTATTCGTATAGAGCGTACCGTTCCGCTCGTATCCGAGTTTCTTAAGCCACCCGTCAATTCCGCGGGCGACATTGTCCACATCGTTGAGCACCGAGTTATTTCGGAAGAACTCGGTCTCGCGCCAGTCCGCCCGGGTCAGGTCCATCCCGCGGCGTGCCATTTCATCGGCACACTCCCACGGATGCCCGCCGGCCCAGATCGGCGTTCCGTCCA
>CAMIWE010000087.1 GCA_946402335.1 uncultured Lachnoclostridium sp.
CCGTTTCTAAGCACCAGGATGCCGTCATAACGCTTTAAAAGGGATTCCTCGAGGGAGTGTGTTACCACAATCCGGGTTACACCGTCAAGGTCCAGAATGTCCTGGGAGACGCGGTACGCGGTCTCATTATCAAGGGCCGCCGTTGCTTCGTCCACAAGAAGCACGGAGGATTTCCGAAGCAGGCTTCGAGCAATCGAAATCCGCTGCTTCTCGCCGCCCGACAGGCCGCTTCCGTTTTCGCCGCAGCGGTAATTCTCCCCCCGCTCCCGGAGCAGTTCCGTGAGATGTGCATGGGTGATCGCCGCATCCAGTTCCTCCTTCGGAAACTCCCGGAACATCGTCACATTGTCCGCAATGGATGCGTCAAATACGAAGACGTTCTGCTGGATCATCGAAAGGAGCCCGTACAGCGATTCGGCGCTTGCCTCCCGCAGTTCCGTTCCGTCGAATGAAATCGTTCCGCGGTAATCCGGGCTTCCTGCCATCAGGAGGTTGAGCAGCGTGGATTTGCCGCTTCCGCTTCCGCCGACAATGGCATAGGAATGTCCGGCTTCAAAGAAGGCGTCGACTCCATTTAAGACGTCCGTTCCCTCTTCATACCCGTAGGAAACACCGGACAGCCGGATTCCCTCCCGGAGTGCGGGGAGTTCCGTTCTCCCGCCCTCGTCGCTGTTCGCGCACAGCGAAGCAGCCAGCTTGTCGATAAGTGCCTCGGAAGCTTTCCGGCCGGCGAGCAGCTGCGGCATCCGCGCGATCGGGTTAAGAACATTGTTCATCAGATTGACAAATGCGATCACGATTCCGGCCGTAAGTCCGCGCCCGGAAAGAGCCAGCCACGCGCCGACGAGAAATACGCCGAGCTGCGCCATGATGCCCGAAAGATTCCCGATGATTCCGACCAGGGACTGGATGCGAAGGCGTTTGTATTTGTCCTGCTCAAGGGAGCGGTTCTTCTTTCGAAACAGATCGCTGATCTCCGTTTCCGCGCGAAAACTTTTCACTACCGTGAATCCGTTCAGGCAGTCCGAAAGCGTCGCCGTAAATTCTTTGTTCCGTTCGGATACCTTCTGCTCGGCCGGTGCCAGACGGTTGCCCGTAAGAACCGATGCCACAAGCGGAACCAGCGTGATTCCCGCTGCGATCAAAGTCATTAACGGCGAATACCAAAGCATCAGCGCCAGCGCTCCGACGAAGTTGACCGTCTGGTTGATCATTTCAAGCGTTCCCGAAAGATAGTTGGTTTCAATGCTCGTTGCGTCGTTGGTCAGAGCCGACAGGTAAGTCGCCGTGCTTTCCTTCCGGAAGGAGGCGATATTCTTCGCGGTGATTTCGGCAAATGCCGTCTCCCGGTACTGCCGCATGGCCCGTCTTATGAACCTGGGCTTTGAGGCGTAATCTAAGAACATACACACCAGGAAGAAAGCAAGGAATCCGACCGACATAACCGCCAGCTGCGAAAGCGGCCTAGACCCTTTCAATCCCGAAGCGGTATCGATCAGCTGCTGCATGAGCCATGAAACGCTGACCGCGCAGATGCCGCCGAGCACTGCCGCAATCGCATCGATTGCGAGCGGGAAGCGGTTCTTATGATAGAAACTCGCAAGCAGTTTCTTCTTCACTGCGGCTTCCTTCGGATTGCATACCGTCTGCGCGCTGCCGCCCTCCGCGACAGTCTCCGCTTTCTTAATACTGCACTCGTCCGCGCCGGCAACAGTCTTTTCGGAACTGCTGCCATCCGCGACGTCCCCCTTTGTTCTTACAATCATTTCCTTTGTCATAGTTCTATCCTCTTATTCCTTTCTTATCGGATTCCCCCGTTATTTATTCCGCGCTTACTTCCTTCCAAAGTTTTGTGAGCCTCTTATCATCGATCAGCCGGACCATTTCCTTTACGCCGGCGTAGGACGAATCCCCGAACAGATCATACGCTCCGACCTTCCCCGGAATTTCCACAAAGCGAAGCTCGGAAATGTCAAAACTCGGATCAGCGTCAAACCGCTTCGCATCCCGGATGGCCTTCTTAAGTGTTTCCGCTGCGGCCTCCCGGTTCCCTGCTGCAGCCTGTACATAGGCTTTGCAAACGGTATACTCCGCCAGATTCTTATCGATGTAGTCCGGACTGCCCCCTTTCTGGAGACCGCGCATCATATTCTCCACCCAGTCAAGGAACTGTTCCGCCTTCCCGTACTGCTTCCGCTCGACATAAAGCCGGACAAATCCCGGAGCAACATTCATGATTTCATTGATCCCGCTGTACAGTCCGCGGATCAGATAATTCGAGGCTGCTTCGGTATCCTTTTCAAAGAAGGAAAGCAGAATGCCGATCAGATGGTCGTGGCATCCGCCGTCATTGCCCGCAATCAAATCTTCGACCGCCTTTTTGGTATCGCCGAGACGGAACAGAGTGAGTGCCTTAGCCCGCCGGATCTCGTTCTCACCGATCTCCGGGTTATTGTTCTGCGCTAGCAGGCTTTCCGAGCGTTCCCACAGTTCTGCCGCCCTCCTGAGATAGGTACGGTTCCCGTCCTCAAAGCCGAATCCGAAATACAGTTCTGCGGCCTTATACACGATCGGGAAGGAATTCGGGTATTTGGCCAGCGCCGTCTCCGCATCCTCAAGTCCGGCCCGGTCCTTCTCGTTAAAGGCTTCCTGCAGACGCTTCTCCATGGCCTCGGGATGATTGTTCTTCATCTCGTAGCCAAGCAGGACATCTACGGAAGTATCGAAGAAATCCGCGAGTCGCACGATCAGCCCGATTTCCGGCGTTGACAGGCCGGTTTCCCATTTGTGCACGGCGCCGACACTGACGCCCATCACCTCACTGAGCTGTTCCTGTGTCATTCCTCTTTTCTTGCGCAGGTTTTTGATATTTTCGGAAAGATTAATCTTCATGGCAGGTTCTCCTTTCTTGTTCACCGGTACTTTCGCTGCCGTCCTTCTGATACTGATTGTAGCAGAAGCCTTTCGTTTTGAAAAGACACAGCCAGTACGATTTAGACACTTTTCTTTCTACCATTGGTATAGTTTCAAGGCGCAAAAAACTGCCGTCCGACGATTAATATCGCCGGTGCGGCAGTCCGATTTGTCGAAAAAAGTTTAGCGGATTATTTCGCGAACGGAAAATGGAACGGGAAATTCCACTCCTGCTCGTCCTCGAACTTGTAATCCGGGTTCTCCTCCGGATTGGGATCGGGGTACTGCAGTTTCCGGCCGTTCTCGCGGAGACTGATATAATGAAGCACAAGTGCAATCAGCATCAGTCCGCCTTCCAGTATCCATGCCGGGTAGAAAATGAACGGGTAGCCATACAGGCTCGCAAATCTCGCAAGGAAACCGAAGAACAGCGAGATCATCATGGCAAATCCGCTGATGTCCGTCTCTCTTCTGGTCGTGCGGATTCCGGTTCTTCGGATAAACTCGGTAAATACGAAGAACACGGCCGCAAGGGGCAGGAACACATCCGCCAGATGCGTCAGATATTCAATCGCATAACAGGTAAAGCCGTTGACATAAAACGGACACAGCCGGATCACAAGGATTGCGTCAATGGCAAGCACACAGGCAACGATGGCCTGAATATCGAACCGGCGGCTCCGTTCGCCGAGAACCTGCGCTTTGCCGTTCGGGATATATTTCTGCTTCCCGTGCGGTGCGTCCTCAACCCGAAACGGTGTAACGGCAGGACCGCCCATAACAACGAGAACGATCATAATAAGAAGTGCAGGGATATCCGAAGCAATATCAATAGGCAGCTCCGTTCCGACAACATCTTCCATGATCATCTTCTGGCCTGCTCTTCCCCTGTTCATGTCCATTTCATATTTCGGATAGGCACGGCCGGAAAGAATAACAATATCCAGCCAGAGCAGTAAAAGCGCTATTGCGAAAAACCAAAACCTCTTCATTGATTCTACCTGTTTGCAGGCTTTGTGCAACCGGCCGCGAGCCTGCATCGCTGCCATCCGGATTCCGTTCAGGGAATCCGCTTATTATATCCGGGCGGTACAAAACCGCCCGGACAGGTTATCCACTGTATTAATCGTCAAATCCGGCATACTCTTTCATCTGAACAACACCGAAGAAAGCGGGCTTTCTCTTATAGAGTTTGTCAAACAGAAGCGGGCTGTATACCTTTCTCCAGGAAGCGGAATCCGTGATACCCCAGAAGGTAAGGGAATCAATCTGAAGGGTTCCTGCATCCTTCCGTTCAAAAATACCTTTGATCAGGTCATAGTAGAAACGGCCCTGCGTTGCAAGGGTTTCTTCGTTGGCCATTTTCGGGGAGTTGTATTTGCCGAGACATACATCCAGCTCGGTGAGCTCGATCGTAAGACCGAGTTTGCTTAACTGGTCAACGGTCTTGAAGTAATCGGTCAGTTTGTCCTCGGTATAAAGATGAGCCTGGAATCCGATACCGTCAATCAGATAATTGCCCTTGTCGTCAACGAGCGTCTTTACAAACTTTTCAAGCGTATCGGTCTTAAACTGCTCATTGTAATCGTTATAAAACAGTTTGATGTTGGCCGGCGCATACTTCTTTGCGAAGTTAAATGCATGCCAGATGTAATCCTCGCCGATGACCTTGTACCAGGTATTCATCTGGTCGCGCATCGTTCCGTTCTCCATCCACGCTTCATTAACAACATCGTATGCGTAGAACAGATCCGCGTAACCGGCCTCGGTAAGCTTCTCAAACACCTGCTTGATGTAGCTTTCCATACGCTTCAGCATAACTTCACGCGAAACGAGTTTGCCGGTCTTGTCATCGAAATTGTCATAGAAGATCCACTGGGGCGTCTGGCTGTACCATACAAGCGTATGTCCGCGTACGGCAATGCCGTTCTGCTTTGCCCAGTCAAGCATCGTGATCATATTCTTGTTGAACTCGACAACGATATCGCCTGCCTCGGCGCTCTTAGCCTTGTTCAGAATATAATCGGGCTTCATATCATTTTCCATTGTAACGCTGTTGTAATGCTTGAGAACCACATTGCTAAGCGTCTCACTGCTGATCATCTGCGTCGTAAGGCAGGTGCCGACCTTCATTCCGTGTGCGCCGAAAACGTCCTTCAGGAACACTTCCGGAGGCTCGGGAGTGGGTGTCGGAGTCGGTTCCTCCGTAGGCTCCTCGGTAGGCGTCGGGGTAGCAGGTTCCGTTACCGTCGGAGTTGCCGCCGATGTCGGATCGTTCTTCCGGCCGCAGGCTGTAACACATCCCGCAAGAAGCAAAAGAACGACGCACAGTGTCAGTACTTTCTTCATTTCTTCCTATCTCCTTCATATCAAAAAACTTCGCCGGAAGTTTCTTAACGGAGCGGTTCCTCCTTAGAGTCGGTCATGCGAAGCTCGTAATACAGATGAAAACCGTTGATGTCCTGCATCACAACAAGGTATTCCATAATATACTTAGAAGTGATCGGCACATGCTTTTCCTCTGTGCGATAGTACTCTTTTACGAACCCATTAAGTTCCTCCTCCGTGAACAATTTACGGTTCGGAGACTTGGACCAGTACTTTTCGGTACTTTCCGGCTTCCAGCCGATCCGGTCCAGTTCATACTCAAAGTTTTCCCATGTTCCCTTGTTCAGATCCATCCGGATAATGTAAGTGTCCGAAGTATCGGATTCGGTTTTGGTAATCTTATACGGATCTGTTAATGACTTTTTTCTGCCGAAAGCGATCTTCGGCATAATGATTGTCAGTACAAAATATACAACAAGCAAAAACAGAACGATACCTAAAAACGTCTTAAATGCCTTCATAACGCACACCGATAAGTTACTGCGGAAAACTTATCTGCTCCTCCCTTCTCGTCGCTCGGATTACTCCACGTTAAGTCACAATACCAGCTTAACAGAATGATTATAGCATTTTCAGGCGGAAAATACAAGTACACCGGAAGGCACACAAAAACGCCCTCCTGCCGTAAGACAGAAGGGCGTTTGAAAAAACGGATTCAATTATTTCCCGATCAATGCCCAAGCGTACTCGGGATTCTCCTCAGCAAGCTCCTTGAAGATTGCTTTCTTCTGTGCGATGGCAGCCTGTGCAGCAGCAAGACGTGCAATCGGAACACGGAAAGGCGAGCAGGATACATAATCAAGACCGATCTTGTGGCAGAACTCAACGCTCGAAGGATCGCCACCGTGCTCACCGCAGATACCTACATGGAGCTTCGGATTAACGGGCTTGCCGAGCTTGATTGCCATTTCCATCAGCTTGCCGACACCGGTCTGGTCAAGCTTTGCAAACGGATCGTTCTCGAAAATCTTGGTGTCATAGTATGCATTCAGGAACTTACCTGCGTCATCACGGCTGAAACCGAATGTCATCTGGGTAAGGTCGTTCGTACCGAAGCAGAAGAAATCCGCTTCCGTAGCAATCTCATCGGCAGTAAGCGCTGCACGAGGGATCTCAATCATCGTACCAACCTCATACTCAAGATCAACGCCTGCGGCTGCGATCTCGGCATCAGCGGTATCAACAACAACCTTCTTAACATACTTCAGCTCTTTGATCTCACATACAAGCGGGATCATGATCTCAGGTTTAACATTCCAATCGGGATGTGCTTCCTTAACTTCAAGAGCGGCACGGATAACAGCCTTCGTCTGCATCTTTGCGATGGAAGGATAGGTAACCGCAAGACGACATCCTCTGTGACCCATCATCGGGTTGAACTCATGGAGGGAAGCGCAGATTGCCTTAATCTCGGCAACTGTCTTGCCCTTCGCATCGGCAAGCTTCTGAATGTCGGCTTCCTCAGTCGGAACGAACTCATGAAGCGGCGGGTCAAGGAAACGAATCGTAACCGGGTTACCCTCAAGAGCCTCATACAAAGCCTTGAAGTCGCTCTGCTGATAAGGAAGAATCTTGTCAAGAGCAATCTCTCTCTCTTCCTCGGTATCGGAGCAGATCATCTCACGGAATGCTGCGATTCTCT
>CAMIWE010000088.1 GCA_946402335.1 uncultured Lachnoclostridium sp.
TTGGCGCCGCCGTGCTTCGGTCCCTTCAAAGAGCCGAGCGCCGCCGTCATGGCCGCATACGTATCGGTTCCCGAAGACGTCACGACGTGGGTCGTGAACGTGGAGTTGTTACCTCCGCCGTGCTCCGCGTGAAGGATCAGCGCGATATCCAAAACTCTTGCTTCCAGTTCCGTATACTGGCTGTCCGCCCGCAGCAGGTGTAAAATATTCTCTGCTGCCGAAAGATCGGTTCTCGGACGATGGATGATCAAAGCCTCGTCCTTGTAATAGTACCGATGTGCATGATAACTGTATACCGTGAGCATCGGAAAGATGGAGATCAGCTGGATGCACTGTCTGAGTACGTTCTCCAGTGATGTCTCCTCCGGGTTCGTGTCATACGAATACAGGGTCAGTACGCTTCGCGCAAGACCGTTCATCATATTGGCACTCGGTTTTTTCAAAATAACATCACGGACGAAACTGCTCGGGAGCGTCCGGTAATACCCCAGAAGGTTCGTGAAATCCGTTAACTGTTTCCGGTCGGGAAGCTTTCCGAAAAGGAGCAGATAAACGGTCTCTTCAAATCCGAAGCGGTTCTCCGCCACACATCCCTTTACGATATCCTCGACGTTGATTCCGCGGTAAAACAGCTGGCCCGGGCACTGCTGTTCCACGCCGTCAACCACTTTAAGCGTACGAATCTCGGAAATCTCGGTAAGTCCCGCAAGGACTCCTTTACCGTTCAGGTCGCGGAGTCCTCTTTTTACTTCATAACGATTATACAATTCCGGATCGATGTTGCTGTTGTCCCGACATATGGCAGTCAGATGTCGGATGTCATCCGTAATATCGGAGTAATTAACTCTCTTCGTTGCCATGTTATATCCCCCTAACACTTAGACAGCTGCTAAGTCGATTCGTTGCGGGAGTAATCCTCCCTTATTCCTGCGTATCCGTTCTCCGATTACGCCTCCTCAATTGCGCCGGCATTTCTGAGTCCGGTTACAAACTTGTTGATCTGTTCACGGAAGAACTCTTCGGTTCCCTCGTATTTCTCCATCAGCGCAGAAAGCATCTCCTCTTCCGTGGTTTCCTTCTGCAGCATTTCCATCATAATTTTTCCGCTCTTGTTCACCTTGATCAGTGCGGAAAAATCCTCGGCATGGTCGCCTACCGCCACCGCAACGTAACGGTCGCCGAGCTCGCGGATAATAAACTCATACTTCAGTTTCATAATCTGCCCTCACAGTCCTGTTTCTTTCAAAAGTCTATCATGAGTATTGTACCAAAAAACAGCATAAAACACAAGCATTTTCCCATCATCGGGACGACGGTTTCCGGTTTCTTTGAAGCAAGATGATATCACAAAAGGGCCAGCCCTGCGGACTGACCCTTTTTCGCAAAACTCATTTCCTGCCAGGGACGACGACCCGTATAATCAGTCTTCCTCCGAAAGCAGTTCAACACCCTTGTCGAATATTGCCTCAACATCCTTACCGGGTTCCTTCGTGATAAGCGTTACCACAACGGCTACGATCAAACCGACAAGGAATCCGGGGATAATCTCGTACAATCCTCCGAGGTTGCCGGTAAGAATCGCGTCTGATTTGTCGATGATCATCTTGCCTGCCGCAATTGCCCATGCAATATCGACTGCAAAACCGGCTACGATACCGCTGATGGCACCTGCATAGTTCAAGCGCTTCCAGTAGAGGGAAAGCAGGATAACCGGTCCGAAAGCCGCGCCGAAAGCACCCCAGGCGTTCTCTACAAGGTCCATGATGCTCTTGTTGCCCTGCCATGCGATCAGGAATGCAACAACACAGATCAATGCAACCACGAAACGTCCTGCCCACATGATTTCCTTATCGCTCGCGTTCTTCCGGGCGGGCTTGTAAATATCACTGGAAAATGCGGAGGACGACGCTAACAGCTGGGAGTCCGCCGTACTCATGGATGCGGCAAGAATCGCGGAAAGCAGAACGCCCGCCAGAACAACCGGGAACACGCCGCGAACCATATGGATGAATACCGTGCTCGTCTTTCCGGAAAGGATCAGCTCATCGCCGAGGTACTGTCTTGCAACGATACCGACAACGGTGGCCATGGCAAGAATCAGGAACGTCCAGCAGATACCGATCTTCTGGGAGCGCTTCATCTCTTTGCCGGACTTGATGGACATATAACGAACGAGGATATGCGGCATTCCGAAATAGCCCAGGCCCCAGCCGAGACCGCTTAAGATGGTCACGATGGCGGCGGAGTCTATTTTGCCGCTGCTTAACAGATTGTAATAGTTGTCACCGAGCTGTGCCGCGGGAGCAACAAAATCCGAACCCTTCATAACCGCTACGGCAACAATCGGAGCTGCCATCAAAGCGGCGAGCATCAGAAGTCCCTGGAAGAAGTCGGTCCAGCACACGGCGTTAAATCCGCCGAGGAATGTATATGCCACAATGATGATCGCGGCTGCAAGCATTGCCGTATTCCGGCCGCCGTCATCCAGATTAAATACCGTCTGGAACAGGTCTCCGCAGGCCGAAATGCTGGATGCGGAATAGATACAGTAAACGATAATAAATACGAGCGCGCAGATTACCTGAAGCGCGATGTTGGAGCTCAGGAAACGGTTGCTCAGATACTGCGGGATCGTGATGGAATCCTTCGCGGCAATGGAGAAGGTACGCAGTCTCGGCGCAACCAGAACCCATGCAAGAAACGTTCCGATGAACAACCCGATACTGATCCAGCTCTGGCTGAGTCCCGATGCGTAAATCGCGCCGGGCAGACCCATCAATACCCATGCGCTCATGTCCGACGCACCGGCCGAAAGAGCCGCAACCGGACCGCTCATACCGCGTCCGCCGAGGAAATAATCCTTCTCACCGCCGGTCTTCGACTTCACAAAGAAGTATACCCCAATCCCGATAACCAGCACGAAGTAGACGACAAATGCCACAACTTCCCAGTTCATAACAAAAAACCTCCTTTTACATATCTACACCTATCATATAATAACATCCGTTTTTGAACGGATAGTCATTCGGAAGATGCACCTCAACGTAATAGGCGCCCGCTTCTTTGATCTGAAACTCCGCAAGCATATAAAGGTCGTCCGTGTAATCCTTGATGTCGATGCGGGCGCTTCTAAGCACCTTCGCCTCGTCCACCGTCTTGCCGTTTGCGTCTTTCAGATAAGCATATATATATTCATCGTCATCATGCCAGTAAGTGGTCAGATACACATCCATCCAGCCGGCATGGGTTGCGTCAAAGCGGAATATGTCCACCTCTCCTTTGTCGACATAGCCTGCGCACCAGTAACCGTTTGAAAGAATGCTTGCCTTTGCGATTGTGTCATTGGGTTCCGACTCGATGGAATCCGCGATTTCGTAAACTTCTTCGCCCTCGTCACCGGTCTCCACCTTTGTATAGCGGTCCGTTACCTCGCCGCGGGTTTTCTCGCCGAAGGAATGCATCGTAAGCATCGCCGTGCGGTCAATATTGCTCAGTTCCTTGATGGAAACCGCGAAATTCAGGTTCTGTCCGTCGGTATACATAAACGTATTGACGCCGAGCACCTCGCCGAACTCGTTTACAAGCGGTCCACCGCTGTTACCGTGGGAAATCGGGGCCGTGGTCTGGATGCATTCCACGCCCTCAATGATACGGGACGCCGTGGAAACGATACCGTTAGAAAACGTTCCCGTCAGTCCGACCGAACTGCCGAGGGTATAAACCTGCTCGCCGGTCTTGACAACGCCGTCAAAAATCGTCACGGGCTTGGTCTTCTTCGCCTCTGTCTCAATGACGCAAAGGTCGATATTCGGGTCGTATCCTTCAATCTTCGTGACTTCGTATTTGACATCGTCATACATGACAATCTCGGCAAAATAAGCGCCCTTCATAACGTGGAAGTTGGTCAGAACGGTTCCGTTTTCGTCTAAAAAGAATCCGGAACCGAGGGCGATTCCTTTGCCGTCCTTATCGTAGGTATGGATCTCAACCATGCTGCTTGAAAGGTTTGCGTATACATCCTCCGCATCGGGAACGACACGCTCCCACTGGGCAACATAAACCGTATCCTCACGGACCGCTCCGATTTCCTTGTCCCACTTAAGGAAGCGGTAGCCCTCTTTGGAAACGACCGGAGCCACGGGGGTCTTTCCGGTGGACAGATACTGCACGTCCTTGCCGGAATCCACCTTGCCGCCTGCCGGGTCGAAGGTAATCTTAATCGCCTTCTTCCATTCCGCGACAACGATCGTGTCTTTTGTGATATTGTTAAACTCGGTGTCCCAGCCGCCGAATATGTATCCGTCCCGCTCTACAAGCGGTTCTTCGGCTGCCTCGCCTTTCTCCACCGTCTGGTTAAGCTTTCCGGACACGCGGCTTCCGCCGTTTAAGTCAAATGTGACGGAGAACGGTCCTTTGTCGTCCTTCTTCGCACATCCGCCAAGCAACGCGCAAAGCATGGCGAGAATCAGTATCCGGGCAATGTTTCTTTTCTTCATGTGCCTTCCTTTCCGATTGGAATCCGTTCCCCAGACGCATTCCGGCATTATTCGTTATCCTTTTCGTCATCGATATGATAACGCTTCTTCTCCTCTTCCATAATACGCTCCGCAACGGCCGATCCGACCTCCCTCTCGAGGTCGATCTGCCCCACGACCGATTCATTCGCGAAGGCGTTGAATTCTTCCTTCTTTCCCTCTAAAACCGCCAGAATCCGTTCATCCACCGTGTCCTGGATCAGCAGCCGGTGCACGGTGACCTTGCGGCTCTGTCCCATCCGGTAAGCCCTTCCGACGGCCTGTTCCTCCATGGACGGTTTTAACTGCGGCTCACAAAATATAATAACACTTGCTTCCTGAACATTCAATCCCACACCGCCTGCGATTACCTGGCAGATCAGCACGGTTTTCTTCGGGTCGGAACGGAATGCATCAAGCAGTTCCTGCCTACCCTTCATCGGCATCGACCCGTCGATGACTCCGGCTGCCCTGCCCGACAGAGCTGCTTCCACGATCCGAAGCGTATTTCGGAAGAAGGAAAATACGATGACCTTCCGCCCGTCCGCTTCCGCTTCTTCGACAATTTCCAGAAGTCTCCCGAGTTTCGTCGAAGCATTCCAGTCGGCCACGTTCCACGATACCCTGCGTGCCTCCATGAAGTTGTCGGTTCCGAGGGCCTCCCGGTACGCCTCCGCTTCCGTTTCGTTTAAAACGCCCCATTCCTGGATTTCTTCCTTCTCGGGAAGTTCGGTCAATACCTGCTCTCTGGTACGGCGCAGATAAACCGGCGCGATTTCCGTACGGAACCGCTCCGCATTACTGAGCCCGGTCAGTTCCTGTACTCTTGCCGCGATTTCCGGCTGCAGGCAGCGGATCAGCGTTACCATCTCGCCGACACGGTTTTCAAGCGGCGTACCGCTCATCATGAGCACGCGGTCAGACCGTTCGATCAGATGCCGCACCGCGCGACTCCGAAGAGTCTCTGCGTTTTTAATATACTGGGCTTCGTCAATGACAAGCATGTCAACTGCCAGGCCGTCCGGCAGGTCGATCTTCGATGCGGTCTCGTAGGTTGTGATTGCTGCGCCGCCGCGTTCCACCCATTCGTTAAGCTCGTCACCGCGGTCCCAGCCGTAGATTTCATCCACCGCGATGTCGCTGAATTTCGCGACCTCACGTTTCCAGTTTACCAGAACACTTAACGGACACACAACCAGAAAATGCGTTTTTCCTTCCGCCTTGAGATGATTCATCGCGGCGATTGCCTCAACGGTCTTTCCAAGTCCCATCTCGTCTCCGAGAAGAACCCGCTTGCCGTAAATGATATATTTCGTTCCGAACACCTGGTAGCGTCTGAGTTCCGCCTTTAAACCTTCGGTTTTCAGTTCCACCTGATTGACGGCTTCCACCAGTTGTCCGGGGATTCCGCCGTAATCGCTCTGCGCTTCGGTGCTTCCTTCCGCTACCGCGAACAAAAGCGCGTAAAATTCTGCAGCATTTAAGGCAAATTCATCCCATGCCTCTGCCTCGGTAACGGCCGGCAGATTCGTGAATCCGTCAATGATTCCGCTCGCTTCCTGCGCGTAGCTTTCCTTTACGTATTCCCGCAGCTCATCATACGCAAGAAGTGCCTGCTGCTTCTTTTCCCCCGAAGTGAAGAACCAGGTAACGGCATTCCCGATGCTTTCGGAAATCTGCAGCCGGACCTGAATGCCGGAGTGGCTTGCCTCGTATAATTTCTCCGCTGCCGCCCCGTACACCCGCATATGCATAAGTCTTGTCAAGGCGAGTAAAAGCCGCGACTGCTCCGGGATACGGCGGTCGCGGTCAAAGGACACACGTACCCTGCGCCCTACAGCGATCCGGATCGCATCCGCATTGCGCTTCGCCTTTTCCGCCATCGCGGGACCTACGCCCGGGACGGACTGCAGCGCCCTTGCAGACACCCTGCACACATCGGCGACCGTACGGATCCCGTTCTCGCGAAACGCCTTCACACGGATTCCGTCATGGGAGGCGTTCAGATCCTCCACGTCCCGGTCCTTCAAAAGGTCGATGGCAAGCGTCTCCCGAAGCGCGCGGTAACCCTTCTTCACTTCCTTCTGCTGCTCCGTATAGGAAACAACAATCCGGGCGAGTTCCTGATCGGCTGCCGTAATCGTCTCCGCGAAATCTTTATATTGTCTTCGTTGCTCTGCTCCCACGATCGTATCCTTTGATAAAAAAACAGCGGGCTGTGTTATCGCACAACCCGCAAAGTATGTTCCTGGGCTAGCTGGATTCGAACCAGCGACTGCAGGGATCAAAACCCTGTGCCTTACCGCTTGGCGATAGCCCAATTATAACACA
>CAMIWE010000089.1 GCA_946402335.1 uncultured Lachnoclostridium sp.
GCAAGCTTAACTAAATCAGAACTGGAAACAGGCGCATGCTCCCATATAATTTCCGCAAAACGACCTTCAACCACCCCAAGTTCCATCCCATTATTCAAAACTATTCCTCCCGACTTCCAAGTACTGTGCAATTCCCTCCGAACACTTTTTCTACTCAGGTATCTATCATGAATCAGTTGTAGTATAAACGGTCACTAATATAATTTGTTGAGTCATAATAATAGTATGGGCAATTAGCAAAATTGTGTAAATACAATCCACCGGACCCCCATTTAGATATCATATTCAAATCTGTTACCGTATTAATTTGAACTGGATGAAAAATTTTACTGTCTACAACTGCACTATGTTTCCGTTCCACTCCAGGTCCGACATTTCCACCATAAGACTCACAGTAAACCACTATCCCACCAACATTGACGCTCTGCAAGGTTGTCAAGGTATAATTACTAGTATTAAAGTAATCAATCCAGTTAGTATTACCTGTACCTGTTGAATACCACGCATATGAATGACAATTATACTTTACTGTCGCTCCTCGCCCGGAATACGGTGACAATCCATATACAGTTAAAACCTGACTATTCAGATAATCCTTTCCTGCAACAGAATAATCATCTCTGGCTATAGAATATATCTCATTATTGGAATAAATCCATAATTCGTATATTCCATATGTTTTTCCTCCCATTGCTCCGCCTCTCGGAGTATATACTGTTTGCTGACTTAACACAATATAATCTCCAAAGCCACATAAACTCACGGGATAAATCTCTCTATTTTCCCCGTTCATACTCTCATCCGAATTGTCAGAAATAATACCGTTTATAAGATTAAGAACGGAATTAGTCTCCCCATTGTTACCCACCCCAAGTAATTTGCTTTGTACAAGCAACAACAGATTCATTCGCGGACTATTCTTAATTGAATCGAGAACAGTATCCCCAGTCTCAGCCTTACTCAAAAACCAGTCCTTATTCTCCTTAAGCCACTCAAGTAATACGTCCGCCTTATCTTCTCTTTGATACAACTCACTCATACCGTTAAATGTCATACGAATAGTATCTATCCCTTCATCAATACTATCATAAGCATACACATCACTTAAAAGTGGATAAACCAATACTGTTTGAAATAACTCTGCCGTAGACATATGATTCAAGACTGACTCTGGTATTTGACAAATATCCACCATGTCTTGGTGGTTTCCATAAGGCCACATAGAAGTTCCAGGAAGAACCGGATATAGATATCCAGAATAGCCTTCCGGATAAAACGCATTTTGGATTTCCTCGTCTGAAAGCCCTTCTCCATCCTCATTTTGTTCGTTATTTTTCCCATCAGAACATACAGCGGATACATCCTTATAGCCCAGTCCTAAAGTGCCTAATATGATAGTAATTATCACAAGGCAACAAAGGATTCTCTTATACGTTATCACCATAACAAGTCCTCCTTATTCTGTATTATCAGACTATTATTACTAGTCTATCTTGAGACTATTACAAATAGTCTTTCATGTCAACAACTATTTTCTCCTGTACAGCTTCGCCGGACGGTGTCCCGCGCCCTGGGTGTACTCGTCGGTTTCGACAACGTAATCACTGACCTTCCGGCGGAAATTGGCCGGCAGGATCTGGATGTTCATGATTGTTTCCTGCACCTTCTGAAGTGCCGTCAGCGTAAACCTCTCCGGCAGGAAATCAAAGAGCGTTTCGTAGTTTCTTGCGCCCTCCCGGAGTGCCGTCAGCGCCGTAGCAATGATTCCGGCGTGGTCAAATGCGAGCCCTCCGCTGTCCTCAACCAGAAAGTTCGTCCGACCGAACCGGCTCGATTCCTCCCGCAGCACCGCCTGCAGCTTCGTCTCCCCGTATTCGAGTGAAAGGACACTCTTTCCTTCTTCGTCGCGGTCAAACCGGATATCAAACCATTGTGCTTCCGCCGCATCGTCGCCGCCGACCTGAAGCACCGATTCCTCGCTTATAATGGAGGCAAATGCGTGCGAGATGATCCACCCTCTCGGATCCCGCCCCGGATCACTGAACACACCTACCGGCATCAGCGATACCGGTGTCACATTGGCCTCCGCCGATACTTCCCGGAACGCACACTCCTCAACCGTTTCGTCCGGATGCAGGAAGCCGCCCGGAAGCGCCCAGCAATCCTTAAAGGGATGTGCCGCACGCTTTACAAGAAGAATGGACAGCTTGTTGGCGGAGTCCATCTTGTAGTTTTCATTTTCCTCGGAGCGGATCATAAATGCGACGATATCCGCGGTCACGGAAGGACGAGGGTATCGGCCGATATCGTATTGCGAGAGATACTCTTTCTCTGTTTGTTTCTTCATAGCGCTTCCTTTTCCTACTCTTCTCCGATCAGTCTCTTAACTTCCGCAACTGCTTTCTCGTAACGTTCCTTATAGTCGCCGTTGATGCAGATGAAGTCCCTACCGTGCGAACGGAACAGCTCCTTGATCCTGCTGCTGTACTTTTCGCGGTTATCGCGGATTTCCACGCTCCGCCCGCCGTCCAGGTAAAACTCGACGTCGGGTTCCAAAAAGAGGATCAGATCATAACGGTTCAGTGCGTCTATCGCATCGGCAAGCACACGGTTCTTTTCAATCCGCGGATCCTCTCCGTCAAGAAAATCCATGAAAAACCTCGTGATCAAAGCATCCGTATCGATGAACAGAAGCCGGTTTCCGCGCTCCTGCGCCTTCATCTCGTTCAGTTTGTGCTGCAGAAGGATTTCCGTGTAATCCTCGGGAAGCATCATCGTATCCGTGCCGCTCCGCTCGGACAGTTCCCGGCCGGCCTCGTCGATGTATTCTGCGTTAAAGCGGTGTGCGAGGTGAATCGTCAGCGTACTCTTTCCGGTACTCTCGATACCAACGATCAATACCTTCTTCGTATAATACGGACGTACCACCTGCGGGATCCAGTCCCAATGCGCATAAGGGTTCTTCCGGATCTCCGTGGAACTGATGCCGTTTCGCGGGAAGATGTACAGCTCGCTTTCCGGATAACACACGTTCCAGAAGCTGTTCTCATCATAATCGCTGCCGCAGAATACAATGTCGATCTTCTTTCCGATCTGCGCCTTGACGTCGGCGGCGTCCTTCATCCAGTGTTCCTTCTCGTAGCCTGCCTTCGTCTGCGCATCGTCGGTGATGGTGATGATGGTGACGTTTCCGATATGCTTCGTCAATTGGTAAAGCCAGCGGTAACGAATCCTTTCGTCAACCTCATCGCGCTTATAGCCGATGCTTAACACGATATACAGTTCTTTGCACATCCCCGCCGCCTTCAGGATGCAATCCACATGCCCTATATGAAGCGGATTGAAGGATCCGCCGTACATTCCGACCTGATACATATTTGCCTCCGTTCCGACGTCACATGGCGTCTTTCTGCTTTGTGTCTCCGGACACGTCCTGCTGCTCCGCTCCGGAAGACTTCCCGTTCCGGTCAGCCTCACGGTACCATCTCACAAACATAATGATCGCATTGATGAGGTAGATGGACCACATCGCAAGCGTTGCGATTGTCTTGCCGCCCTTTGCAAAATCCACCGCCCACATGACGACGGTCACGATGTCGACGACAATCCAGAGCACCCACTGCTCCATGAGCCGCCAGATGGAAAGAATCTGTGCCACCACCGATACGACCGTGCTCATGCTGTCCACATACGGAAGACTTCCGCCGAGTGCCGCCAGCACCATGCCGTACAAAACGATCGCCAGTCCGGTTGCCGCGTAGATCAGAAACCCTTTCTTCCAATTGAGCCGCTTCTTTACTACCTCGCCGGTGTTGTCATCCATATGCTTCTTCCACGCGAACCATCCGACAAATCCCATCGGGACGTAGTAAAGCGCGTTCAGCATAACCTCACCGTAATACTTTGCGCCAAATGCCACGTAAGCGTACAGTGCGGCATTCACGATTCCGAACAGGAACGAGGAACGCTTTCCTTTGCCGGTCAGGATCACGCACCACACACCGGTGAGGGCCATGATCAGGCCAATCGCATTCTCGCCCAAGTAGATAGACAGTCCGAGAATCACGCCGGTTGCAAGCAGCAGCCAGCATACTTCCCACGGCTTCCAGCCCGTCAGCTCGCTTTTGAGAAATTTCTTAAGTTCTTTCATACCATCCGGTCCTTTCTCCCCAAACCGTCTTTCATCCAATACATTACGCAATCATTCCCCAGCAAAATCCGTGCCCGATACATTACATAATCATTCCCCGCAAAACCCGTGCCCGATACATTAAACAATGATCTCTCCGCCGAAGCCGTCCCGCAGATGATTGTCCGAATCGTACACAAGGCCTCTTGAATAACCGTAATCCACCATCTTTGTACTACGACCGTAGAACGGAATAATTCCGCCATTTTCCGATGCATATATACCATCGCTGCAATGACAGAATTCGTAATCGTAATACCCCTTCGTGAACAACATTGAAGGGTCGTCCTCGCGGATTACCGCCTCATACGGGATTGCCTGCGAGGCTGCATATTCGTTGACCGCGGAGCATTCCATGAAGCCGACCTTGGAAACGCCGGTCGCAATCGCATAATCAAGGAATCGGTGAGCCTCCTCAGGCGAATGAATCGTGTCCTTCATCAGCATGCAGTTAAATACCCAAAGGTTTTTAAATGGAGTGCCCGCGATAATCTCCTTCAGCTCCGCCGTATCCGGGATTGCGTCGTTGCCGAATATCCTACGGTTCACCGTATCATCATAATGATGCCTGCTTACATGAATCGTTTCCAGGTGCACCAGATCCTTGATCTCCTGCACCCGCTTTAACCCGATTCCGTTCGTTGAGATTGCAAGTTCGAGGTTATAGCCGAAGATTTCAAACAAAATGCTGATCACTTCATTGAGAAGACCGATATCCGTAAACGGTTCTCCTCCGGTGATCTTCACGCCTCGTACCCTGTCCTCTTCTTTAAGCCTCCTCATTACTGCGGCAAATGTGCCCATGTCGATCCTCCTGTCCGTCTTCGTTTCCCTGGCGCAGCAGAACCGGCAGTCCGCCGGGCAGAAAGAAACCGGACATACAGAAAGCTGGAGCTGCACATTGTCCGGCTTCGGGCGGTAATGCACGCCGTCTCTTGAACAGATATAGTTTTTCACGATGACGGGCTTCCCGAGGATCGTAACGGTCTTCGTTCTCTCCGGGCATGCCACACATCCGCTGTTCTTCTCACACATTGTTATTTCCACCTGTTTTGCCCTTTTTCGTCACAATAACAGATATTGTACCGGATATATTCGAGATCTGGTGTCGAATAGTCCTTTACGGCACCGAGGAAGCATCTGCGATACAGGAAGAAGCGCTTTCCGTTTCGGATCTGCGGAATCAGAGACTGCCAGAAATGATAGCCGATGCTGTATTCACCGATTACATAGTATTTGTCGCCGATATGACGCGTATTGTTATCATCGAAGAGAAATACCATGCTCCGCCCCGCATTTACATGATTCCAGTGTTTACGCTGGTCCTCGGCGACCCGTGTGTTCTCCCGCTCAACCATCGGGTTCGGCATCGGGAATCCTTCCTTCACCAGATACGGCAAAGCCTCCATCTCGTCATCGATTGTTTTCGAAGAAACGGAATGAAAGATATCGCTCGTATGAAGTGTCCCGCGAAACTCATGGTCAAAGGAAACCGGGAACCCGTACGAATCATGCTGGAACACGAAAAGCCGCCTGATCCCCCGCGGGAGTTTATACTGCTTTTTAAACCCGATAATCGCCGGCGAAAGGTAAGCATTATCTCCGATTGAAGGGATTTCATAGGCCATATACCGTGTCCCGCCGTCACAGGCACAGATTGACTTTAACTCGTTATATTCCGCTTCCGTATAGCAAAGAATCTGGCAGATTCTTTTAATATGATAGCAATAATCCAGTATCTTCGGTTCCACTTCCTTTACGGAAGGAAACAGCAATATATTATCCAGATTCCGGGCCTCATTAAATGCGCTGTCCCGAATCCTGCGGATTCCGTCCGATACGATGATGTTCTTCGCATCACAAAAATGAAACGCTCCCATTCCGATTGTGTGGATCGGCATACCGCCGAGGCTGCTTGGAACAGCAACATCCTCTTCTTCCCCGGAATAAGTAAGAATAATACCGTTTGCTACAAGATACTTATCATCAATATATTCCTGCATAATTCTACCCTCACATCATTCTAACATCTGCCGGCCCGTTCTTCCTGGATCTTGCGGTACCATGCTTCCGCCTCACGGATATCGTTCTCGGTCACCTGAGAACGTGCCTCAACTGCTTTACTAATCACATAGAATCCGTCAATACATGTTTTTACGATATCCAGATACTCCTTCGGCGCACCCTCATCCTTTAAAATATCCATGAACTGGTGAAGGGCATAACTGGTTGACTGGTTTCTCTCAAAAATCACTTCAATAAACCGGAGCAGCTGCTCCTTACTCATATCGGTCATAGCTTACCTCCCATTCTACGGAAAATGCGAAAGTTCTTCTTTACAATTTGATATTATCATTTTGATATTATGATGTCAAGACATAAAAAAAGAACACCGGACAGTGTTCTGTAAAAGGAGCACCCGCGCATTACAAATCGGCTGCGCCGATGCGCGGTGCGTAGGTC
>CAMIWE010000090.1 GCA_946402335.1 uncultured Lachnoclostridium sp.
GAATCCGGATAACCCCCGAATCGGTGATCAGTTCCATGTGGATTCCGGACGTCTGATTTATAAAGTCACGACTGCATCGGGCGATTATCTGTTGAAAGGATTCCCGGGCAGTACGCCCGAAACCGTGATTCAGGGAAATGTTCAGGCCCATCTGTTTCTCGGGAATGAGCATGGCATGGCTCCGATCCTGTATCCTGCTAAAAACGGGGATTACTATGTGAAGGATCAGGGACACTGGTTTTATCTGATGGAGTTTATTGACGGAAGGCAGATGGAGGAAACCCCGGAGGACGAGTATAAGCTTGCTCAGGCAACAAGGAAAATGCACCGGTTACAGGGATACCGTCTGAAATCTCCCATGACACAGAGCAAAGCGAGGTATTACACCTGGTTTCGAAACCATGCATTTGTGAAAGAATTTGACGAGATCCTGGACGCACTCCCGGACTTTGAAAAAACAGATCAGTGCTTTGTGCATACGGATATCGGACCGCATAACGCGATGCTTAGAACGAACGGAGAGGTTGTCTTTATCGATCTGGATGACACCGGCATCGGAAGCCGGTATCTGGATCTCGGCTGGCCGTTCATTATGCAGTTCGTGGATTTTAATCATGAGACAGAGGAAATGACCTACCGTTTTGATCTGGCGAAGAGCTTCCTTCAGGGGTATTACGGCGGGGAGAACATTTCCCGCGAAGAGTATGACCTTCTGTTTTGGGGAGCGGAACAAATGCATATTTCCTACATGCAGACATATGGCCCGTATGCGGTAGAGTCTCTTTGGAAGATCCTTCGCTTCGGAATGGAGCAGAAGGAAACTTTATGGAAAATGTATCGGGATTGAATGGAAATAAGCAGGCTGGTTAACGAGTGAGGCAGTTGTTTTGATGAGCCCTGAGGAAAGACGAAAATTTAATAAGCAGCTTATGAGCCTGGCGGTGCCGATGGCGCTTCAGAATCTTCTCGGTGCACTGGTCGGAGCATCTGATGCTTTTATGCTCGGACGTCTGACGCAGGATGCGATAGCAGCGGTATCGCTTGCCAATCAGATCGCCTTTGTAATGTCGCTTTTTTACAGTATTGCGATCGTTGCGTCAAGCGTACTGATATCCCAGTATTGGGGCAAGAAAGACTATCTGAATGTGAGAAGATTTCTGGGGATGGCAATTCGATACGCATTTGTCATCGGAGTCATCTTCACGGTAGGAGCCTTCTTCTTCGCGGAGCAGCTTATAGGAATACTGACTCCGGAACAGGAACTGATCCGGATCGGAGCGGAATACCTTAGAATCGTATGTTTCTCCTATATTTTCACGGCGGTTTTGCGATGCTTTTTGATGATCATGAAGATTTCGGGGCATGCGAAACTCAGCTTATGGATTTCCGTCGTTACCGTAGTTGTGGATATGACAGCCGATTTCTTCCTGATTTACGGCTTCGGAAAGATTCCGGCTCTCGGTGCAAACGGGTCTGCCTATTCAACGGTTGTGGTGGAAGTTGTTGCGCTGACCTGGTGTGTTATATGGGCACAAAGGAATGCGGACATACGCCTTCGCAGGGACAGTTTGTTTTATTTCTCAAAGGCATATGAGCGGGACCTTTGGAAGATCATTCCCGGAATGGCGGCATCCTCGCTGGCATGGGGATTCAGCATAACAATGCACTCGTTTATTCTGGGACATCTCGGAACGGATGCCACGGCAGCAGCCTCCGTAACTACGGTTGCACAGTCACTGATACAGGGACTTACCCATGGCCTTTCCACCGGTATCAGCATTATGATCGGGCAGCTCCTCGGGCGGAACGAGCTTGAAAAGGCGAAGGAATACGGGGCACGCAGCTGGGGCGTGGCATTTGCCTCGGGAATGATAAATGTCCTGCTGATATGTATTGTCGGGCCGCTTGTATATCTGTTCTATGTGCTTGAGCCGTTAGCTAAGCAGTACCTTGTGCAGATGCTGATATTCCTCGCTTTTTATATGGTGGCTTACGCGTACAATACCATCATTACCTGCGGAGTCTTTCCGGCAGGCGGAGACTCCATGTATGACGGGATAAGCGTTTTGATCGCGACCTGGTGCTTTGCAATTCCGCTGGCGCTCGTTGCCTGCTTTGTACTGCATGTGCCGGTCATGGTTGTTTATGTGATCATGTGCCTGGATGAAATCGTGAAGGTGCCGTTCATCAAATGGAGATACAATAAGTTTATCTGGCTTAAGAATCTTACAAAAGAAACAGCCACAAGCTAAGCGTTGGTTCTGTTTCAGGATATGGGAAGGGGTTAACATGGGAGAATCTTTCAGAACGGACAATAAACAGACAAAGGAGGAATTCCTTTCGCAGTTAGCCGGGGAACCGGAGGAAATCGTAGTATTGGTTCGCTGGACATGGAAAAAGGGAGATTCCAGGTTCCCTTCGTTTGGGAAAGAAGATCTGGTGCATATCGTATGCGCAGAGCCGAAAAATGAAGAGGGCAGGCCGGTAGGAATCGGAACGGTATACTGGTTTTCTAAGAAGAAATTGTTTGGATATCCTTATACCCCGTGCTTTACGAGAAATGAGTGTTACCGCCTTCGTGTCAGAAGATGCAAAACCGGCTATAATTATTTCTTCTTAGAGAAAATTCTGGAGAGTAATGTAAACGTGTCCTCCGCGGACGTTAATGATAAAACGGTTTTCTGGAACAGAAAGGCCAAGTTAAGTGAACCGGAGACTCCGGAGCAGGCAGCAATGTATGCGGACAGAGTTCAGAAGCCGGATGGATTGTTCGCCGGAGTAGACTTATCCGCACTGTTTGACAACACTCGAAAGATCCGTAGCAGGTATGAGTTTCCTAAGATTACAGAAGAGTGGATCGAAAGGACGGAAAAGGCAATCGGATATAAGATATCCCCTTCATACAGAGAACTGCTGGAGTATCAAAACGGCGGTGAGATTCGCGATGATTCCGATAAACGCTGGCTGACGGCAATCTTCGGAATCGGGCCGAAGCCGGATGCTTCATACAGTCTGGAGGAGATGTTTGACGACTGTAAGAACGATTTGGAATATCCCGACATCGGGATCCCGTTTGGAGAAACCAACAGCGGCGGACATGATATGTACTATATGGATTATCGCGAGGTTGACAGTAACGGGGAACCGAGAATCGTCATTATCGATAATGAATTAGGAAATCAGATCACATTTGCCGCGAACAATCTGGTTGAGTTCTTAAAGATTGTTCTGGCAAACAGTGAGATGACAACCCGGGGAGAACGGCTTGACTGAAGATTCGGAGGTGCTCCGATTTCCTATGAGGACGCTATCCGTTATTATTCATCGGGAGGAATCAGCGAATGACAGAGGAGAACGCACGGAAGATCATTGAACGGAATTTTCAATGCAGGGAAGGAAGCCTAATCTATTCGTTACATGAGAGAAACCTGTTTTCACCGGAGATGTTTTGGGACCTGAGCGACAGCATCACTACGGTTGTGAACATGTCTTTGTATGAAGAACAATTAACGGAACAGATCAGTTCCTGTTATCAGTTCATTCTTAAGAATTTAATATGGCATTTTGATCCGAAAGACGAATGCTCTATAAAAGATTTACCGGTTAATTACGTGGAATATATCGACTGGCTTGACATGGTGATACTTGCGTATTATAGAAAGAATCCGCAGATGCTTAGCGGCATGGAAGATTTGTTTGAACTGGAGCGGTAACATGGCATCTATGAAAATACTTAAGTGTTCAACGGACGACATACCGATTCTTGCCGTCATGAATAAACGCCTGATTGAGGATGAGGGCAGCACGAATCCTATGAATCCTGAGGAACTGGCAGACAGAATGAGGGGATTCATCAGCGGCGAATATAATGCCTACTTTTTTACGGTTGATGAAACCCCGGTAGGATATGCTTTGGTAAGGCATACGTCTTCTCCGCTGTATCTGCGGCAGTTTTATATTGACAGGCAATACAGGCGCAAGCATTACGGAAAGCAGGCATTTCAGCTTCTTATGGAAACCTTGCAGGTGACTGAGATAGATGTGGACGTTCTGATGAATAACGAGCCCGGACGCAGATTCTGGAGCAGTCTCGGGTTCGAGGAAAACCATGTTTCCATGCGGTATAAAAGCGGGAAATAATCAGATTGGGATATATATAGGAGGAGACAAATGGAACCTAAAATGATAAAGAATTTTTTGGAGATCTATGCACCCGGTGAAGAGTTGACGAAACCGGATGAAACGCTGTTAAATTTCGGCCGTCAGATGCTTCCGCCGGAGATTCTGTATCTTTGGGAGAATTACGGCTTCGGAGATTACGGCAACGGGCTTTTGAAGGTGGTTGACCCAAGAGATTACATGGGCAGTTTATACACATGGCTCGGCGGTCAGGATTTCAGCAAGATTCCGATTATGGTGTCGGCATTTGGCGATATTTTCTATTTCCGCAAACTGGACGAGACGGAAAATGACATATCGCTTTTGAATATCCATTATCGCAGAATCGATGTGTGTACCTATTCGTATCAGGAGTTTTTCGAAGACTATATCATTGATGAGGAAATCAAAGAGAACGTGCTTCGCGAGAGCCTGTACAATGAGGCTTTGGATACGCTCGGAACACTGCGTCATAATGAAATATTCTTCTTCGTTCCGGCGTTGGCACTGGGCGGGGAGGAGAACATCAAGTGCATTAAAAAAGGCGATGCCAATGTACACCAGCAGCTGCTGTTCGACCTGATGCATCAGTAGTAACAAGGCACATGCTCGAATTATTACAAAGGATTCGAAACTGCGGGGATTAAGGACCATCCCGTACTGTTAAAGGAGAAGTTATGACACAGCGTAATCTGCTCGGATTTGCCGGGATGAAGGTAAGTCATTTCGGCGGAACGGAGTCGGTATCCTCCATCGAGGAACTCCGGCGCATTCTTTCCGAAAGATATGCCAATGACGCAAACGAATTCTGGCTGTCCGATGAAACGAAAGACTTTCCCTGTATGGCGATTCTGGTAAAAGGACCACTTGCAAGTGTAACCTTTTTCGAGGATGAAGACGATATCGGGTCTCAATCGGCAGGCAGGAACAATAACCTGAAAGCGGGAACATTTACGGTATTTTACACAAACACCCCGAACGAGGAAATCGAAATCCATAGCGAGATGGTTGTTTCCGAAGAAGCCGCGGCGAAGGCGGCGGAACAATTCTTCTTAGAACGGAAAATGCCCCGCTGTATGGAATGGCAAAAGCTGTGACGTGCAGATTATGACCGAAAACTCTGTGAAATATAAGGGGTGGGAAGGCTTAGAGCATAATGATAGTTGAGATTACGGATTCTAAAGAAAAACAGGCTATCGCAAGAAGAGTTCTGGAGGCTCTTACGGATTGGTTTGAAATTGAAGAGAGCAGAGAGGAATACATTTCCTGCTGTGTTGACTGGACTTTTCTTGCAGCAATGGAAGAGGGAAAGGCTGTTGGATTTCTTTGCTTAAAAGAAACCGGAAAGTCTACGGTTGAACTTGCCGTCATGGGAGTGTTAAAGGATTATCACCGAAGTGGCATGGGCCGGCAGCTCGTGGAAAAGGCAAAGCAAGTTGCCCGCTCCGAAGGATACGAGTTCATGCAGGTCAAGACGGTGAAGATGGGAGTCTATGAGGATTATGACAGGACCAATCTTTTTTACATCAGCTGCGGTTTCAAGGAGTTAGAGGTGTTTCCGTTTTATTGGGATGAGGCAAATCCCTGTCAGGTATATGTAATGTCATTGAAAGCATAAAAAGGAGAAAGAATATGGCGGACGAGAAAGCGTGCGGAGTGATTATTTTCAAAAACGAGGATGGCACCAGAAAATATGTGATAATTCGCGGGGTCGGAATCTATCAGGGCTACTATGGATTTCCAAAGGGACACGTGGAACCGGGCGAAACCGAGCAGGAGACGGCCATCCGGGAAGTAAAGGAAGAAACGGGACTGGACGTTGTCTTATTGGATGATTTCCGAACGGTTGATGAGCATCCGCTGGCACGTGAAGGCCGTCCGAATGACCGGAAGACCAATGTTTATTTTCTGGCAGAATACCACGGGCAGGAATTCGTCATGCAGAAATCAGAAGTTTCGGAAATCGTTTGGATGGACTATGACGAAGCAATGAAATGCATGCATTATGAGGAATCGCGCAGAGAGCTTACGGAAGCCGAAGAATACCTGCGGAATCGTAAGATCTGAGGTGCTGTTCATACAGCTGCAGCACTCGAGCATGGACTGCTATTTTGCGAAGTCTGCCGTGTGGGACAAACTGGCTGCAAAGCCTTGTGGACCGGCTGCTGGCCAATCGGTTTTCAATGGTAAACGGTCGTATGGCACCGGATGCATTGAAAACAAAGGAAAAGGCGTCAGAGATCACCATCAAATATGATACAATATTCGGAAACAGGAAAACTAAGCAAATCAAATAACAAAAGGAGACAATGGCCATGACAAATGAGGAACTGAAGAAGTATTATCGCGGCGCATACAGCTTTGCGGAGACGGAAGACGGCTGGCTGCAGGCATTCCAGTATACAAAGG
>CAMIWE010000091.1 GCA_946402335.1 uncultured Lachnoclostridium sp.
CAACGCCGACGATGATTTCCTCCATGCCGGTGTTGAATTCCTGGAAAATCTGAATCGCACCCTCCTGGGCAATCTGCGTAACGCCCTTCATGAACTGCTTCCGCTTCATCGTATCCATCTGCCGTACCCGCGCAAAGTGCTCGGGGGCAAATGTGGGGATGCCTTCAAAGCGGAACTTTTCATTGGACTGGCACAGCGTATCACCGATGGAGAAGATGCCCGGGTCAAATACGCCGATAATATCGCCGGAGAAGGCTTCCTCGACGATGTGGCGCTCGTCGGCCATCATCTGCGTGGACTGGGAAAGTTTCACCTTCCGCCCGCCCTGCACGTGGTTTACTTCCATTCCGGGAGTGTACTGGCCGGAGCAGATGCGCATGAATGCGATACGGTCACGGTGAGCCTTATTCATATTGGCCTGAATCTTAAAGACAAAGGCGGAGAAATCCGGACGGAACGGGTCGATAATGCCCTGATCGGAATTTCTGGGAAGCGGAGAACTGGTCATCGAAAGGAAGTGCTTCAGGAAGGTTTCCACACCGAAGTTCGTAAGGGCGGAGCCGAAGAAGACGGGCGAGAGCTCGCCGGCATTTACCAGTTCCTGGTCAAACTCGGCGCTTGCGCCGTCTAAAAGTTCAATGTCCTCCTGCAGCTTGTCGTAAAAGGCAAATCCGATGCGGTCCTTAAGTTCCGGTGCGTCGGCGGCCATATACTCGGTGGCGACTTCCTTCTGGCCGTTCATGGCAGCCGTGAAGAGCGCAACTTCCTTTGTATTGCGGTCATAGACGCCTTTAAAGCCTTTGCCGGAGCCGATAGGCCAGTTGATCGGGCAGGTGGCGATACCGAGAACGTTTTCGATGTCGCTCATCAGCTCGTAAGGATCGTTCGCTTCGCGGTCCATCTTGTTGATGAATGTGAAAATCGGGATGTGGCGCATAACGCAAACCTTAAAGAGTTTGATCGTCTGGCGCTCAACACCCTTACTCGCATCGATTACCATGACGGCAGAGTCTGCTGCCATCAGCGTCCGGTACGTATCCTCCGAGAAATCCTCGTGGCCGGGGGTATCCAGAATATTAATGCAGTAATTGTCGTAGTTAAACTGGAGCACGGAAGAGGTTACGGAAATACCTCTCTCCTTTTCAATCTCCATCCAGTCGGAAACCGCATGACGGGCGGTCTTCCGTCCTTTTACGGAACCGGCCAGATTGATCGCGCCGCCGTACAGCAGAAACTTCTCGGTGAGGGTGGTCTTACCTGCATCGGGGTGGGATATGATGGCAAATGTCCGTCTCTTTTTGATATTTTCCTCAAAAGCTGACATAATTGAATCCTTCTTTACGGGGTTTGGTCCGCAGACCGTACAAAAGAGTACCATATCGGGCTAAGGAATGCAAGCGATTTCGCGGGTTTGAAGGCGATTTTACGGGAACATTGACTTTTTCTGTGACAACGATACCTGTAAAGTGGTATAATCAGAAATGAATCGGTCGGGACGATTCGGAAAATGTGCCGAAGTGTGGTACGGCAATCTTATGAGGGAAAGGAAGAATACCGGATGAAAACAAACCGATTACATAAAATCGTTATTCTTGTTACAATCTCCATTCTGCTGCTTTGCGGCTGCGGCCGTAAAATCGACAGCGTAGAGCTCACGAACCGTCTTTCCGAGAAAGAGATTGAAGATTTGATCGCAGAGGAAATCCGGAAGGAAACCGGCGAGAAGGTCATCGTAAAGGTTGAAAGCAAGGACGAACTGTTTTTTCTTGAGGACGGTGTCGGGGGCACCATTGACGGGGAGCAGCCGTTTGCGCATCGATACGACGTGCCCGGCGGATATACCTATCATTTGAAAATATTGAGTACTGACCTGAAGTATGAGGGAAACGGCTATTACCGGGACGGCTATAAGAAGGTTTACAAAAAGAAATCTCGCGGAACGGAAGAGGTTACAGCGGAATACGCCTATTCCTTTAATATGCCGACGGTCTATCGTTTTATCCGGGATGTCGAAGAACTGCTTGACAAGAACTACGCACATTTCCATGTCGCGTACCAGAATGCGGACAGTAAAACGGATTTTGATTTCTTTATTCTGGATCCGGATTATGCAGACAGACGGGACGTATTAACGGAAATTCTGAAGAAGATTGACGGATTTGCCGGGCGTTACCGCGAGGATTCGATATTCATTAACTACCGGGTGTTTCTAACGGAAGACGAAACGGTATATAAAACCACGGACTTCTATGCAAGCCCGATTACCCATGACGGATTTACGGAAATCCGGCCGGAATAAGGGCGGCAGAAAGACGGATCCACGCCGCCGGTAACATACGGGTTTATTTTACGGAAGATATGTGCTATAATATGCGGCACGAAGCCGAAACAGGCGGACAGTAGTATAGAGGAGGTATCGACATGAAGGTTGTTTTGATCAACGGATCCCCGAGAAGTGACGGAAATACCGCGCGGGCACTTGCGGAAATGTGCCGTGTTTTTGAGAAACACGGAATTGAGACCAAGATGTTCAAGGTCGGTTCAAAGGATATCCGCGGCTGTGTAGGCTGCGGCAACTGCGCAAGCCTCGGCAAATGTGTATACGATGACGTGGTGAATGAGATTTCTGCAGAGCTTAGGGATGCGGACGGACTGGTTGTCGGCACGCCGGTATATTATGCTTCGCCGAACGGAACGATCCTGTCGTTGATGGACAGGCTGTTCTTCAGTGCCCATTATTCGATGGCGATGAAGGTCGGCGCTGCGGTTGCGGTAGCAAGAAGAGCCGGAACGACGGCTGCATTTGACGTATTGAATAAGTATTTTACCATCAGCGGTATGCCGGTAGCATCCAGCACGTACTGGAACGACGCATTCGGCGGTTCGCCCGGCGAAGCGGAACTCGATGTCGAGGGCATGCAGACGATGGTTAACCTTGCGGAGAATATGACATTCCTGATGAAGAGCATTGCTCTTGGCAAGAAGGAATACGGCATTCCGAAGAATGACAAGCGGTTTATGAACTTCATCCGTCCGGAGGAAGGCGCAAAGGCCGTGAAAGCCGTACAGGCCGTGAAGTCGGTGAAGGACCAGGCGGTACGGAAGATTTTCCGCAAAGGCGCGAAGGGTGATACGGCTCCCGAATCCGAACCGGACAACAAGGCGGAAACAGAGGAACAGTCATGACGGGAACGCTTTATTTATGCGCGACTCCGATCGGTAACCTGGAGGATATGACCTTCCGGGTCATCCGTGTGCTGAAAGAAGCAGACCTGATCGCGGCGGAGGATACGAGAAACAGCATCAAGCTGCTGAACCATTTCGATATCCATACCCCGATGACCAGCTACCATGAGTTCAACAAGATCGAAAAAGGCAAAGCGCTGATTGAAAAGCTGCTTGCCGGCACGAACATCGCGCTGATCACCGATGCGGGAATGCCCGGCATCAGCGATCCCGGCGAAGAGCTGGTGCGGATGGCGTACGAAGCCGGAATTCCGGTGACGGTGCTTCCGGGAGCATGTGCGTGCGTAACGGCTCTGACGCTTTCGGGGCTTCCGACGAGACGGTTTTCTTTCGAGGCGTTTCTCCCGATGGAGAAGAAGGAACGAAAGGCGGCGCTCGAGGCAATCCGTACGGAGCAGAGGACGATCGTTATGTACGAAGCGCCCCACAAGCTGTTACGGACGCTTAACGATCTTTCGGAAACGCTCGGGGAAAGCAGGAAGATTACCGTCCTGCGGGAACTGACGAAGAAGCATGAAAGCCGGTTTGCGGGAACGATTCAGGAAGCTGTCGTGCATTATACGAACGAGGAGCCAAAGGGGGAGTGTGTCCTCGTGATAGCCGGCCGTCCGGAGGAGGAAATCCGCGCGGAACAGGCCGAGGCATGGCAGGAGCTTTCTTTAGAGGAACATGTCGCAAAGTATGAAGCGGAGGGCATGGACCGGAAGGAAGCCATGAAGGCCGTGGCAAAGGAAAGAGGCATTTCCAAGAGGGACGTATATCAGGAATTGCTGAAATAACGGGGAGAAAGCTTTAAGAAGTTACTGATTTAGGGGTTTGCAGGGGGATAGATAAAGAAAGGCAGGCCGAAATGAAAGAGGATAAGGAAAAGGAAGTCCTGGAAGGGGGCGCCCTTTCGGACGGGGGAAATCAATCGGAGAACGAACCCGAAACAGGCAGCGTAAAGAAAGAGGAAACGGTTTCCGAAAAGAAAGACACCAGGGGAAGAATTATTGCAAGAATTCTTCTGCTTGCACTCGGAAATGCCGTGCTGATCGCCGGCGTGTGGCAGGCAATCTTATTTGACGGAATCTCGGTTGCGGCAATGATCTTCCAGCTGAAGGTGCCGATGGAAGGCGCGGACGGCGGAAATTTCAAGTCGCTCGCAATTGCGATGGCAATCGGAATTCCGGTTATGACGGCGATTTTATACCTGATCGGAAATCTGTGGCGCAAAAAGGTCAAAAAGAACCGTGTTCTTAGGTTCTTCCGCGACCGCAAAGTGCTCACCGCGGGAATGTGGTTTGCGCTTGCGGCAATCGTCATTCTTGCGAGAATGCAGGTGTTTTCGTATTTGTGGCTCGTCATAAGACCGTCCACGATTTACGAAGAGAACTACGCAGCGGTTGAAATGGAGAAGATCAAGGCGCCCGAGAAGAAGCGCAATCTGATCTACATTTATATGGAATCTCTGGAGAATTCCTATGCCGACAAATCCGTCGGAGGACTTGCAGACCAGAACCGGATTCCGTATCTGACGGAGCTGGCTCTTAAGGAAGGCGAGAATTTCGACGCGGACGGTAAGCTGAACGGACTTGAGCGCGTCGAAGGCGCGGTCTTTACGTGCGGCTCTCTCGTATCCCAGTCGAGCGGTGTGCCGTTAATCCTGCCGATTGACGGTAACAGCATGGGAAAAGGCTATAAGGAATTTCTTCCCGGTGCCGTAACGATCGGCGAAGTATTAGATCATTTCGGTTATCAGGAAGTATTTCTGCAGGGATCGGCGGTGGAATTTGCCGGAACGGACCTTTTCCTTAAGGACCACGGGAATTACGCAGTCCGCGACTATAATTACTACAACCGGAACGGACGGCTGCCCCAGCTGAATTACTTTGTATGGTGGGGATTTGAGGATTTCCGTCTGTATGAGTTCGCGAAGGAAGAGATTACGCGTGTTTCAAAAGACGACCGGCCGTTCGCCGTAACGATCATGACGATCGATACGCATTTTACGGGCGGCTATGAATGCCCGTTATGCGGACATGAGTTCAAAACCGGATATGACAACGTTATCCGCTGTGCGGACTGCCAGATTAAGGAATTCCTTGCCTGGGCCAAGGAGCAGGATTTTTACGAAAATACGACCATTGTCATTGTCGGAGACCATCCGACCATGGACAGCAAGTATTACCGCCAGCTTTCAAAGGGCGATGACAAATACGTCCGCCGCGCTTATACGGTGATCTTAAACAGCGCCGCGGAGTACACCCTAGGAAAGACAAGACGCTACGGGGCATTTGACATGTTCCCCACAACGCTTGCCGCAATGGGATTTGAGATTGAAGGCAACCGCCTCGGTCTCGGCGTAAACCTTTATTCCGATGAGAAGACGCTGGTTGAGCGGTACGGCTTAAAGAAGCTGAACAAGGAACTGCTGAAGCATTCGAAGTATTACGATAAACACATTATCGAAGGAAAATAAAATGCCTGATGGGCAGCCCGCGGATGTTTCCGCGGGCTTACTTTTTGTCATGTCAGATTCGCATCGTTCTAAACTTGCATTGTTCGGAGCAATATGGTATTATCTCAATAGGTATGCGCCCGCAACAACGGGTGCTGCGTTCCTGCGCGCCGCCTGCCGGGATGGACAGGCTATGCAGGGTATATAAATCTTCGGAGGAATCGAAAAAATGAGCAAATCTATCGACACGATGTCTGTGAACGCCATCCGTGTTCTGGCAGCAGACGCAATTCAGAAAGCAAAGTCCGGACATCCCGGTCTGCCGCTTGGCTCCGCAGCAGTAGCTTACGAGCTTTGGGCAAAGCACATGAAGCACAATCCCAAGAACCCCGACTGGGCGAACCGTGACCGGTTCATCCTTTCCGGCGGACATGGTTCAACTCTTTTATACTCCCTCCTTCATCTGTTCGGCTACGGCCTTACCAAGGAGGACTTGATGCAGTTCCGTCAGGACGGCTCCCTGACCCCCGGACATCCCGAGTACCGTCACACCAAGGGTGTTGAGGCGACTACCGGCCCGCTTGGCGCAGGTATGGGTATGGCAGTCGGCATGGCTATGGCTGAGGCACATCTCGGTGCAAAGTTCAACAAGCCCGGCTTCCCGGTTGTTGACCATTACACCTACGTTCTCGGCGGCGACGGCTGCATGATGGAAGGTGTTACCTACGAGGCAATGTCTCTTGCAGGAACGCTTGGTCTTAGTAAGCTGATCGTTTTCTATGACAGCAACAAGATCAGTATCGAAGGCAATACCGACATCGCATTTACCGAGAACGTACAGGCACGTTTCCAGGCCATGGGCTTCCAGACCCTCGTTGT
>CAMIWE010000092.1 GCA_946402335.1 uncultured Lachnoclostridium sp.
CGACTTTACGGATGTTCTCGATTCCGAGATGTACGCAGCCGGGTCCGATGGACTCGGACAGGCCGTAGTTCGTATCGTAATCATGATTCGGAAAATGCTCCTTCCACCGCTTGATCAGGCTCGGCGGAACGGGCTGTGCACCGACATGCATGAGTCTCCACTGGGAGAGTTCGTATTTGCTAAGGTCAATCTCGCCACGATCGATCGTATCGAGAATATCCTGCGCCCACGGAACAAGCAGCCATACGATGGTTGCCTTCTCGCGGGATACGGTTTCAATGATCCACTCGGGCTTAACGCCTCTAAGCAGAACGGCTTTGCCGCCTACCAGAAGGCTTCCGAACCAGTGCATCTTTGCGCCGGTATGATACAACGGCGGGATGCAGAGAAATACGTCGTCATGCGTCTGCCCGTGATGCTTCTGCTCGGTCACACAGGACGATACAAGCGCACGGTGCGCATGCAGGATTGCTTTCGGGAATCCGGTGGTACCGGAGGAGAAATAGATTGCTGCGTCGTCATCATCCGTAAGGGCAATGCCGGGATTCTTCGAGGTGCAGTAAGCCGCATACTTCTCATAACTGTCGGCAAATGACGGGCAGTCCTCACCGACATAGAACATTTCCTTTACCTTCGGGATACGGTTTGCGATATCTTCGATACGGCCGATGAATTCCGGTCCGAATACGAGTACGCTGCAGTCCGCAAGATCAAGACAGTACTTGATCTCGTCAGCCGTATAACGGTAGTTCATCGGAACCGCCAAAGCGCCGGTCTTCAAAACGCCGAAATAAATCGGAAGCCACTCAAGGCAGTTCATCAAAAGAATCGCGACCTTGTCGCCGCGCTTTACGCCACGGCTCAAAAGCAGGTTTGCAAACCGGTTCGACTTGCGGTCGAAATCCTCCCATGTCATCTCGCGGCGGTACTTCTCGTCGCGGTCGCTCTCAATCAGCTCATATTCACGCCAGGTACGGCTCTTCTGCTCTGCCGGGTTGATTTCCACGAGGCATACCTCATTGGGATAAAGCTCGGCATTTCTTACCAAAAAATCTGTAATCGGCATCTCTTTCCTCCGGTCAATAAAAAACTGCATCCCAAAAAGGATGCAATCCCCCTTAGTTTGTTCGGTCAAAGTGTAACACTTCAACGCGTTAAAGTCAAGAAGAAAAACAGAATTCCTTAAACTTATTTTTCTACGGACACAAATTCTCCTTTAATTGCCTCCATGGTCATCCTGGTTCCGCGCGATTACGGCCTTTGCCCTCGCTCCGCCGGCCGATGTGCCGACCGAGATCAGCCGCTTAATTTGTCAACCATACAAAAACCGGGCAGGAAAAACCTGCCCGGTCCGGATGCATTTGTAGTAACTTAATATGACGCGTATTCCTTTTCTTTCCGATATAGGAGCGCCATAACGAGACTCATGACGAGAAAACCGCCGAAGATTCCGCCGATATGCGCCGAAACGTCAATACCTTCCTGATCTTCCACGAAAAGTGCAATGTAAATATTCACGAGGACCACTACGAAAACGGCAATATCCAAACGCAGTATGCGTTCCGCAGGCCAGTATCCGTTGAAAGACCTGCCGAGAAACATTCGGAAGAATGCCGCACCCGCAAGTGCCATAATCGCACCGGATGCACCGGCGCTTAAAACAACCTGCTGATCGATCGTATAGCTGTAAGAATTAAAGAGTAACTCAACTTCCACCGTACGCTCCGGCACAAATACGCCGTAATACAGAATGGAAATAACCGATGCGAACAGCCCGCCGCCGAAATAAACCGCCAGAAAAGCTTTCCTGCTGATTCTTCGTTCCAGCCAGAAACCGATCAGAAGGAGCGCGGCCATATTGGACCAGAGATGCGTCTGGTTTCCATGGATAAACATGCAGGTAAACAAGCGCCATACCTGTCCGCCGCGGATGGTTGTCTCCCAACTCTTAGCCCAACGGTCCCACTGTCCTTCAATGCCTCCGCTTCCACCCGAGGAATAAGCCCCGAAAAAGATGGCGACATTAATCAGAAACAAAGAAATCGTAAAGAAACATGTCCGTAAATTGTAAGCCGATTCCTCCCAGAAACCGTCCGGGATGTAGGTCTTCGGTTTTTTGATCGTGACAACCGGAGCGCTGCTCATGGCGGAAACCGCCGCCGACTGCGGAGCCGGTGCCGGAGCGATCAGATTGGTAAGTTCCTTCCGGATGCCGGCAAAGTCCTCCGGCTGACCGGTTCTGACAATGATTCGTCCCGTCGGCGTAATGATCCAGAAAGGCGTTCCGTCTCCCAAAAGCGCATACTTGGCAAGCTCCGACGTGAAGAAAAGTGTCAATACCGAACCCTCACGGAAGCTTTTGGCACGCAGCTTCTCTTCCACTTCGGAAAGGGCGGAATGGTATTTCTCTTTGGTCAGATCCCGGGCCACGGAGGAGTCAACGATAACGACAGCGTATCCTCCGTCCTCGGCCTTCGAAAAAACCGTAAACCCTTCCGCGCCGATGGAAAACGGAAGCCAGCGGTCCTGTTCAAAAAAACGAATAATCTCTTCTAACAATTCTTCATACCCCCACCAAAATGATTATACTTCCCTGCGGCCGTACGTAAATCCGCGGTCACCCTCAAACTCGCGAGGCGTGATCGATACATATACTACACCCTGCGGACGTACTTCCATGGTGAAGCCTATTTTGCCGCCGCGTGACTTCGTAAGAACATCGCTTGCGCAAAGCGGATACGCGAACTTGCGGATCAGCTCCACCTGCTCCTTCGACGGGTTCTTCGGCTCGCCGAGGTCGTGCCATGCCTTCTGCGGGTTGCAGGTCACCTGATCAACGGTCTCGCTGATCATCGTATATTCCTTCACCTCGGCGGGAAGCTTCACATTTACCGGAAGCGTCTCGTCGTTGGACATATTCCAAAGGATTGCCTCATAGCCGCCCTGACGGGTCTTTACGATAACCGCATTCTTCCCTTTATAAACGCACTCGGTCGCGTCGTCCTGCAGTCTCTTATAGAAGGCAAATGTCCAGAACGTCGGCTTCGGAATGCAGCCGTGCGCCACAAGACCGAATCCGCCGTGGAATAAGCTGAACGGCACGCCATTTTCCTCAAAGACGTCACCGAAGGTCCAGTAGGAATAAGAATAGGACGTCTCGCCGAGGCGCTCAAGCTGGTAAGCAAGATAAGCCGCGTTCTCGTTCGTATCATGTAACGGGTTGGTAGGCGTATAGGACGTATTGAACTCCGTCAGATGCATCTCCATGCCCTTGAATTCCTTATAGGAATCGATAATGTCACGGGAGCCCTGCAGGTTTTCAAATCCGACCTCCGGATCCGACAGCTGCTGGTATGTATAGTGGCCGTCGAACTTCGGCATTTCGGTCGTATAGTGATGTCTCGTTGCAAAATCGGGCTTCAGTTTCTCTTTCTTGCAGAAATCGAAGAACGCCTTCATCCATTCCTTGTCGCGCACGCCGCAGATTGCAGGTCCGCCGACACGGAAACGGCTGTCGAGCTTCTTGATCGCAAGGAACGTCTCCCTGAAGAGCTTAAAGTACTCTTCCATGTTCGCGTCCTTCCAAAAACCGGGAAGGTTAGGCTCGTTCCATACCTCGATCGGCCAGGAATAAACCTGCTCGCCGTAGCGCTTTACAAGATGGGCAAGCGTTGCGGTAACCATGTCGGTCCAGTCCTTGTAATCCTTCGGCGGCGTCGTGTTGCCCTTCCAGTAGAAAATCGTATTGTCGCCGCTGGCCATCTCCTTCGGCATGAAGCCGAGTTCGAGGAACGGTACGATCTTACGCTCAATATAGGCGTCCATGATACGGTCAAGATACGTAAAGTTATACTCAATCGTAATCTCGCCGGTATGCCAGTTCTTGCGTTTCTGATAAATCGCAAGGTCGTCCGTAAACAGTCCATGGCCGCGGATGTGCTTGAATCCGATGATGTCCTGGACAAATGAGAGTTCTTTCAGATACTCTTCCGTGAGAGCCAGTCCCGCGCGCCCCGTGCCGACACAGAAGTCCACATTGTTCCAAAAGGCCACCTTCTCATTGCCCTTCAAAGAAATGTCCAATTTCATGTTGCTTTATCCCCTTATCGTAATATTTTCCGCCCGGCGTGAGCCTCAAGGCGGAGTATAAAAAATGAGACGATATGCCGAAACATATCGTCTCACATTATACTACATAAAGACCTTACTTGTAAAGGTTGTCAAGTCTCTTCCGAATGGAATTACTTATACAGTTCAACAAGCTTCAGCAGGTGCTGATAACGCTCGTTTGCAACCTTCTCGGACTCTGCGAACAGCTTCTCTGCTCTCTCCGGGAACGGCTTTACAAGACGGGTGTAACGGGACTCGTTGTTCAGGAATTCCTGATAAGAACCGTCGCCTTCCTTGGAGGTAAGGGTGAACGGATTCTTGCCTTCTGCCTTAAGAGCAGGATTGAAGGAGAACAGGTTCCAGTAACCGGCCTTAACAGCCTTCTTCATCTCATCCTGGCAGTGGTTCATACCGCCCTTAGCGATTCCGTGGAGTTCGCAAGGAGCGTAGCCGATGATAAGGGAAGGACCGTTGTAAGCCTCAGCCTCCTGCAGAACCTTAACGGCCTGTGCAGGGTTAGCACCAAGTGCAATCTGAGCTACATATACGTAACCATACTGCATAGCGATCTCGGAAAGGCTCTTCTTGCCGATTTCCTTACCGGCTGCAGCAAACTGACAAACCTCACCGATATTGGAAGCCTTGGAAGCCTGACCGCCGGTATTAGAATACATCTCGGTATCGAATACCATAACGTTTACGTTCTCGCCGGAAGCAAGTACGTGGTCAAGTCCGCCGTAACCGATATCGTAAGCCCATCCGTCACCACCGAAGATCCATACGGACTTCTTAGCAAGGTAATCCTTCTTCTCAAGAACTTCCTTGCAAAGGTCACAGTTGCACTTCTCGAGTTCTGCGATCAAAGCGTCTGCATCAGCAGCGTTCTTCTGGGTATCGTCCTTCGTTGCAAGGAATGCAGCGATGGCAGCCTTCAGAGAATCGGAAGCATCACCTGCAGCGATCTCTTCAAGCTTAGCGATAGCCTGGTCACGAAGAACCTTCTGGCCAAGATACATACCGAAACCGTGCTCAGCGTTATCCTCGAAGAGGGAGTTCGCCCAAGCCGGACCCTTCTTGGAATCCTTGTTTACGGTGTACGGTGACGTTGCAGCGGGGCCGCCCCAGATGGAGGAACAACCGGTTGCATTGGAAATATACATATGCTCACCAAACAGCTGGGTGATCAGTCTTGCGTAAGAAGTCTCTGCACAACCTGCGCAGGAACCGGAGAACTCAAGCAAAGGCTGGTTGAACTGAGATCCCTTAACAGCAGGCATCGTGTCAGCTACGGCCTTCTTGCTTACATTCTCAACAAGGTAGTTGAATACCGGCTGCTCTGCTGCCTGAGATTCCTGAGGAACCATAGCGATAGCGCCAACCGGACATACGGTGATACACTCACCGCAACCCATACAGTCAAGCGGGGAAACGGTCATCGTGTACTTGTACTCGCTTGCCTTCGGCTTCGTATCCGCAAGCTTGATTGCTGCGGGAGCAGCCTTAACCTCGTCCTCGGAAAGAAGGAACGGACGGATCGTAGCA
>CAMIWE010000093.1 GCA_946402335.1 uncultured Lachnoclostridium sp.
AGGAAACGCCTACCGCACTCGTTCTTACGAGACAGAATCTGCCGCAGCTTGCAGGCTCCTCCAAGGAAGCGCTGAAGGGCGGTTACATCATTGAGGATTCCGAGAAGGCTGTTCCGGATGCGATCATCATCGCAAGCGGTTCCGAAGTAAGCATCTCCCTTGAGGCAAAGGCAACTCTTGCTGAGCAGGGTATCGACGCCCGTGTTGTCAGCATGCCTTGTATGGATCTGTTCGAAGAGCAGAGCGACGCTTACAAGGAGAGCGTTCTTCCGAAGGCTGTCCGCGCAAGAGTAGCCGTAGAAGCCCTGAGCGATTTCGGATGGGGCAAATACGTAGGCCTCGACGGCGGTTATGTAACGATGCACGGCTTCGGCGCAAGCGCTCCTGCCGCCGTTCTGTTCAAGAAGTTCGGCATTACCGCTGAGAATGTAGTAGCAACGGTTAAATCGGTTCTGTAATCAGATAACCCCGAAGATTGTATGTCCGGCATTCCGATAAGGGGTGCCGGACAGTGTTGTAATAGAAGAGAAAAAGAGGAAAGCCCGGTGTCGGATTCCGGGCGGTTTTTCAGAGCAATCGGGTGAGAAATATGGAAGAAAAGAAGATATGCCGGTATTGCGGCATGGTTTTGCCGGGCAGCACCGAACGGTGTCCGGGCTGCGGAGCTTCCACATCGGATGCATATTCGTCTCCGGTGAAGGAGGAGCACGCAGGAAATATGGCATTTGCCGTAATGAGCGAACAGGAGAATGCAGCGGAAACTTCCGAGACGGAGCGGGAGCTGAATCCGGCTTCGGAAGAGGAACAGGAACGGGTCATTACCCATCCGGTTACCATTGAGGAGCTGCAGCAGTACTGCGCGCAGAAGGGAATGCCGCTTCTTCGCATGAGGTTTTTCATCGGAGAAGACTATAAGGAGCCGAGAGCATTCGGAATCTACCGTGACGGGGACAATTTCGTTGTATATAAGAATAAAGACACAGGCTACCGCGCCATCCGTTACTGCGGACCGGACGAGGCGTTTGCGGTCAATGAGATCTTTCAGAAGCTGCTTTCCGAATGTCATCTGCGCGGGATTTATCCCGATGCGCAGGAGGAGGGTTTTTCGGAAGAGGTGAGCCGCGGGTACCGTGAGAAAAGCAAGGCGTCCGGCGTCGGCGTTCTGGTCGGTGTCGTTGCGCTGATTGTCGTGATCGGAGCCGGAGCAGCCTTCGGACACTGGCGGAAGCACCGTGACGACGGGTATTACCGGATACAGGACACAACCTATTACCGGTACGGGGACGACTGGTCGGTTTACGACCCGGTTGCGTCGGACTGGTACTGGGACGACACCGTAACCTTTCCGGATTCGAATTACGGTGATTACTCCGTAGGAGATACGTATTCGAGCGAATGGTATGACGAGTGGGGCGTTTCGAATATTGAGTCGTCGACAGTATGGGACAACTGGAATTCCTATGATTACAGCGGTTCCTACGACAGCTCGTACGATTCCTGGGATTCCGGCACGACGGACTGGGGCAGCGACTGGTAATACGGCTTCGGACGGAAAAGAGGATTTGTTAACATGAATTTGAAAAAACTGATTATGATGGGGGTTTTGTCCGTAATGACGGCAGGATGCATTTCCGGCTGCGGCAAACCGGTTTCGAAACCGCAGAAAGGAGATTCCGCGGCGCCGATCCTGAATACCGCGGAGCTTAGTTCCGCGCAGAAACTGATGGAAACCGGCGTTTGTGTTTCCGTGCCTTCCACGCATCCCTCCGTACTCGGATTCAAAACCTATCTGAATGTAAACGGGATCGATGTAGACGGTTTCTACCGGCAGGACGAGATTCATTTTGAAGGGAAGAATTATGCAACGCTTCCCGGCGTGCTGACGTTCCGCGGGGACAATTACCGTTCCGGCGGCGCATACGGCGTAGCCAACATGACGTCTTACAAGATGTATAAGACCTGGAATATCAATACCGGGTCTCTTAAAAAAACCGTTAAGAAGGGCGAATGGACCGGCAGCGGATGGACCGGACAGCCTCTGATCATCCAGTGGGATGAAGAGACGAAGAAAGCCATGAACCTGTACGATTCCAAGAAGAGTAAGGCCGGTTTGGTGGAAGTAATTTACGCGACCATGGACGGAAATATTTATTTCCTTGATCTGGATGACGGTTCCGCGACGCGTGACAAAATCAGCCTCGGCTTCCCGATCAAGGGAACCGGTTCCATTTATCCGAACGGAACGCCGATCTACGTGGTCGGTGCCGGCGACGATATGGGTAAGAAATCGGCAAGAACGTTCTTGGTAAGCCTTGTTACCGGCGACATCATCATGGAATACGGTAACGACGACCCGTTTTCCATCCGAACGGATAACGGGAACTTCTGCGCATTTGACTCATCCCCGCTGTTTGATGTGGAGACCGACACGCTGATCCAGCCCGGTGAGAACGGAATCTTATATACGACCAAGCTGAATACGGTCTGGGACGGACGGACGCTTTCCATCAATCCATCCGAGACCGTCAAATGGACCTACGAAACCAAGCGTTCCGGCAAGGACAAATACTGGCTCGGCATGGAATCCTCCGCCTGCGCATACGATCATTATATTTATATCTGCGACAACTGCGGAGATTTGATGTGCATCGACATCAATACGATGGAGCTCGTCTGGAGCCAGGATATCGTGGACGACAGCAACGCTTCCCCGGTGCTTGAGGTGGATCCTTCTACCGGAACGGCATATATTTATGTTTCCACATCGCTTCACTGGACGCAGAACAAGAAAAAGAAGGGCGATATCCCGATTTTCAAGATCAATGCGGCGACCGGCGAGATCATGTGGAAGCGGACCTATGAATGTAAGACCGTGGACGGCATTTCCGGCGGCGTGCAGGCAACGGCGTGCCTCGGACAGAACAACCTGAGCGGCATGGTTTATTTCAACATTGCAAGAACCGGCGGCAAGAAGCACGGAAAGCTTGTGGCAATCGACAAGCGGACCGGCGGCGAGGTCTGGAGCGTTGAAATGAAGTATTACAGCTGGTCGAGTCCGGTTGCAGTATATAACAGCAACGGCGACGGGTATCTCATCGTGTGCGATTCGGACGGAAACATGATGCTTTTGGACGGCCGGAACGGCAAGGTGAAGGACACGATCAACCTAGGAAAGAATATCGAAGCAACGCCTGCGGTTTACAACAACACGATTGTTGTCGGAACCCGCGGAAAGAAAATATACGGAATCAAGCTGAAATAAAGGCGTACAGCCGTTTCGGCAGCCGTATTACGACGGGCAGTTTCGTCGCGAAAAGAAATCATTCATCGGGGACGCGGCAACACGTTCCCGATGTTTCTAAGCAAAGGAGTCAGAATGGAGAAAGACGGAAGCAATGCGGCAATGCGGTTTTTGTACGGGAATCCGCTTGGACGCATGACGGTAAATGCAATGCTTTTCCTGAAAGCACCCAAAGTAATGGCGTGGTATCTGCGCTCTCCTTTTTCCAAGGGGATGATCCGCCGCTACATTCGAAAGTATGATATCAGCATGAAGGGATATCCGCGGATCGGATACCGGTCTTTTTCGGATTTCTTCGAGAGAAGGAATCTGAAGAACCGCTTTGACGGCGCGAAGGAGCATTTCATCAGTCCGTGCGACGGGCATTTGTCGGTATATCCGATAGAGGAGGACAGCAGCTTTGCCATCAAGGGCTCTTCCTACCGCATCTGCGATCTGGTGCCGGACGGGGAGCTTGCAGCCCGTTTCGAGGGCGGAACGGCGATGGTATTCCGGCTTGCGCCCAACGACTATCATCACTATTGTTTCATTGACGACGGCTTTGTTCACAAGCATCACTACATCGAGGGAAAACTGCACAGTGTACAGCCGGTTGCCCTTGCGGCAGTGCCGGTATTCCGGCTGAACCGACGGGTTTATACGCTTATCGAGACCGAAAACTTCGGACCTGTCGTACAGATTGAAGTCGGCGCGCTCGCAGTCGGCGGAATCGTGAACGAGAGAGAGAACGAGTCGGTGAAAAAGGGCGAGACGATGGGGCATTTTTCGCTGATGGGCTCAACAATTGTCGTGCTTGTCGGGAAGAACCGGATGGAAATCAGACCGGAGCTTCGGAACGCGCTCAAGGGCGGCGTAGAAGTCCCCGTGAAGATGGGAGAATGGATCGGCGTAAAGACCGGCGAGTGATCCGGGGAAAAGCGGCAGAGCCAAGGGAAGGTTGATGGTTGCCGGCATAACTTATTGAGAAACCTGAAAAGGGCATACCTGAGACGGAATTAAGCCGTCAGGTATGCCCTTTTTGTTTGTTATATCCGTGCAGAAGCCTGGGAGGGGCATACCTGAAGAGGAAATTGGCCCGCAGGTATGCCCCGGGGCGAGGTGAACATGAAAGAAAAGTCGGGGAGGGGCATACCTGAAGAGGAAGTTGGCCCGCAGGTATGCCCTGGGCCGAGGTGAACATGAAAGAAAAGTCGGGGAGGGGCATACCTGAAGAGGAAATTGGCCCGCAGGTATGCCCCGGGCCGAGGTGAACATGAAAGAAAAGTCGGGGAGGGGCATACCTGGGGAGGAAATTGGTCCGCAGGTATGCCCCGGGGCGCGCCATGGACATGGCAGAATGACGGAAGCATGAAGAAAAGGGCATACCTAAGACGGAATTGAGCCGTCAGGTATGCCCTTTTGCAGGTTCATAAGAAATAAGAGCGGCCTGCTACTTGAGCAGACCGCTTTGTAGTTTCGTGTAAGCCCCGGCGTGACCGGGTTTTGTTAGGTGATTACTCGCCGAGTGCCTGCTTCAGATCCGCGATCAGGTCATCCACGTTCTCGATGCCGACCGAAAGACGGATCAGGTCCGGAGCAACGCCTGCTTCGATGAGCTGTTCATCGGTCAGCTGGCGGTGGGTATGGCTTGCGGGATGCAGGAGACAGGTTCTCGCGTCCGCAACGTGGGTTGCAATCGTAGCGAGCTTCAGCTTGTCCATGAAATCGATGGAAGCCTGGCGGCCGCCCTTGATGGCAAATGCGATGACGCCGCAGGTTCCCTTCGGGCAGTACTTCTTGGCAAGATCATGATACTCGTCGTCTTCGAGGTCTGCGTAGTGAACCCAGGCAACCTTGTCATTTGCCTTCAGGAACTTCGCAACGGCAAGCGCGTTCGCGCAATGGCGCTCCATGCGGAGGGCGAGGCTCTCAAGGCCGAGGTTGATATAAAAAGCATTCTGCGGAGACTGGATGGAACCGAAGTCTCTCATCAGCTGGCTTGTTGCCTTGGTGATGTATGCGGCCTTGCCGAACTTCGTTGCATAGGTCAGGCCGTGATAGGATTCATCGGGAGTTGTGAGGCCGGGGAACCGGTCTGCGTGCGCCATCCAGTCGAAGTTACCGCTGTCGATGATCGCGCCGCCGACGGAAACGCCGTGGCCGTCAATGTATTTCGTGGTGGAATGGGTAACGATGTCGCAGCCCCACTCAATCGGGCGGCAGTTAACCGGAGTCGCAAA
>CAMIWE010000094.1 GCA_946402335.1 uncultured Lachnoclostridium sp.
TCAATTGCTGCAAGGTGAGCAACCGGAGAGAGATCCATAACTTCCTGCGGGTTGGACTCAGCAAGCATTGCAAAACCGGTCTGACGGCATGCATATACGTCACTGTGGTCACCGAAGATGTTCAGGGACTGCGTTGCTACGCAACGAGCGGAAACATCGAATACGCAGGGCAGCTGCTCTGCTGCGATCTTGTACATATTGGGGATCATCAGAAGAAGACCCTGGGATGCGGTAAATGTGGTTGTGATAGCACCTGCTGCAAGGGAACCGTGTACGGTACCTGCTGCACCTGCTTCAGACTGCATCTCGACAACTTTTACGGTGTTGCCGAAGATGTTCTTACGGCCTTCTGCAGACCACTGGTCAACATAGTCGGCCATCGGGCTGGAAGGGGTAATCGGATAGATACCTGCTACTTCGGTAAATGCATACGCAACGTGAGCCGCAGCGGTATTACCATCCATTGACTGTTTTTCTCTAGCCATGTGAAGCGTCCTCCTTAATTTATATAAGCCAAGCTTTCCCACTTTCGGAAAGTTCGGTCATTAACATTAGAATTATATAAGATTTACCGTGATTTGTAAATAACATTTTCCGAAAAAATAAGAAGATGCCCGCTTCGGCTGTCCTGCCGGTACAGGCATCTTCGTTTTCGGAAAATGCGATCAAAAAATGTATTACTGCGGCAGTTCTCACGCGCGCTTACTAAGAAGAAACGCTTTGCCGCGGAAGTCCGCGCCGAGCTCCGAACCGTAGGTTCCCACGGTCTCATATCCTGCGAGCAGATCGTCCACCGGCGGATTGGCTCCGTCCGCAAGCGTGTGGACAAGTAACAGCGCTTCGTCGCCGAGCGTTCGGAGGACTGCCTGATACCCTGCCGGGTTCTTGTAATCCTCTACCGTTGCGCGGATAACCTTCGTGAAACCGTCTTTTATGATATGCTTTACTTTTTCGTAAAATGCGATGCCCTCCGTCACGGCTGCCCACTGCTCTTCGTCCATCTCGAAGATTTCGCCCGAGAGGCACAGCCGCCCGAGCATTGCCGACGTAATCAGATACCGGATGCGGTCCGGGTCGGATTCCCTGCGGAGAACGGCCCAGATCTGGCTCTGTTCGGGGCGGATCAGCCGGTGCAGGTTGGCCGCCACGAGCGGAATAATTGTGCACTCGTGCGCGTCGGAGAAACTTGCCTGCGAAACAAGTTCCATCATGGAAGGCTCAAGGCGGTGGCCGCCGCTCGCGCAGTTTTCAATGACCAGCTCGGGCATTTCTTCGGTGAGGTGCCGGAAATACGCCTGCGTTCCCTCGATGCACTGCCGAAGCCCTTCGCCCGGCCCGTCACAGACCGTAACCTTGCCGTCCGCCGCGCCGTTTCCGCACGCGCCGCTTGCCGGAATGTCCGCGCCTTCATAAGCCTCGCCGCACAAAGCGTCCACGCCGACGCCGTAAGTTTCGTTGTAATCGACCTTCAGATAGCCGAATCCGTTCTCTTTCAACAGCCCAAGCACGCGCTCATCAAGCCGTTCCCAAACCGCTTTCTTACGCATATCGAGGAAGCGTCTCGTTCCGACCGTAACCGGAATTCCGTCCCTCTTCACAAGAAGGTCCGTCTCGGAATAGGTTTCCGAATCCACGCCGCAGTCTTCCATCTCGAACCAGATGCCCGGGATCAGTCCGTTCGCCCGGATCGTATCACAGGTCTTCTTCAAACCGCTCGGGAAAAGGATCGGACTTACCTTCCAGTCTCCGGCGGAATTAAACCAGTTTTCATCCTCACGCTGGCGGTACCAGCCGCAGTCAATCACGAAGTACTTTACGCCGCTGCCTTTAAGACGCGCCGCCATCTTTTCGATCAATTCTTCGGAAGGGTTGCCCCAGGTTGCACAGTACTCGTTGTAAATTACAGGCAGATTGGCGTCGGGCGCGGCGATACGCGGCTTCTGTGCCTTCACAAGCCGGTCGCAGACTTCCTCCAAAGAGCTGCCTTCCGCGATCACGGCGCGAGGCGTTTCAAAGCTTTCTCCGGGTGCGATGCTCTTGGTCCAGGCACCGAAATCCCGGTCCGCAAGTCCTCCGAGTACGCGGATATCGCCGTAGCCGTGCAGCACTTCGATCTGCCACGAGCCGGCGCAATATAACTGAATTCCGAGAAAATGCCCCGTCTCACTATTCTCCAGAACGAGGAACGGGAACCATTTTCTGACAGGCAGGGAGCCGGTCTGGCCGAAATGCTCGACCCGGTAGCCGTGCCCCGCCCAGGACTCTTCCATGTTGAGTTCTGTAAAGGACTGGGAAAGAAGCTTTCCTTCCGCGCTCCAGAAAGATGTCGCGCGGTGCATTCGGTCCGCCTTGACGCCCTTTATCGCAAAACTCGCGAGCATTTCAAGCACCGCCGGCTGATCCGTCTCGTTTCGGAATACCGTTTTTAAAACCGTCACGTCTCCCTGCTTTTCGTGAAGGCAGGTGAGCATATGCCCGTTCTTTCCCCGGAACACGGTCTCCTTTTCATCTTCTCTGACCTTGGTCATCTCCTGCACGGACTCTCCGTTTGAGAGTGTCATGCCGTTTCCGTACCCGTTGTCATACCGGTCGCCCCGCAGGCGCCATTCCGCATAAAATTCCATCCGATCCTCTCCATTCCGCCCGCGCGATATTTGAAACTATTCGCTCCGTCAGTACTTTTCAGAGCTTTACACTCGTCAGAACTTTTCAGAACTTTTCGCTACGTCAATGCTTTTCAGAGTTTTTTGCTCCGTCAGTACTTTTCGGGGCCTTTTGCTCCGTCAATGCTTTTTAGAAGCGCTCGCTCCTCCGCGCGGGTCATTACGCACTTTCTATTCTAATCTCCCCAGAACAGTTCATCAAGTGTTTTTCCAAGTACTTTGCAAATAGAGATGCACAGATTGATTGTCGGATTGTAATCGCCCTTTTCGATTGCGCTGATCGTCTGCCGTGAAACGCCGCATGCGTCGGCCAGCTGCTCCTGGGACATATCCTTTGCCGCACGCGCGGCTTTCAGCTTCAGGTTCTTCATTCCTTCTCCTCTCTGCGGTTCACGATCATCTTGATGATGATGGTGATGGCAATGATCGTAAATGTCACTACATTCAGGAGATTTCCGCAAGGTGTGAAGGTTACTTTTCCGTCTTTGAGAAGCGTACCGTGCTGCTTCAACTCCCCGATTAAAACAATGGCATTTGGGAACACAACAGCGAAACAAATGCCGAGATAGGTTTTCGGATTCTCATTCATGCGGAAGAAAGCATCCTTCCAAATCGAGTATACGCCGAACACGCAGGCCGTGATCATGATCGAAGCGATCAGCATGAAGTCGACCGTAACCTTCTCTGCGAAAGAATCGAGCGAGTTGAGAAAAAGCATCAGAAGAACGCATGCAAGCAAAGTAAAGAATCCGATGCGGAATGCATCGCCGCGCTTTTTGAGCTGCATTTCGTCAAAGCCCTTTTGATTGGTCGTGTACCGGGTCGCGAACAGAACCATAACAATGCATGCAAGAATAACAACCGCAATTACAACATTCGATAAATCCATAATATATTCCTCTCTTCCGGCGGGCTTCCGTTCCCCCGCCTTCTGATACGGATTGTATATCATCTCATTCTATTTGTCAAGTATATTTTACATAAATCTTCCGTGGGATGCTTTTTGCTATCTCAAAACGCCTTGCAGTGACCCTCCTGCCTTCCCGCACCGCCCAATGCTTGTTTCTATGCTCCGGGCGGTGCGACACGAATGAAAAGCTTCTCTTTCCGTCCTTCCCGCACCGCCCAAGACTTGTTTCTACGCTCCGGGCGGTGCGACACTAATGAAAAGCTTCTCTTTCCGTCCTTCCCGCACCGCCCAATGCTTGTTTCTACGCTCCGGGCGGTGCGACGTTATTGAAAAGCTTCTCTTTCAGTCCTCTCCGCACCGCCCAGGACTTGTTTCTTACCTCCGGGCGGTGCGACGTTATTGAAAAACTTCTCTTTCAGTCCTCTCCGCACCGCCCAGGAAACAATTTCTTTCCTACAGCGGTATTCACCTAAATAACCGCACTATAGCAGCAATCACTAAAGTAATAATCACTATAGCAGCAGTCACTATAATAGCAGCCTCTTTATCCAGCGATCAATTGTTTTTGTCATTAACGGCCAGGAACCTGTTTCTGATGTAATAATCAGTTTTTCACCGACATAGTATCCATTATCTTCATAAGCGGTCACCTTTTTCAATGCCGAAGAAGCATAGTCGTCACTTCCCATTCTCCCCTGATGCTCCCAGCAAATAATCTCCCTCGTTCGTACATTCAGGCACTTGAAATCAGGCCGTACAGTCCCATACCCTTCTAAGTACAGAGGTGCCTCGTATTGATACGGAACATTGAAAAAACTTAAGCGCTCAGCAATCATCACTTCGGATTTTGAGCGGACAAGTTCTCCTTTAGTCGTTTGGTAAACATTGTTATCATATTTCTCAAACGGCTCATATTCAGCCTCGGCGAAGGAGTTGATCACATCCGTTGTCGATGGGAAAATAGGACTTAAAAGTTCTTTTTGCCCTTTACATAGTTTTTCATAATCAGCCTCAAATCTTTCCGGAAAAGATCTTTCGCGGAGTTTTTCAATGAAACGCAATTCCTTTTCCGCATGTTGAAGGAGCGATGTCCGGTATTCATAGTTCATGATTTTCCCGACATTTTCCAGATTAGCCTTAGAGATATATTTCCATCTGTCTTCCTTTCCTCTTTTCCAATAATACTGAGAATTGTTTCGACAATCTGTTACCCTGACTTTGCCGGGAGGTCTTCTTCCTCTTCCGTTCTTCATCTCGTCTGCAAGTTGCGAAAGGATTTCCTGTCTTTCCTCAAGAAGTTTGAGGATCTCAATTCGATTGTTCTCCAACTGATAATAATTCAAACTACACCCTCCACACAAAATAATGTACGGAAAGTATATTTGTGTTTTGCATGTTTTGACAAGTAGAAAATCATATGCTTTCTTTGTTGATTATTGCCATGACATTTTTACCAAAAAAGTGAGTACTGTCTTCGCAAGAATTCATATTTTATCGGTTCTGGATGTGCCAAAGGAAAAATGCGGCAAAAAGCAAATTACTTGTCCTCAACATAGTAAAAACGGGCTTTTTGCGACTAAAAATGTCTCCACCGCCCATCTCTTGCTTTTTTGCTTCTGGGCGGTGCAGCTCAAAGAAAAACAATCCTTTTCATACCTGTCCGCACCGCTCAAACTAAAATTCTCGTTTTCAGGCGGTGCGAGGCATACTCTAACTAGCTTCTACAGTCACGAACGCACCGCCTAAACACAATTTTTTGTTTATGGGCGGTGCAACCCAAGGGAAAGCCACCTCTTTCCTGCCTTCCCGCACCGCCC
>CAMIWE010000095.1 GCA_946402335.1 uncultured Lachnoclostridium sp.
TCCTCGTCGGTCAGTTTACCCTGCTTATTGAGCACCGCAGCGGGAACACCGATCTTACCGATATCGTGCAGGAGCGCGATACGGTGGTATTTGATGATATCCTCGTCCTTGTACCCGAGTTCCTTGGCAAGCATCTTCGTATAATCCGCCACGCGGAAGGAATGACCGTTTGTGTACCGGTCTTTCATATCGATCGTCTTCGCGAACGCTTCAATCATCTCGTCGATGAAGATTTCCTGCTGACGCTCACGTTCCACGTATTTGCGGATCTTTGTGCTTACGTACAGATAAACGACCCAGCTGATCAAACCGATGATCACGATTGTTGCCAGCGCCTGGAACCAGAACTGTTCGTAAAACGCCTTCAGCTTGATGATCTTCACGGACATGTCGGATTCGGTTTCCCCGAACATATCCGCCATATGCATCTCGAAGGTGTACGTTCCGCCACGGAGGTTGGTGTAATCGATCGGCACGAGCTCGCTCCGCATCATCGTCTTGAATTCCTTCTCAACGCCCTTTAAGCGGTACGATACAATCGGGTTCACCAGGGAGTAATTGAAAATGTGGCAATACACGGTAATCTTCTTAACCGACGCCGGAATCCGGAAGGTGCCGTCCTTTTCCGGATAATACATCTTGCCCTCGGCCTCGATGAAGGAAACTGCCGCCTTGGGTGCTTTCGAATTGACGAAGTTGGTCTCGATATTGATCTTAGCGACGCCGGTGCTGCCCGCAATATAAAGGTTTCCGTCGTCCGTAAAATCACTGTAGGAATTGGCCGTCGGAACACACGGCAGACCGTCCATGCGGCTGTAATAGATCGCGCTGAATTTGCGGTTCTTAAGCATCTCGCGGCCGCTCGCAACATAGATACCGTTACTGCTCAGCACCCACACCTCGTCACGACTGTTTACATAAACGTCAAAGTTGTTCGAATACGGAAAATCCTTGATCGTCTGGATGGTGCGCCGCTTATCGGCAAATGCCAGCGAGTTACTCGTTACGATCCAGAACACTTCCTTCGCCGGGTCTTTTTTGATTCGCATGACAACACCCGAGCTGAGTCCGCTGCTCGTGTCGTAATGCTTCGTTCCTTCCGCGCTTACGACAAATATGCCGTCGCCGTCCGTACCGATCAGTACGTCCCCGTTGAAGCCTTCCTCAACGGTCAGCACCTCAGTGTTGGTGATGCCGTATTTTTCGTTAAAGATTTCATTGATGGAATCGTTTACGATGTGAACGGCTCCGCCCGTGCAGGCCACAAGGAAACTGCCGTCCGAACATTCGCGGACCGTACGCACACGGTTCGAAGGCATACCGTCTTTCTTCGTAAAGAGCTTCACATGCCCGCGGTCGTACCGGATGAGTCCGTAGTCGCTGTACGTCGAAATCCAGATGCGGTTTTTGCTGTCACGGATAACGGAACGGACACGGATTCCCTGCATGAATTCCACCAGCTCGTTGATTTCAACGGGATTGCCGGAGGCGTCCTCCGCATCCTCGATGAACAGTTTACCGAGACGTCCGCTTTCATTTAACGCAAACAGACCGGAATCGGTTCCGAGAAGCAGGCTCGTGTTGTACATACAGGTCGAGTTGACAACCAGCTCGCCGTTCTCCACGCCGACGCTCTTCAACTGGTCTTTGTACTGGGAAAGAATGTCGGTAAAGCGGTTCCGCACAACCTTCATGACACCCTGTCTGGAGGATGCAAACCACAGATTGCCTGCGTAATCACGGTGTACTTTTTCGATGGAATTGTTCATCGGAATGCCCTGGAGGCGGCGTAACGTATTGCCGTCCAGAACACCGCAGCCGCCCGCATCGGCACACACCCAGATACGGCCGTCAATCCGTGTGATGCAGTTGATATGCGAAAGCGGGGATACGTCATAACTCTCCACCGTGGAGTTCGCATTCGTGATATTCACGCGGTAGATCGTGGACTCTTCGGATCCGAGATAAACGTAGCCCGGTGCATCGGGATCCGGGAAAATGCTCGAAATCGTTTCATCGATTCCGATCCGGTTCATGTACTGATAATCGTTCATCTGGCCTTTGCCGACCAGCGTGAAAATCTCACCGTTTCTGGTAAGGCCGTAAACGAGTCCGTCCGCACCCGTAGTGATGTCAATGATGTACTGGCCTTTGATAACATAATGGTCGACAATCTGGATATCCATATCCTGGTTGATACGGGCAATTCCCTTGGTCATCGCGACATAAATGCTTCCATCGCTGTCCTCGGTAATGGCACGGATGGATTCGGACGTAAGTCCGTCCTTCATGCGGAAAGTTTTGGTCACGCCTTTCCGGTCGATCACGGCCACACCGGCGTCATTGGTTCCCACCCAGAGCCGGTCTTTACTGTCTACAAACAGACATACAACGTTTGCGATTCCCGATGTGGAATCCATACGCTCAAACGTGTTTCCGTCGTGCCGGATCAAGCCGCTGTAGCTGCCGATCCATAGAAAGCCATCCGGTGTCTCGGCAATCGCATTGGCCTCCGAAGTAGGCAGTCCGTTCATGTTGTCATACAGAACCGCCGTATAGGATTCGCCGCGTGCCGTCGGATCAAAGGATGACGCTCCTGACTCCTGCTGAGCACTCTCCGCGGAGCCCCCCTGCTCCGCGGAGGCTCCGGGTACGTTGCCCGGGAGGAAACACATGAAGAAAACAAAACACAAGAACACAGCCATACGTTGTCCGTATGTCCCGCCCTTGTGTTGGTAAGTACTTTTTGATTTTTTCCCCGCACAGTCCTTCCGACCATGCATGATTCGCTTGAAACTCTTCATCTTACGCACCGTCCTGAAATAACTGTCTTTTGTATAGTATCATATTAGCACACAAAAGCGCCGTAGGGAAGAGGAAAATCGCCGATACTTGCGTAAGTTTTTTCTGTTTTCTGTCACATTTTGCCAAAGGCCGGTGAAGGGGCCTGTGACATACGGCGCCTTGAGCTCCCCGCCTTGCGCGGAAGCGCCTGTTTCCCGTCGAACTCTCTCGCAGCGGATACTCTAGAAATCTCTCCGCCCTGCGCGGAAGCGCCTGTTTCCCGTGTGTCGGGAGATGCCCGGGTTCTGCCTGGCGATTGCCGGATATATGTGCTGCTGCGCTTCTCTTTTCTCCCGCTTTTCCTGCGCTTCAGCGACAAATTCCGCGACATTTTCCGTAAAAAGCTAAAATCCTATGCTATTTTCTTACACACGGTTTCAAAAAGTGCTATAATGAAGGATATCAAAAAACTGATTTTTATCGGTGCACGGCCGCCGCTCACTCCGCAAATCGAGGGTACAGGCCGTGCGTGGGATCGATTGAAGCGATATTCGTTCCGTCTTCCCGGCCGTGCCGGGAATTTCTGCTATAGTTATCCGTTCCGTCTGCCCGGTCATGCCGGGGATTTCTGCTATAGATATCCGTTCCGTTTACCCGGCCGTGCCGGGGATTACTGTTGCGAGAGGGGGCATCACCGTGAAAGAAACAACCAAGAAGAAAGTCGCCGTTTTTCTGAACGGCTGGAACAACGAAAACTCATTCCGTTTTCAGGAAGGCCTGCGGAAAAGCCTTCCTGAAAACAGTGTCGATATTTACACATTTGTCTCATACGCCTTCTACTCGTCGTCCGAGGTTGAGTTGAAGAGTCTGTGCACCATTTTCGACCTGCCGGACCCGAAGGAATTTGATGCGGCAATCCTGTTCGCACCGGGCCTCAATTTCACCGACGTGATCAACCAGCTCATCACAAAGCTTGAGCGCTCCGGTATCCCGGTCATCAGCATCGGCCACAAACATCCCGGTTTTGCTTACATCGGAATCAACAATTATTCCGGCATGCGCGACCTGTGCAATCACCTGATTGAGAAGCACGGCGTAAAGGATATCACATTTATCGCCGGCCCGAAGGAAAATGAGGACAGCAACGTCCGGCTGCAGGCGGTTAAGGACTCCACCGCGGCCCACGGCATTTCTTTTGCGGAGGACAATGTCTACTATTCCAACTGGGAAATCGGCATGACGATGTGGGAGTTTATGGCACGCATCCGCAACAGTACGAAGCTTCCGGACGCCTATATCTGCGCAAACGACCAGCTGGCCGAGACCATCAGCTATCTGTTCACCGATTGCGGACGGCCCGTTGACAGCGCGATTGTGACCGGATTTGACTTCCAGGAGGAAGGCCAGAACTTCTATCCTTCGCTTGCTTCCGTCGACCAGTGTTACCATACCGTCGGTGAGCGGACCTCCGCCCTGTTACAAAGCCTGTTCCGCGGCGAGACGATTCCTGAAGAACAACTTGTGGACTGTGTGTTCCATCCGGGCGAGAGCTGCGGATGCCTTGAGAGCCGTTCCGATGATCTTAAGAGACGTTCGGCGGCGCGCGGAATCCCGCGGCATTACATGAGCGCCGACATTATTGAAGAGCGTTTTCACGCGATGGAGCGCGAGATCATTCAGTCCGTGGATTACGAGGACCTGAAGGAGAAGCTGCGCAAGCTTTTCTATGCCCCGATGGGGAACGAGGGCAACACCTTCTACATCATGCTGGATCCGCATGTGGTTGACTTCTCGCTTTCGGACATTGAGGGCTATCCGAAGTATCATTTTTCGGAACTGATGGATACGATTGTTGCGAAGCGGGACGGAAATCCGGTGGACGGCGGCGTATTTGCCACATCGAAACTGCTTCCGGACGGCTCCGTGGACGGACCGAACCGGTTCTTTTTCTTCCTTCCGGTTTATTATGAGAGTTATGTTTGCGGCTACATTGTCGTGACCGATCAGATGAACTGGCTCAAGGAGCGGTTCCTGCATACCTGTGAAAGCCGCTTCAACCGGGCGCTCATCTCCTACCGCCGCAACATGCAGCTGACCGCGCTCAATGTCCGTCTTTCCATGCTGATGGAGAAGGATTCGCTGACCTTCGTAAAGAACCGTACCGCGTACGATCGTTATGTCAAGAATCTCGAATCCAAGATGTTAAGCGGCGACTTCGAGCCGTTCGCCGTTGTATGCTTCGACATCAACTACTTAAAGCAGGTGAACGACCAGCTCGGGCACGAAGCCGGCGACGAATACATCAAGAAATGCTGCAAGCTGATCTGTAATACTTTCAAGCACAGTCCCGTATTCCGTATCGGCGGCGATGAATTCATCGCCATCGCGGTGCACGATGACTACCAGAACCGTTACGAGCGGCTTTCCGAGATGCGTACCCAGATGGAGGAGATTCACGCCAATCCGGAAGCTACCCTGATTGACCGTATCTCCGTTGCATCCGGCATCGCCGACTGCAACGAACACATCGGCGACGACTACAGCGCGATCTTCCGTCGCGCCGACGCCCGCATGTACGAGAACAAGAAAGTGATGAA
>CAMIWE010000096.1 GCA_946402335.1 uncultured Lachnoclostridium sp.
TACGGAGGAGAAGGGATTTGAACCCTTGCGCCGGTATTCCCGACCTACTGGTGTTCGAAGCCAGACCCTTCAGCCACTTGGGTACTCCTCCATTGCTGACGAATGCCATTATACAATAGAGCCCTCGTTTTTACAAGCATAAAATCAGCAAACAAAGCGTGAGATCAGTCGTTTCTAAGGCTCATTTCCAAAATCCTGTCGCACAGGTCGCCGAACGTGTATCCGTCGGCCATTGCTTCCAAAACAAAATGCGCGTCCTGATAAAGCTGCGGCAGCGAGTCGCACTCGAGGCAGACATACGAACCGTCCTCCCGGACGATGAAATCCACTTTCGCATATGCCTTAACGCCGAGAACATCGATAACCTTCTCGGCCGTCTTCTTAAGGGACTCCGTAAGCTCTTCGGAAATCTCCGCAGGACATTTTCTTACCTTCTCGCCGGAAATGGACATATCGGTATGCACATCGGACGTTTTGAAAGGAAGAACCTCAAGCACCGGAAGGGCTCTCCCGTCCAGGGCTCCTACGGCAAATTCCCTGCCCGCAACATACTCTTCCACCAGGATTTCGCTTTCCCAGCGGAACGCGTCTTTCAGAGCTTTTCTGAATGATACCTGGTCGCTGGCAACCGAAATACCGAGACCGATTCCGCCGTTGTTCGGCTTTACGATGACAGGGTACGAAATTCCCTTTTCCGTCGGCTCGAATTCCTTCTCGCCGCGGATCAGCAGATATCCCTTCGGAATCGGAACGCCGGCCTCTTCCAAAAGCTGTTTCGAAACGGATTTGTTAGAGGATAAAGCGGATGAGAAATAATCGCATCCGGTATAATCGATTCCCAAAAGGTCAAACGCGGCCTGCACTTTTCCGTTCTCGCCTTCCGCGCCGTGCAGAGCGATAAATACGAGTTCGGCCTGTCTGCAGATCTGCAGAACGTTCGGTCCGAAATACGAAGGCGACTGATCCACTCTTCTCTTGCGGACAGCCCAGAGATCGGGGATATCATTCGGAATATCGCCGGGTTCCAGGGAATACTTAGCCGGATTCGCAAAGGCATCCGGAATGTTCTTCTCATGATCGCCGTATCCCATGAAGGAATCCAGCAAAATAACCTGATAGCCTTTCTCCGCAAGCACTTTCGAAACGACATATCCGCTGCGAAGCGACATATTACGCTCGTTCGAAAGCCCGCCGGCAAGAACGACGATCTTCATATTCTCGGGGAGCTTCATCAGCGCGTCGTCATCGTCCTCTTCCGTTACGACAATATCCGAACCATCCATCTTGATCTCGAGCGTCTTCATCATATCCTTTGTCATGGATACGATCTGCAAAACGCCGCGAACCTGCTCTTGCGTCAGGAAAATGCCGTATTTCTTCTTACAGAAGTTCTGCACCTGGTTAACCACAACGCGGTTTACATGGTGGATCAGGAAATCGGAAAGGTTTACAATGGCGCTGAATTTGCGTGAGCCGACAAGACCTTCCAGCATGTTCAGAATCCGAACGACTTCGTCCGCCCCGAAGTTATGCATAAGATCTTTCAACGTCTTTAAGAAATCTTTATTCAGCTTGGAATACTTTATGCAAAACGCAAGCAAATAAGCGGTGTTGTCGGCATATTTCGGGTCTCCGACCATCTCGCAGAGCAGATTGATATACTCCGTAACAGTCTGTTCTTTGCCGATGGCAAATGCCTTCTCAACCAATACGCCGAGCAGATGGTTCGTCTCCTCCTGCTCCTTCTTGCTGATACCGGAGCGGATCATGCTGTTGAAGAACTGGTCTAGGATCTGCATCTCCGGACGCTGGCCGTTCGGATTGACCGTCATCGTGTATTCGCCGTTTTGGGCAAAATTCAAAAACGTATTCGGGCAATGGCTTTCGGCAAATCCGTGCTTGCCGTAATCATATCCGATGTAATAAGTCTTCTTTCCGACATCGTTCATCAGAATGTTGACATAGTCGAAATCGATATTATGGTTTTCGATAAATTCCTGTCTCTTTAAGATCCGTCTGCGGTAATGCGCAATAAACTCGTCCGAGAAGCCCTGTCCGTCAAAGGATACCGAACGGGCGGGCGTGTCGGCGAGGATACCGATGTATTTGGATTTGTTGCCGCCCTTCGAATGTCCGGTGACGGTAACCGTATAGTTTTCAAGATTCAGCTTCTCATAGACGGATTTGTACCATTCCATCGCGTTGATCTGCTGCAGGGAATCGATCTTGTTGGCGCCGACAAAGTCATCGATCCACTCGTTGTCCGCGGTGCCGCGAAACGCAATGACCGCTTCTTTAATTTCTTTGTTCAGAAATACGGTCGAGATTCCGCCTCCGCCTCCGTATGCCTTATCCTTATGAGGCTCACGGATGACCGCATCGCAGATTCTTTTATTGTTGCGAAGCGCCATCACGATATTTTTAAAATCAAAACCGTTCATGAAGGACGTATATTCCTTGTCATCAACGATTTCATCCCACTTCAGGTCATCAAGATATTCAGCGACCGTTTTGCCGTCGTAGTTGAGCACGGTGTAGAACGGAGCATCGTCCGGAAAATAAGTAATCAGAACAAGCAGAAGCAGTTCGTCCACTTTATACATCGTATTCTTCCTCCCTAGCCTTTCTCAATCTCCTCAATCAATGCCTGATATACAAGCTTCAGGTTTTCATTTTCCTTTCTGATATTACGGACAAGATTAATGCTGATCATCCGAAGAAGTTCTACGCCGCAGCCCGGATAATCATGGCAGAACGTGTCGAAATCGCGCTGGTTTATTGAGAGCGCCTTGCATCCGGTCTTCGCCCGGACCGTACTGGAGCGCTTGTCGTGGTCAATTACGGCCATCTCGCCGAACACGCAGTTCATCGTCGAGTCAAGCGTGGCTACAACGAAGCTGTCGCCGAAAACCGTTGTCTTGATAATATCCACGCTTCCCTTTAGAAGAAGGAACATTTCATCGCCGTCATCCCCTTCGGTGACAATGTCCGTCCCCTCGTTATAACTGCGTTCCGTAAGATATGACGACAACGCTTTGAGGTCTTCCTCTTTGATGTTTTTAAGAAGCGGAAACAAACGTAAGTTTTCCGTATAATCCATCTTGCATCCTCCTGACTGAACGATCGTATTTTCGTAAATCGGGATCAGATTTCAACCCCCAAAATAATGGCTCCCATATTCTTACCGAGAATATAATCGTCTCCCGGGTTCAAATGCGGGCGGTTGGTTTCCATGGTCTTAACGGATTTCAGATTTTGGATGATTTCCCCGTAATTGGTAGACTTCTGGGCTTCGGAAAGAATCTGGTGCTTCAGTTCCTTCTCAACGCCCATATTCTCTAAAACACCGAGCAGCAAAATGTTCTGCTCCTTTTTATACCAGTTGAATAATTCGCCGAAGGATTTGCCGACCCAGCTGTCATCGATCGGCGCAATCTGAACGGATATACCGTCGCCGTCGTCAAGGAAGGACGACATAACCTTCGACATTCCGCTGTAATTGGTGGATGTGGAAAGAATGTAACGCGTATAGCCTTCGACAAATACGACTTCCGCACAATGCTGGCTTTCAAGATAATTCTTATACCGCTCCGTTTTGATCTCCGCGCAGATATGGCAGCTAGGATTCATCTTGCTGATAAGAAGGGCGCAGACAAATACGCGGGAATCCACGAGCTCGTCGTCGAGGTTGTCCTGGGACTCGCCGACAATCAGAACCTTCGAAGCATATTTCGTATTGGCTTTCATCAGTGTCTGCTCTTCGGTGAAATCACCGCGCAGATAATTCAGGCCCTTCAGCTCGTCATCGTCGCGAAGCGCCTGCATTTTCACTTCATCCATATTGTTGATCAGAATGATGTCGGAAACCGAAAGATTCCGGTTTTTGCGGAGAATTCCCTGGATCAGGCCTTTAAGGTCATTCTTCCAGCCGCAGATAATAATATGGTTTTTCATGCCCTGCATTTTCTTTACTCCTCTCTCCGGATTCAGTCTTCTTGCAACAAATGCGGATGACACATAACCTGTTATGGACGAAAGCCCGAACATCGCAAAGATCAGCATAAACACGCCGATGATCCGCGCCCAGGGGCTGTCCACAAAGACGTAATCGTTACCGGTTACCGTCAACAGGTTGAAGACCACAACGTCCCAGAACGGAACCGGCATGCCTTCAAGCCGCATGATCAGGTATATGGAAACGCAAAGCAGGAAATACAATCCGAGGATCATAAAGATCATGTCCAGGCGGAACAGTTTAATAAATTCTTTTATCCGATTCCACTTTTTTCTCATAAAGCCCTCGTCGATAAAACAATTAAAACCATACAAAATATTTTACAGCATTCAGTTTCGAAAATCAAGAGCAGTTCAGTATTTGAAAGAATTCGGGATTATCATCAAACCTTTGTCCCGAGATAATAGAATCCGGTACATTCATCAAGCCGTACCGATACAATCTGTCCGAGAAGCGATTCCTCTCCCGGAAAATGCACCAGCAGATTGTTCTCAAGACGCCCCGTTACGCAGCCCGTATCGGCCTTATAGACCTCACATAAAACGGGAACCGTCTGACCGGTATATTTTCTCGCTTCCGCGCCGGCTACCTCACCGACCGTGTCGAGAAGCCGTTTCATACGATCGGCACTGACTTCCTCGCTGACCTGGTCCGGCATTTCGGCCGCAGGTGTTCCGCTTCTTTTTGAATAGATAAACGTAAACGCACTCATAAACCGGGCCTTGCGAATCACGTCAAGCGTATCCGCGAAGTCTTCCTCGGTTTCACCCGGGAATCCGATAATGATATCCGTGGTAATCGCCGCGTCCGGAATGATCTCGCGGATTCTTTCCGTCAGGGCAAGGAATTGTTCCTTTGTGTAATGCCGGTTCATCTTCTGAAGCAGTCTCGTGCTACCGGACTGAAGCGGCAGGTGAATATGATTGCAGATCTTCGGATTGGCGGCAACTTCCCGAAGAAGCTCCTCGGAAAAATCCTTCGGATGAGGAGTCATAAAGCGAACCCGCATCAATCCTTCCACATCCGCGACAGCGTGGATCAGCTCCGCAAAGCTTACTTTCGGTTCTAACGTCTTTCCGTATGAATTGACATTCTGCC
>CAMIWE010000097.1 GCA_946402335.1 uncultured Lachnoclostridium sp.
ATCATCAGCGTGATCGTGACCGGCGAAAGTAACGTCGTCAGCATCACGATGCCCGATACCAGTTTCGAATCGTTATTCATGTTGCGCGCCATAATATAGCAGGCGACCGTCGAAGGCGATGCAAGCATTACCGAAATGGCTACAAGCGCTTCGCCGCGGAAACCCATCTGAATGGCAACGGGAACGAGAATTAACGGCAGCAGCACAACCTTGATCACCGAAGCCGTAAGCGTGAGCCCGAGCTTCTGCGTGGTCGCGCGGAATTCGAATCCGGCTCCGAGGATTACAAGCGCAAAAGGCGTTGCGATGGACGCAAAGTTATTCAACACCTTGGTCGGAATCGTCGGGATCGAAATCCGGAAGAAAGCGAACGGAAGCGCCAGGGCAACCGCTATGATCAGCGGATTGGTAACAACCTGTAACAGAATCTTTCCGAACGGGATCTTACTTTCCTTTCCCTCCGGACGCTTCGCGTAGATGGTCAGAATGATTACGGAAAATGCATTGTAGAACGGAACAACCGAAACAACCATCAGCGGCGCCAGTCCGGTGCTTCCGTAGATGTTGGTCACAAGCGCGATGCCGAGCACCGCCGCGCTTCCGCGGAAGGATGCCATCGTGAAGGCTCCGATTTGCTCGCGGTTTTTCAAAAACAGTACCGCCCCGGCCCAGATCAGGAAGAACGACGCACAGGAAACGCCCATGCAGAACAGCATGAATGTAACGTCATAACTGCTTCCGAGATTGGACGTGGCAATATCCGTGAACAACAGAACCGGGAGCGTGACACGGAACGTAAAGCGGTCCGCGGCTTCGGTGAATTTCTCATCAAAGAAGCCGAAACGCTTCAGGATATACCCGATCATGATTGTCAGAAACACCGGAAGTGTTGCGTTCAGGCTGAATAAAAAAGTATCCATGAATGCTCCTAGTACTGGCTGATGGCGTCGTCCGAATCGTCCTCCGTCTTTTCAATGGACCGTATTACAACATAGTAGCTCTCACCGTTGTCAAGGGTCACCAAAAGCCGCTCTCCTACCTTATGGTGAAGAAGCGCCTTCCCCAGGGGCGAATCGATGCTGATCAGTCCCTTAAACGGCTTCGCGCGGATGGTCGTTACGATGCGGATGGTCATATCCTTTTCCGTCCGCTCGTTAAAGAAGGTAACCGTATTGTTCATGCCGACTTCGTCGTCTGCGGCGTCGTTTTCGACGATGTTGGCCGTCTTGATCATATTCTCCAGGTACCGGATGCGGCTCTCGTTCATGTTCTTCTCACGCTTTGCCGCATAGTACTCGAAATTCTCGGAAAGATCGCCCTGGGCACGTGCCTCCTTTACGGCTTCAATTGCCTCGGGACGCACCACGAGCTTTCTGTGTTCGATTTCCTTTTTGATCTTTTCAATATCGCTTTCGGTCAGATTATCGTACATACCAGATTCCCCTTTATACCGTCATACCGGTTTCTTCTTTCAGAATATCTGATTCCGACGGGAAAAGCAAGCAGTTCCCGCCTTTTAGGGCTCATTTCCCGCTTCGGTGTGGTTGCCGGCAGGGGGAGCCGCCTTCCTGGTTAAACTGCCTGACGGCCTAGCTTCCCGCGGTTGTGTAGCCTACCGGTCTTCGACTTTTTTGATGATCCACTTCTGAACGCCCGCAACGGCGCTGTCGGTGTAAATGCGCGCCTGTTCTCCTTTTTGTGTAACCGTAACCAGGCGGCCGCTCGGGTAAGGCGTCTGTATGGAATAGGTTCCTTCTCCGTTATCCAAAAGAATCCAGCTCTGGGCATCGACATAGCCGGTATAGATCCATACGCCGACCGTGTTACCCTCCGAATCCCAGGCATTTCCGAGATCCATCCGCAGATTCGGATACTTCTCGGGCGATAAGATAAACCGCCTGTCGCCGGAATAACGGATAATCCAGGTGCTGACTTCATCGGTAAGCGTCAGCGGGTTGTCGCCGTCCGTGCCGGTCAGATAGCCGCTCTTGTCCGATGCCTGGATGGTAAATGTGCCGAGGTTCAAAACATTCCGTTTAATTAACGGCCACATCTTCGGATACATGCCCACACGCTTCACGCCGTTTTCGTCCGTATAAGGACACTGTCCCTTCAAAACAAGCTTGTAAAACTCAAAGAAATCATAATCATTCAGGTCCGCAATATACTTCTGATAATGCGGATAGGAAGGCGGGCCCGCATAGGCATGCGTGTCCGGGTACTCCACGCCGAGCATGGCCTTTAAGTACTCTAACTGATGCATCCACTCATGCACCGCGACTGCCGTCGCGTAAAGGGACGGAATCTCCGGATCCGCAAGCGGATACGTTCCTTCCGCAGGGGTGCACAGGTTAAAGGTCGAATACCCGATCGGCGATTCGATTCCGTCGGTCTTTAAGCCGAGGATGGCATAATGCTCACCGTATCCGTCCTTGTCTTCATTCCGCTGCCGGTTCTCCTCCCCGTCCGTCTGAATCGTTGTCAGAACGGTATCGATTTCCTTTCCCGCGGAATACTTTTCAATAAACGGCATTGCGGTAGTAATGTCGAGGTAAAACCAGTCCTCACCCGGGTACTGGGTAAGCGGCATCGCATCTTCTACGAAATAAAGATATACCGTGATATCCACGTTATGATCCGATATGCTTTCCACCGTCTTCTCATAATTGAGAGCAACCGCCTCCAGGTATTCGCGGTCGAAATCCGTCATCCGAAAATCCAGGTCCCCGAAGGTCACATGGGTAAAGCCGAGCCACAAAACATAATACTTCACCGGTTCGCTTAACCGGGTGTAATCCTCGTTTTTATACTGCTCTACTGCTTCCTTTACCATCCGGTCCGTATCCGAAACGACTGCGGAAAATGCAAAGGATTCCGGCGTCGGAACCGGATCCACATGCGGGATCGTCGGGACCGGCGTATTTCCGGAAGGATCCTGCGTCGGGGTAACCTCATTCGTACCGGGACCGGACTGCTCCGTTTTGGAGTTCTTCCGCTTCGATGACTTGTCCTCATCCTCCTTACCCGCGCAGGCACATAAAGCCAGCACAAGGCAAAGTAGTAATACCGAAAAGATTGTTGTTTTCTTCATTTTGTTTCCTCTCACGCGTTCATTCTTTGGTATTTCTTTCATCAATCCTCAAACAGTATACCGCAATCGCCGTGACAAATCCATCAGAAAAATTCCCCTCCCGGTCCCGGGGAGGGATTCCGCGCGGAAATTCCCCTCTTTAGAGTATCCATCCGACGCATCGGAACGTGCCTGTTTTCTTGACATTTTCCGGAAATAAGATATCATAGAAACAGGCGCGAAGAAGCGCCCGGGAAATGTCCGGGGAAGTTCATTTCCCATACGTACCAGGAGGTTTACCATATGGCAGAAACATTAAAAGAAAGAAAAGATATTGAGGCGCAGTATCTGTGGGATCTGACGCCGATTTACGCGTCCGATGAGGCGTGGGAGAAGGCATTTGCCGAAACCGAAAAGATTGCGGAGCAGTTTGCTGCATATCCGGGAACGCTCGGACAGTCCGCCGACAGACTCCGTGAGTTTTATGATCTGATGTACGGCGCATTTGATACCCTCGGCAAGCTGCACGGCTACGCCTTCCAGCGCAAATCCGAGGACAACCGCCAGGATACCGCACAGAGCATGTATTCCCGTGCATACAGCCGTTACGTACAGCTGATGAGCGCCGTTTCATTCTTGGATCCCGAGATTCTTGCCCTTCCGGAGGAGACACTTCAGGCATACCTGAAGGCAGACTGTCTCGAACCGTACCGTCACATTCTCGAGAACACGATCCGCACAAAGGCGCACACCCTGAGTGCTCCCGAGGAAGCAATCCTTGCTTCTTTAGCGGAGGTTACCGGCTCTTTCGGCGACACGGCGGAGATGCTGACCGACGCCGACTTCACATTTGACGCGGTTCCCGATCCGGAGCATCCGGGCGAAACGATCGAGCTTTCGGAAAGCAATTACATCCTTTTGCAGAGAAACCAGAACCGTGCCATCCGCGAAGACGCTTTCCGCAGCTATTACAAGACCTATAAGGGACACAACAACACCTTTACCTCGCTCTACTCGACGCAGGTCAAATCCGACGCGATCCATGCAAGACTCCGTCATTTCCCGAGTTCGGTTGCCTGGTCGCTTTCTTCGAACAACATTCCGGTCAGCGTTTATGACAGTCTTGTAGAGACGATTCACGAGGCGATGCCTCTCATGTACCGCTATGTAGCGCTTCGTAAGAAGATGCTCGGACTTAAGGAGCTGCATTACTACGATGTATATGCTCCGCTTGTAAAGGATGTGGCGCGCACCTACACCTACGACGAGGCAAAGCAGCTGCTTTTGGAGGCTGTTGCCCCGCTTGGCGAGGACTATGTGAACGTCGTTAAGAAAGGCCTTGCGGACCGCTGGGTAGACGTCTATCCGAACGTCGGAAAGTCGGGCGGCGCTTACTCCATCGGCACGAAGAAGGATCATCCGAACATTCTGATGAACTTCAACGGAACACTCGATGACGTATCGACTTTGTGCCACGAGATGGGACACTCGATGCATACGTATTTGACGCATCAGAAGCAGCCTGTCCAGTACGACGATTACGCCCTCTTCATCGCGGAAGTTGCTTCCACGGTTAACGAGAACCTGCTGATCGAGTCCCTTCTTAAGAAGGAAACCGATAAGAACATGAAGCTGTTCCTTTTGAACGAGTACATGGAAGGCTTCAAGGGGACCATATTCCGTCAGACGATGTTTGCGGAATTCGAGAAGATCTGCCACGAGAAGATTGATTCCGGCGACGCATTAAGCTCCACCTTCTTAAACGAGACTTACCGCGACCTGATCAAACTATACTTCGGACCGGAACTCGTTCTTGACGACGAAGTTTCCTATGAGTGGAGCCGCATCCCGCACTTCTACCGCAGCTTCTACGTATACCAGTACGCAACCGGATACTCTTCGGC
>CAMIWE010000098.1 GCA_946402335.1 uncultured Lachnoclostridium sp.
CGCGTAAATGTGGTTGACACTTGCGTGGGCGGATGCTATAATGTAATTACAAAATCTTTTAAAGGAGGTATCCTCATGAAAGAAAACGCCAGAAAATACTCATTTGGAGCGGGCATAATCCTTTTGGTTATGTGCTTCAATTCAATTTACGACATTGTGTACAACACATTGTCCGGCTCGCATGAACTTAAGAAGTCATATTGGGAATACACCAAGATGATGTACGAGCGTGATCGCTGGGGCCTTCTTTTTGAGTACGTGACAGCAGGGACTATGCTGTTCCTCGTTTTGGCACTTTTGATCCAGAGCCGGGTGCTGTTCCTGCTTGGATGTATGGTTAACATCGCCCTTTTCGTGGTCCGTACGCTGGACTGGGCCGAAAGCGTCAAGAAAATCGATGATTTCTGGAAGGGTAAAGGCGTAGGTTTTGCTTTCTCAGCCGGTGTGGTAATCCCGGGACTTGTGGTTCTGCTTCTGTTTCTTATGGCTATAGCACTACTCGCCAACTCCAATATGGTGAAGCTGTTTGGCTGGCTTGCGGTGTTCTTTACTTCGTTCACATTTGGCGCTATTGCCGTTCAGGGTTTTATGTACATCTATCGCCGTACCGGCAAAGTCGGCGAAGGAATCCGGGAGTTCCGGTCAAATATGATCTGCTTTGGTGCGAATGAAGCGGTTTCGACGGCCTATGTATTCTATATGATGATTGTCGTGATCTGTATTGTCAGCTGGGCGGTTTGCTATGTGAAGAGCAAGACCGAGGGCGAGAGTAAGCCTGCAGGAATTGCTCCGGCCAATCCCGGACAGCCCGGTTCGGCTCCGTTTGTACCGGCACCGGCCAATCCTGCACCGGTCAATCCGGCAACGCCGAGCTTCATTAAACCTTTACCGGAGACCCCTGCGACGCCTGTTGCACCGGCAGCTCCCGCAGCACCCGTTGCACCTGCGAAGCCGGTGGAAGTGCAGAAGCCTGCTGAGGCTGCTGTAACCGCGGCAGAGATTGACGATGCGTATGAGAAGATTACCGCGGAAGCCAAGAAGGTTGACGACGCAGTTACCAAGACTGTTTCCGACACGGCCGAAACCGTGAAGGAAACCGTAAGTGAAGCGGTTTCGGAGGCAGAGGAAACGGTTGCAGCTGCCGAGGAATACGTTCCCGAGCAGTACTCCGATGACGTGGCTTCGATCCTCGGCAAATACGCCGATGACGCGGAGGAAGCGGTTTCCGAAGCAGCCGGCGAGGCAGAGGATTTTGCTGAGGAGCTTGCGGCCGATGAAGCCGATGCGGTAGCAGACGCGGCAGCCGATGCAATCGAAAAGAATGAATAAGCAATGACCCTTGAGCGGGCGGTGCAAACCGTCCGCTTTTTTTGTGTGTGTAAGGATACGGGAAGCATTGCCGCGCGAGGAAACCTGATGGCGGGCTCTGGTACGAAATGCCCCGAAATCAATGGTATAATCCATTGAGAACAGAGCCTGTGTATAGTATAATAACACTGTGTTTTCACACCAAAGCGTATATAAGGAGAGGGTATTATGGCGAAGACAAAGGAGAGTACGCCGGGCACCTGCGGGAAGGTTCCGGCAAGAGTGCTTAAGACACGCAAACTGTGGGCGAAGAACGATGCAAAGCGTGACGCAGGGCTTACGGAACCGGACGACGTGGTAAAGTACCGTAACATTTCCTACGGACCGTACGGTGAGGCCAATCTGTTAGATGTGTACCGGCCCGCAGAGGAGGCCGGCAAGGCCCTTCCGGTGATCGTGAACGTTCACGGCGGAGGGTATTTCTACGGCGACAAGGAACTGTACCGTTTCTATGCGATGCGGCTTGCAAGATTCGGATTTGCCGTGGTGAATTTTAACTACCGGCTTGCACCGGAACATAAGTTCCCGGCACCGCTTGAGGACACGCTGGCGGTATTCAAATGGATCTCGGCCCACGCGAAGAAATACGGCCTCGACATCAATAATGTTTTTATGGTCGGGGATTCAGCGGGAGCGCAGCTGGTGAGCCAGTTTGCCTGCATATGCACGAACAAGGCATATGCGAAGCTGTTCGGGTGGACCGTGCCGAAGAGGGTTGTGCTGCGCGGGATTTCGCTTGCCTGCGGCATGTATGACATCCGTTCCAGGATTACAGGTCCGGACAACGAGGTGATGCTTGATTACGTCGGCGACGTGAGCATGGCGGACGACCCGCGGACGGAAGTTTATGAGTATATCACGGCGGATTATCCGCCGACCTATGTGTTCTCGGCCGTGAATGATTTCCTGGCGGAGGAGTGCAGGCCATTTGCCGCATTGCTTCGAAAGAAGGGCGTTATGGCCAAATGGAGGGTTTACGGCAAGGAAGAGGATACCGAGGTCGCGCACGTATTCCATGTGAACCTCCGGCTGCCGGTTGCGGAGCGCTGCAACCGCGACCAGGCGGTTTTCTTCGTAAAACAGATTTTGAAGCAGGATGAAAGGTAGTTTACGGTGAAACGGTTTTCAGAGCATTTTTGGGCAAATTCGACGCTTTACGCAGCACTTCTCGGAGTGGTTCTGCTTGTGGCAGGATACGTTTACATCGTGATCGTTGCAGACGAGTATGAATACCATCAGCAGACGCGGAAACAGGGCGAAATTATTGCGGAATTCTGGGACGGAGAAGGCGAGGAATCGATGACCATTCTCGGCACGGAGTATGTGAACGGGGAGGCGGTTGTGCGACTGCGCTCTAAAGACGTACCCGGAAAGGCGTACCTGCGCCTTCGGTTCTCGGATGATACGGAAGGCAGCGACGGCAGCATTTCGGTTTTGTATGTGCACAAAAACGGCGTGATCACCGAGGATGACTATTTCGGGCAGTGCACCGGAATGCTTACCATACGGGTTGTGCTGTGCTGCTATCTGGCAGTGCTGCTCTTCATATGCATCGGAAAGCTTCGCAGAAGCATGAAGCAGAATCTGTACCAATACCGGAATATTCTGTATTACGGCGTGATTCTCTTTCTAGCGGCCGTATTGCTTTTGCAGATTTTGCAGGTGAAGGCCAATACGGGGGCAATCGGCGTGGTCACTGCGATGCTGAACGCGGCCAGATGGCTGACACTGTTTTCATTCCCGGTGATTCTGATCACGGCTGTCTTCGTGACGGTTTCCAATATCCAGCTGATCCGCAAAGAAGGGAAGACATGGCACAATATCCTTGCGTTTATGCTGGGTGTTTTGCTCAGCGTGATGGCGCTTATGCCCGAATTTATTGAGACCTTTCTGCAGTATTCCAATGTGATGGATGTGCACAAATGGAGCGGGATTGGCCGTTTCATTGAACTGTTCCTTGAGAGTTCGTGCAGCATTCTGACCGCATATCTTGAGTGCATCCTGATCGGCACGATCATCGTCAGCGTGAAAGCCGCCCGCAGGCTGCCGGCAAAGGATAAGGACTTTATCATAATTCTCGGGTCCATGATCCGCAAGGACGGAACCCTTACGAAGCTGCTGCAGTCCCGCGCGGACCGGGCGGTTGAGTTCGGGCGCATGCAGGAGGCGGCAGGCGGAAAGAAGATTGTTTACATCCCCTCGGGCGGACAGGGCGCCGACGAAGTAATCGCGGAAGGTACCGCCATCGGAAACTACCTGCGTTCGCAGGGCATCCCGGACGAACAGCTTCTGATCGAAGACCGTTCCGTCAACACGGAGGAAAATATGAAGTTCTCCGCCGGGTTAATCCGGGAGCGGAATCCGGAGGCAAGGGTCGCATTTGCCACAACCAATTACCATGTGTTCCGCGCAGGGCTTCTCGCGACGGCGGTCGGACTGAAGGCGGAAGGCATCGGAAGCCGGACCCGATGGTACTTCTGGATCAATGCGTTCGTCCGCGAATTCATCGCAACGCTTTATGCCGAGCGGAAACGGCACCTGTTTCTTATGCTCGGGCTGTTTCTGGTCTGCGTGGCAATGGTCGTGATGCTGTATGTATCGAATGTGGTGTTATCCTAGTGGATGGTGCGGAAAGCAAAGAAAGACTTGCTTTCCCTGCAATTCGTATGCTATACTATAGACAAAAGAAAAGCACCCGATCCGAAAGCGGATGCCAATTTGGTTGTATAAGCTCTAAAAAGAGCCGCCTCTCCCGTGTGGTGACGGGAGAGGCATTTTTTTGTTCTTGACATTTCGGCATATGGTCTGTATAATCGGCAATGTCAGCAGAAACTGACAGAATATTACTGTGAGTCGCCGAAAGGCAGAAAGGAGGTATATCAATGATTATTTTCGTTCGTAAGCATCTTGACAACCATACCAATACTATATATACCTCCCGGAGAAGTGTAAGATAGCACAGTAGGGTCATTCTGCCGACACGGCACACAACCGATTACTGCGTATATTATGCCCTGATACCGCAAGGTATCGGGGCTTTTTTTTGCGCGCTAAGCGAGAGCATTCACACAGGCTCAGCCTGCGGGCGTCTGAATCGCGGCTCACGGAAACGGAGTTTCCGGTGAGCTGCGGTACAGACGGACGGAAGCGGACGAAGTCCGCGGTGTGAATGCCGAGCGCACGTACATGAGCGGAAGGAACGAAGT
>CAMIWE010000099.1 GCA_946402335.1 uncultured Lachnoclostridium sp.
GAGGAAGTCACATTTGTCGCAAGAAGAATCATGATCTGCGCGGCAGAGGACGTCGGAAACGCAGACCCGCAGGCGCTGCAGGTTGCCGTGGCGGCTTCCCTGGCGGTGGAGCGGGTCGGAATGCCGGAGGCCCAGATCATTCTTTCCCAGGCGGCGGCTTATGTGGCCTGCGCCCCGAAGAGCAACGCTGCGGTTGAGGCAATCGGCAAAGCGATGGAAGCGGTGAAGAACGAAAAGACGCCCGCGGTTCCGCCGCATCTGCAGGATGCCCATTACGGCGGCGCCGGGAAGCTCGGAAGAGGGGTCGGATACGAATACGCGCACCTTTATCCGAATCATTTCAGCCGGCAGCAGTATCTGCCGGACGAGTATAAAGGGACGACATTTTATGAGCCGGGAGATCTCGGATATGAGAAGAAGATCAAGGAATGGCTCGCATTTTTAAGAAGCGGGGAGGAGAACCATGCTGACGAGTAAATATACGAAAGTTGTTGCGATCCTGATCGTGGTACTGGAACTGGCATCGATCGTTTTAACATTTGTCGGGGCATTTACCGGCGGAAAGACCGGAATGGGCCTTTTGATGACGGGAATGTTCGGCTTTGTGGCGGTTGCGGTATTCGGATGGGTTTTGATAACGATATATAACCGTGTTCACAGGGATGAGTTTGCAGTCAACGAAATGCTCAAAGAAGCAGACGCTTCCGAAGAAACGGATCAAACAGAGGACAAGGAGTAACAAAACATGAGCACATTATTGGAAACCTGGTACGAAGAAGCTTATCAGCAGAAGCGGAACCCGAAGCAGGATCAGTTTTTCTGGGCGGCTTATTTCGCGGCCGAAAAGGACGTGTACGAGCAGCTGCTTTCGAATCCCGAAACCGAGGTGAAGGGAACGGTGCAGGAACTGGCGGACCGTTACGGAATGAAACTGAAGACATTTGCCGGATTCTTAGACGGAATCAACGACAGTCTTAAGAAGCCGAACCCGATCGAGGAAATGACCGCGGAAACCGAGGTAAGCCTCGCATTTGACCCGGAGAAGCTTTACTACAATATGTGCGAAGCCAAAGCAGACTGGCTTTACAATCTGCCCCAGTGGGAGGCTATCATTCCCGAGGAACGCAGAAAGGAACTGTTTTTACAGCAGAGAAAATCCCATACCGTAGTCAATACGCAGGCGAAGATCGGACGTAACGATCCGTGTCCCTGCGGAAGCGGTAAGAAGTATAAGAACTGCTGCCTCAAGAAGGATCAGGGGGCGCAGCAGTAACTTCCGGTTAAAGGAGAATCTATGGCAGGTCAGAGATACGGAAACAGAGCGAACGTCAAGTACCGTTCCGGGACGAAACGTGCAATCCGCCGCAAGCAGCTGTTCTTTACGCTGGTTGCGCTTGTGGCATGCGCAGCGCTCGGGTACGGCATTTACCGGAAATCGGTCGGGACCAAGGTGACGGAATACGCGGCCAGGGAAGCCACGCCGACGCAGTCCGGCGAGAACCCGATCCAGATCATTTCCAGTTCGGACGTTGCGCCCTACGGGCTTTATCTGGACCGGTACCGCGAAGGCCTCTCCGAAGACGATATGTGGATGGAGGAGTTTGAGGACAACCGTGAACGCCGGCAGGTAAAGGGAATCTATGTTACCCCGGAGACGTTAAACCTGAAATGGGATTTTCTTCTCGACCTTCTGGATACGACCGAACTGAACGCCGTGGTCATCGACATTAAAAACGATGACGGCTTTATCACGGCCAGCAACGATTCCGTCATGCTCGGAAACATGACGAACGAACGTCTGATGTTCGATCATTTTAATGATAAGATCCAGACGTTAAAGGAACACAATGTCTATCTGATTGCCCGTGTCGTATGCTTCCGTGATATCCGGAGCGTACGAAGCAATGAAAGCTACGGCGTACATATGGCGGACGGCACCCTGATGAAGGACAGCAGCGGCTACACCTGGATGAACCCGTTCAATACCGATGTGTGGGAATACCTGACCGAGGTCGGAAGAGTCTGTGCAAAGCTCGGTTTCGACGAAGTAAACTTTGACTATTGCCGTTTCTCTACCGACGTGAAGGTAAAGGATGCGGATTTCGGCCAGGAGATGACGACCGAGAACAAGGAAGCCGCGATTACCGGTTTCGTCAAATACGCCTGCGAGAATTTAAAGCCCCTCGGCGTATTTGTCTCGGTAGACGTATTCGGCGTTGTCTTGAGCAGTACCGTGGATGCGGCTGCCGTAGGACAGAACTACGCGGATATGTCGAGTTATCTTGATTTCATATGTCCGATGGTTTACCCGTCGCACTACGGGCGCGGGTATTATAACATTCCGGTTCCGGATGCGGACCCGTATAATCTGATCTATAACGCAATGCTCGATTCAAAGCGCGTGCTTGCGGTAAATGTGGCGAAGGGCCGTTGCGCGCAGGTGCGCCCGTGGCTGCAGGCATTTACGGCGACCTGGGTTACCGGTCATATTTCCTACGGCGGAGCGGAAGTCCGCGCCCAGATCAATGCAACCTACGATGCCGGTTATGAGGCCGGATGGGAGCTCTGGAACGCCGGAGGCCGTTACAGCAAGGACGGCCTGGACCCCGAATAAAAAGTGAAACGGCTCTTCACGGAACGAATTGGAAAGAAAGGTGACGTGGTATGAAGAAAAGACTTTCCCTGTTTTTGATTCTTATGTTAATGGTTTCCCTTCTGGCCGCATGCGGAGAAGACGAAGACGGTCCGAAGAAGGGCAAAGGGCGTAACCGCGATACGGAGGCAACCCCGACGGAACAGCCGACGGACGAGCCTACAACGGAACCCACTGCGGAGCCTACCGCCGAACCTACGGCCGAGCCGACCCCCGAACCGACGCCGGATCCCGGTATCAGCAGTTTGAAGCTTGACTGCCCGAATCAGGCCCTGCTTGCATTCGGCGAGTATCTGGATGCAAAGGTGAATACGATTCCCGAGGATATGCGTTCCTTTGTCCGTTACGGCGTGTTCCTTTTAAATGCCGACGAGACGCCGGAACTTTGGTGGGCAGAAGCCGGAGCGCATGCCAATCCCGTCAATGTCTGCATTTATGACGGTGAAAAGGTTGTGGAACTCGGCAGCTTCGGTTCGTTCGGCACCTGCCGGTACAGAAGACAGGAGAACATTATAACATCCGGATACATGGGAATGGGCGCTTCCATGACCGATATTTATACGCTTTCGGGAACAACGATAACACATGCGGACGGATTCTTCTCGCAGACGATTGATATGCCGGAAGGTTCGCAGACGAACTATTCAAGGAATGATGTGCCCTGCACCGAGCAGGAATACAACGAAGGTCTTGCGTTCTGGTCGCTTGAAACGATGGACTTTGTCGATTATGAAAAAGGCCGTTCCCTATATGCAACATCGCCCGAAGGATATACCTACGAAGTGTCCACGACATATACCGGGCTGTATGAGTATTATGTAAGCATGTACATTGAGAATCCGTTCTTCTACGGAATTCCGGAGGATATCCTTCAGCAGTTGACCGGCGAGTGGAAGCTTGTCGGCGGAGAAGTGGAAGGCTGGGAATGGAAAGCCGAAGAGGAGGGCATCACGGGCAAATGGATCTTCGAGCCGAACGGCGAGGCGGAGTTTACGGAAGGAAAGACCGTAGAGATGTACCGCCTTACCTATGACCCGGAGCCGCTTTATGTGGAACCGCTCTGGTGTGTGGAAACCCCGAGAAAGGGCGATCCCGGCTACACCTATTACATGACCATCCGTAAGGACGGCATCTTAGTGATGCTTGATACAAACCCGGATGCATACTATGCAGCCGTTCGCTATTATCAGAAAGTGAAATAAAACTTTTAACGAATAAAAAATATCCCCGGAACATGGAGAACCGTGCTCCGGGGATTTTCTGTATCCCGATAAAAAAGAGCTTCGCACCGTCAGGATGCGAAGCTCTTTTGGTTTTGCGAAAGATTAACCAAGCGTTACAACGACTTCGTGAACGCCTGCGCCGAGTACCGGGATTACGGAACCGGCAACGGCCTTGCCGTCAACGGTAAGGGACTTAACGCCCTTGCATACATGGTTCGGGTTCTTCACGGTGATGTTGTAGGTTGCGCCGCGGAACTGTCTGGTCGCGGTGAAGCCGTCCCATTCTGCGGGAATCGAAGGGTCAACCTTCAAACCGTCAAAGTCGGGCATGATACCGAGAATGTACTGGGAGATGGCAACCATGTTCCATGCAGCGGTACCGGTGAGCCAGGAGTTCTTGCCCTGACCGAAGTTCTTGCCTGTTCGACCGATATCGGAGCCGGCATCCTTGCCGCCGATCATCTG
>CAMIWE010000100.1 GCA_946402335.1 uncultured Lachnoclostridium sp.
GTTACATCCGCGGCTACAAGGAAGACGGCGAGGTTATCGGTAAGAGAACCGATCCGGAGGCTTCGATGTGGCTGAATCCGCAGTCCTGGTCGGTAATCGCCGACTTCGGCACGAAGGAGAAGCAGGAACTCGCCATGGATTCCGTAGAGCGTGAACTGAATACGCCTTACGGCGCGATGGTTATGTATCCGGCTTATGAGAACCATGCATTTGACGGCGCCTTAATGGTATGCTTCAACAAGTGCGTAAAGGAGAATGCAGGTATCTTCTCACAGCCGCAGGGCTGGCTGATCCTCGCTGAGTCCAAGCTCGGCCACGGCAACCGTGCATTTAAGTACTGGTCCGAGGCAGCTCCGGCCAACTACAACGACCGCATTGAAACCCGCGTTCTTGAGCCCTACGTATTCGGACAGTTCGTGGAAGGCAAGGACAGCCCGTTCGCAGGCCGCGCACACGTACACTGGCTCACCGGTACCGCATCGACGGTAATGGTAGGAACGACCGAAGGAATCCTCGGACTGAATCCCGAGGCCGAAGGCATTGTAATCGATCCTTCCATTCCTTCCGCATGGAAGAGCTACACGATGCGCAAGGTATTCCGCGGCAAGGTACTGAACGTTACCGTGAACAACCCGAACGGTTCCGAGCACGGTGTGAAGAGCGTTACCGTAAACGGAACAAAGATTGACGGCATTCTGATCCGCGACAGCATTTTGAAAGCGGACAACGACATCGTCATCGAAATGTAATGAGTAAACAATGCCGGCGGAGCCTTCGGGTTCCGCCGGTTTTTTGTGTCAGCAAACGGAATCGCGCAGTTTTTCAAAGCAGACATAAAATTGCGGAAAATGTACATAGAATACGACATAAAGAGTATCAAATACGATAAAAATGCTTGAACGCAGGGGTGATTTTTGGTATAGTATTGGAAGTATATTTTGGGGATAGAGAATATCATACGAAGTGCGGAGGTATTCAGGGTGTACAGAGTAATGATAATCGATGACGAGCCCGCGATTTATAAGCTCCTGACGAAGATGATCGACTGGCAGGCTTATGAGATGGAAGTAGTCGGCTCGGCTTCCAGCGGAATCGAGGCAATCAATACGATTGATGAGATTCAGCCGGACATCTGCTTCGTTGACATTCAAATGCCGTTCATGGACGGTATCGAGTTTACGCGACTGGCAAAGGGCCGTTATCCGGACCTTTCTATCATTATGCTTACGGCATATGACGAATTCCAGTATGCGCGCGACTGCATCGGTCTCGGCGTATTTGACTATCGCTTAAAACCGATTGAGAAGGCGGACATCAACCAGACCCTTGCGCGCCTTTACAAGGTGTTAAAGGAGAAGAATCCGCTTCCGAAGGAAGGCCCCGCGGAGGAGCAGCCGGCAGTGGAAGGCGAGAAGGGCACGAACAGCGCGGAGCGGGTCAAGGAATACCTGCAGACCACGTATTTCGAGCCGGACCTGAACCTGACAAAGGTGGCGCAGGCATTCGGCTTCAATGCGAGTTATCTGAGCCGTAAGTTTAAGAATGACACGGGCGAAAGCTTCAGTGATTATCTTTTGAAATGCAGGATGGAGCATGCCAAGAGAGCAGCCCTCACCGGCAAGGCGATGTATCTGATTGCGGCCGAGGTCGGCATCCCGGATCCGAACTATTTCAGCCGCTGCTTTAAGAAATATACGGGAATGGCATTTTCCGCATACGTTGCAGGCGAGAAAAAGATTGACAAAGAGTCCTGAAGTGGTCTATATTGGGGAAGTGTGTAACTATAATTCCATCCTTACAGGATGGGTTTGTGAAACAACAATTCACGGAGGTACCGATTCATGGCACAGAAAAATGCAGAGAAGAAGATTCTTACGTCCCAGGGACTTAAGAAACTGGAGGCGGAACTTGACGAACTTCGGACTGTAACACGTAAAGAGATTGCTCAGAAGATCAAGGAAGCAAGAGAACAGGGCGACCTTTCCGAGAACGCGGAATACGATGCCGCAAAGGAAGAGCAGAGAGAGATTGAAGCCCGTATCGAAGAACTTGAGGAACTTCTGAAAAACGTAGAAGTTGTTGACGAAGACGAAATCGACCTGGATACCGTTCAGATCGGCTGCGAAGTTAAATTGCAGAACGTTGATACCGGCAAGCAGGTTATTTATAAACTGGTTGGTTCCACCGAGGCGAATGCACTGAAGGGCATGATCTCCAACGAGTCTCCCGTAGGCCGCGAGATGATCGGTGCGAAGAAGGGCTCCAAGATCAAGGTTGAGGCACCCGCCGGATTACTCACTTACAAGATTATGAGCATTCACAAGTCTGCGACCTGAGAATGCGCGGAGGTTTATCGTGGCAGAACAGAATAACGCGAATCAGAATGAGGATATCAGCGAGCTTTTAAAGATCCGCAGACAGAAGCTTGCAGAACTGCAGGCAGCAGGCAAGGATCCTTTTCAGATTACGAAATATAACCAGACACATCACACGGATGATGTGAAGAATCTGTACACCGCGCTTGAGGAGAAACTCCTTGCCGGTCGTACTGCTCCGGACACTGACGGACTCGACGAGGCCACTGCCCGTGAGGTGAAGAAGAACGATTACAACGAGCGCCGTGCCATCATGGATGCACAGCCGATCGAAGTTTCCATCGCGGGACGTATGATGTTCAAGCGCGTGATGGGTAAGGCTTCCTTCTGCAACATCCAGGATTTGAAGGGCAGCATTCAGGTATATGTATCCCGCGACGCGATCGGCGAAGAGTCCTATGCGGATTTCAAGAAGTCCGATATCGGTGACATCTATGGCGTGAAGGGTTACGCTTTCCGCACCATGACCGGCGAGATTTCGGTGCATGCATCCGAACTGATCCTTCTCAGCAAGAGCCTTCAGGTTCTTCCCGAGAAGTTCCACGGCATGACCAATACCGACATGCGCTACCGTCAGCGTTATACCGACCTGATCATGAACCCCGAGGTAAAGGACACATTTGTCAAGAGATCGAAGATGATTTCCTGCATCCGCAGTTTCCTTTCCGGCCGCGGCTTCATGGAGGTTGAGACGCCCATGCTGGTAGCCAATGCAGGCGGTGCTGCAGCAAGACCGTTCGAGACGCATTATAATTCTCTTGATGAGGACGTAAAGCTCCGCATCAGCCTTGAGCTTTACCTGAAGAGACTGATTGTCGGCGGTTTGGAGCGCGTTTACGAGATCGGCCGCGTATTCCGTAACGAGGGCTGCGATACGAGACATAACCCCGAGTTTACGCTGATGGAGCTCTATCAGGCATACACCGATTACTACGGAATGATGGAGCTGACCGAGTCGATGTTCCGCTACCTTGCAAAGGAAGTATGCGGCTCCGAGAAGATCAGCTATAACGGCACCGAGATTGACCTCGGAAAGCCTTTTGCACGCCTTACGATGACCGAGGCCGTGAAGCAGTATTCCGGCATCGATTTCGATCAGGTTAAGGATGACGACGAGGCAAAGGCACTCGCGAAGGAGCATCATGTGGAGTTTGAAGCCCGTCATACGAAGGGCGACATCCTGAATCTGTTCTTCGAGGCATTCGTTGAGGAGCATCTGGTTCAGCCCACATTTATCATGGACCATCCCGTAGAGATCAGCCCGCTCACGAAGCGTAAACCCGATAAGCCGGGCTATGTAGAGCGTTTTGAGCTCTATATCAACACTTGGGAGATGTGCAACGCATATTCCGAGCTTAACGACCCGATCGACCAGCGTGAGCGCTTTAAAGCGCAGGAGAAGGCACTTGCCGCAGGTGACGAAGAGGCAAATACGACCGATGAGGACTTCATGAACGCCCTCGAGATCGGCATGCCGCCCACCGGCGGTATCGGCTACGGCCTCGACCGCCTCGCCATGCTGCTGACCGACAGCGCAGCAATCAG
>CAMIWE010000101.1 GCA_946402335.1 uncultured Lachnoclostridium sp.
TGCCACGGCAACATCTGCCGGTCCCCGATGGCGGAATTCATTTTGAAAGATTTGGTGGAAAAGCAGAGGCTCACGGACTGCTTTGAGATTGCTTCCGCGGCCACGAGCACGGAGGAGATCTGGAACGGGCGAGGCAATCCGGTGTACCCGCCGGCGAAAGCGGAGCTCAGGCAGCACGGCATCGGAAAGACCGCATATACCGATTTTTCCGGGAAGCGCGCAAGACAACTTGAGAAAAACGATTATAACTGTTATGATTATCTCATCGGGATGGACGGTATGAATATCCGCAACATGGAGCGGATGACCGGCCATACGCAGGCAGAGGGCAAGATATATAAGATGCTCACATTTGCCGGCTCGGACCGTGATGTGAGCGACCCGTGGTACACGGATAATTTCGAGCAGGCGTACCGCGACATTGAAAAAGGATGCAAAGGTTTTCTTTCGTATCTGAAAGAGAAGGGAATTCTGTAATCCGAAATAACCGGAGGTTTCCATGGGAAAAGCGTTAAAATATATGTTCAGCGCCATCGACTCAAAAGACCGCAGAAGGCTTGTCATGCAGACGATTCTCGGCCTTTTGGGACCGGTAATCGATGTGTTCAGTATTTCCATGCTGCTCCCGATCCTGTCTGAAATGGCGGAAGGCGAAGCCGGAGCGAACCTTCTCTGGAAGGTTCTGGGAATCGGTGCATTGCTCATTGTAAAGACGGGATTTGACTTGTTGTTTGCGTATGGGGAGAATGCGTTCCGGTATGACGCGGGGCACAAACTATCGCGGAAAATGTACGAGCTCCAGCTGAAGGAGGAACTGTCCGCCCACCGTAAGATTACATACGCCCAGAATCTTGCAAGAGTGCGCAGGGATGTCGCGTCCTCGGTCGGAATACTGATAAGCGCAAAGGGCCTTGCGCTGAGCCTTGCAACCATGATCGGTTACGCGGTTGTGCTTGTCGTGTCTTCGGGCGTTGTCGGCGTTGCGAGTTTCGGCGGCGTCCTTGTTCTTCTGGTGATTCTGTATTTTGTCAACCGGATCCGTATCGGAAGCTACAGCGAACGTGTCAGGGCGCTCGAGATCCGGACCAATGAAACGATTTATAACACATTCGGGTCCTATAAAGAAGTAAAAGTCAGCGGAGGTAAGGAAGAGCTGCTCAGAAGATTTGACGAGGCCGACGGAGAACTGGTTTCGGAACAGAAGAAATTCGCGATGTTCTCGCAGATCGTTTCCGTCATTACTTCGGATATTCTGCAGGCGGTTGTGTTCTTCCTCCTTGCGGTTTTGATTGCAATGAGGATCGATATCAGTGGGCACCTGTCGGCGTGTGTCGTATTTGTCACGGTTCTTGTTAAGATGCTGCCGCTTTCAGGCGGGATTCTTCGGAATCTGATCGGAATCGGCTATGCCGAGGCCGGTTATTCGCGCTTCCACGAAGGCATGGAATCCTATAAGGTAATTGTTCGGGAAAATGACAAAGCTTCCGCGGAAGTGTGTCCGACATTTGAGCATGAGATTCGTGTGGAAGGGCTTACATTTACCTACGAGGACGGTGACACACCGGTTTTCGAGGGCGCGGACATCGTGATTCCGAAAGGCAAAACAGTCGCGATTACCGGAAGTTCGGGTATCGGCAAGACGACATTTCTCGATCTGCTGATCGGCTTGTACAAGCCGCAGTCCGGCCGGATTCTGTACGACGGATTTGACATCGTGCCGGACGGAGCCAATCTCGGCAGACTGATCAGTTATATCCCGCAGGAAGTATACCTTGCAGGATTTACAATCCGCGATAACGTAACGTTTATGAACGACCCTTCGACGGCGGACGAGGCAAAGGTCATCGAGTGTCTCCGCTGCGCGCATCTGTATGAGGATGTAGAGGCCATGCCGGACGGGCTTGATACGATGGTCGGAAACAACGGCACGAGACTGTCGGGCGGCCAGCGGCAGAGACTGGCACTGGCGAGGGCTCTTTATAAGGATTTCGAACTGCTTGTTTTGGACGAAGCCACGGCTTCGCTTGATATGGAAACCGAGGAGGCGATTCTTGAGTCGCTCCGGGAACTGCGCGGCGGAAAGACGGTTCTGATGGTAACGCATCACGCAAGTCTTGCGGAAGCGTGCGACATCATTTACAAACTGGAAGACCGGAAGTTCGTGCGGGTAAGGTAGCGAGGTGTGCGCCCTTCCGTGTAAGAAAGACCGTCACCGGCGGAACTCTTTCTTGATTTTGCGGTTTCTCAATGATAAGATAAGGATACAGATATGTGAAGCAAAGACGTTTCACCCGTAAGGGCGAAGCGTCTTTTTTTCGTAGAAAGGGGTGCGTGATGGCAGCATTTGATAAAATAAAAAGCGGAATCCCGGAGATGGACGAGGCACTTGATCATATAAGGCTCGGGGACAATGTTGTGTGGAGGGTGTCGGATCTGTCCGAGTTCCGGCTGTTCATGGAGCCCTATGTCCGCCAGGCGAAGGAGGATAAACGGAACATTATCTATTTCCGGTTTGCAAGCCACGAACCGTTACTGGAACCCTGTCCGGAGGTAAAGACCATCGAGGTACCGCTCAACCACCGGTTTGAGAATTTCACGATGGACATTCATAATTTAATTGAGAAGGAAGGAAAGGATGCTTTTTACGTATTTGACTGCCTGTCGGAGCTGCAGACGGCGTGGGCAACGGACCTGATGATGGGAAACTTCTTTAGGGTTACCTGTCCGTTTCTGTTTATTCTCGACACCGTCGCATTCTTCCCGATTATAAGAGGCAAGCATTCCGTGCAGGCCATCAATAAGATTTTAAATACGACGCAGCTGTTCTTTGATGTCTATTCGGACGCGAAAGCCGTGTATGTGCGGCCTGAGAAGGTGTGGAACCGGAATTCCGATACGATGTTCCTGCCTCATACTTACGACCCGGCTACCGGGGCGTTCCGGCCAATCCTTGACGGTGTCATTTCAAGCCGGTTTTACCAGACTTTAGGCCGCGCGCAGCGCTCCGCCGAGGAGCAGTATTCCGACTCATGGGACCGGTTCTTTAACCGCGCGAAGCTGCAGCACGAGGCCGGAATCGACGTGACGGAAGCCTGCTCAAGAATGTGCAACATCATGATGACCCGGGACGAGAAGATGCGTGAGATGGTGAAGCGGAACTTCACGCCCGAGGATTATTTTGCGGTCCGCGACCATATGATCGGAACCGGCATGATCGGCGGCAAAGCCTGCGGTATGTTGCTCGCCCGGGCCATCATCCGTAACCGGGAGAGCGATATCAGTGAAGTTTTGGAGCCCCACGACTCTTTCTATGTCGGGTCGGACCTTTATTATACTTACATCGTCGACAATAACCTTTGGGACATGCGCGTACGGCAGCGCACGGACGAAGGGTACTTCACTCTTGCCGCGGAATTTGCGGAGAAACTAAAGAGCGGAAGTTTTTCTGACGCGATGAAGGAGCAGTTTACCCGGATCATCGAATACTACGGGCAGGACCCGTACATCATCCGCTCGAGCAGTATCCTTGAGGACGGGTTCGGAAACGCATTTGCCGGCAAATACGAATCTGTCTTCTGTATCAACCGCGGAACCCTTGAGGAGCGGCTTACCGAGTTTGATAACGCCGTGAAGACGGTCTACGCGAGCACCATGAGCCTGTCCGCCCTTGATT
>CAMIWE010000102.1 GCA_946402335.1 uncultured Lachnoclostridium sp.
TTTCGAAGCAGATGGTTCTGCACGAAAGAAAGCGCGTCCTTATCTTCTCCTGATGAAAGAAGCACGGGCTTTTCGACAGAAATTCCTTCCTCGTCTGCAATCTTTCCGAGCGACGCAATCGTCTTAGCGGTAATGTGAAACATCGATTCCGCGCGGATGGTCTTTCCGAAAAGCTCCTCATCCATCGTAAGGGCAAATGTCATCTGCCCGGAAACCCGCATCAGACTACGAAGCAGCTGAAACTGTGACGGCGTAAACCCGGTGAATCCGTTTAAAAAGAGATAGGCGCCCTTAAGCTTCTTCGAGCGTTCCGCAAGGGGACACATCGCCGTATAGATATCCTCTTCGGTAAGGAAACGGTCACCGAGACTGTTCCGAAATTCCGTTAAGATTATCGACAGATCCGACAGTTTATCCTTAAGGACCAAATCATCCGACGCCTCCGATAACTCCTGCAGCTTATCCGCATCGACCAGATACCGCTGGAACTCGGAAATCATGGACTTCATCTCGGAAACAAATCCGGGCTTTTTATGCTTTCCGCTGTAAAGAACGGTCCGGTCGTCGGTTTCGCAGAGAACCTTCTTTAACACCATGCTTTTCCCGATATCCGTAAGAATCGTCGGAAAGCAGTCCCCGAGCTCTTCTATCAGACGGTATTTGAGCCGGCTGAAACTCAGAATATCGATATTTATCACGCAGCCGTTCTTATGGCGCGCTACGAGGTCCTTCTGCGCCTGTAACGTCGCCTGGTCCGGAACAAGATAATACACGGAACAGTCCGGCCGCTCCTCACAAAGGCGGAGCATCTCTTGGTACATCCATTCGGTCTTGCCGCTTCCTTCACTTCCGATTATGTAGCGTAATGACATCTTCTCCTCCAAAAAACAGGGCTCCGCAGTTGCGAAGCCCGTTTCATGCGATTGATTCCCGGAATGCCGTTTCCTGCTTCTTGACTCCTAGCCAATGCTAGGTGGGTGACCGCAACTGAGCTTGCTGCCTTCCACTCAAAGGAGGCCTGACATCCACTCAGCGATATAGGAATCCCTTTTAAATGTTGTAGGTTCAAAAACACAGGAGTTGTCGAACACCCCAGGAATGATTTCCTTTTGATTATTATAGCATAAAAAAGCCGGTTTGTCATCCCATTTTTCGCTGAATAACGGCCGTTGCAGAGGCACCTCCGATATGCTACAATAGATATGTTGTACACATTTATTGCGGGAAATGAGACGGATATGACGGATTTTCAGAAAGAAACAACATTACCGGCAGGCTGTGTCGATTTGCACACGCATTCCACGGCTTCCGACGGGTCGGATACGCCGCGCGAATTGATGCGGAAGGCTGCCGCAATCGGGCTTTCGGTCATCGCGCTGACGGATCATGATACCCTTGCGGGCATTCCGGATGCCATGGATGAAGTGTCAAAGATTCAGGCGGAAGGCGGAATGCTTCAGCTTGTGCCCGGATGCGAATTCTCGGTTTCCTATGACGGCAGGGACATCCATATGCTCGGACTGTTCCCGGATATCCGTTATAAGCCGCTGATTGCGCTGACCGAAGAGGCCGCCTTATCAAGAGACGTCCGGAATCACGAAATGCTCTCCCGCTTTCAGAAGGACGGGTTCATGATAACCGAAGAAGACCTCACGGAAGGCCGCAAGACCGAAATCACGAGGGCGCATTTTGCGAAGGCTCTGGCCGACAAAGGATATGCCAAAAGCAACACGGATGCGTTTGCAAGGTTTCTGACAACCGACAGCTATTACTACGTAACCCGGGAGTTTCTGGACCCCGGAAGGGTCATCCGGATTCTACACGAGGCGGGCGGAATTGCTGTGCTTGCTCACCCTTTGCAGTATCATTTTGCGCCGGAGAAATTGCGCGCGATGATTGAACGGTTCTGCGAATACGGATTGGATGCCATGGAGACCCGGTATTCTGCGTATTCGAGGGGCGAGGAGGACCTTCTCCGGTCTCTCGCGCTCCGTTATCAGCTGAAGCGAAGCGGCGGCTCAGACTATCACGGCACGGCCAAGCCCGGCCTGTGTCTCGGAACCGGCTACGGAAACGGCTGGTGCGTGCGATTGGAAGACATTACCGTTTTATAAGAAAACATAACGGAAAGAACGTATAAAGAAAAACTTGATTTTCGAACAAAAAAAGACGGGGTATCTCGCGTGATATGTACCCTCTTTACTGGACAAACCAGTAAGGAGGGTATTTTCATGCGTTATAGCTACGAGTTTAAAAGAAAATGTGTTGAGTTGTATCGTCAAGGTCAGTGGCCTGAGACGCCGGAAGGGATTAAGGATCCCGAGAATTTTCGCGATATGGTGCGACGGTGGGTTCGTCTTGAGGACAGTAATGGCCCCGAAGTTCTCAAACATACAGGAACTAAAAAAGAATGGACTCCTGAAACAAAACTTGAGATAGTTTCACAGGTTTTAGCGGGACGAAGCAATCAATCGGTAGCGCTCGAGGCAGGAATTAATTCGGGAATGCTCTATCAGTGGGTTCGCAATTATAAAGTTTTCGGTTATAATGGTCTTGTACCAAAACAGAAAGGCCGTAAATCGAGGAACTCCAACATGAAAAAAGTAGGAACGAGAAAACCACCAAAACCTAACGAATCCGAGTATGAAGAACTAGTTCGATTAAGAGCTGAAAATGAATACATGCGGGCCGAGATTGAAGTGATAAAAAAAGAGATCGCCTTGAGAGAAGAAAAGGAAGCTGCGCGACTCAAGGCGAAAAAGCAGCGATCATCCAAGAACTCCGCAAAGAAGGACACTCCTTAAGAGACTTGTTGAAAGCGATTGGAATGGCCAGATCCACGTATTATTTCGAGATCAGTAAGACGGATAAAGTTACCCAAAGAAACGAGAACCTGATGGTCGATATCCGTGCAATCTTTGAGCACCATAAATGCCGGTATGGTGTCCGTCGCGTTTATCAGGAGCTGGTTCATCGGGGGATCGTTGTGAATCATAAGCGAGTCCAGCGATTGATGCACCAGATGAATCTGTTAGGAAAGCGGCCGAAAGAGAAGTACCACTCCTACACAGGAACGGTCGGAAAAGTTGCAGATAATATCATTGACAGAAACTTCACTGCAAACGCGCCTCTGCAGAAATGGACAACAGATGTATCACAGTTCAGCTTCTCTTGGGGAAAATGCTATATCTCACCCATTCTGGACATGAACACAAACGAGATCATATCCTATGACCTCTCACAGAGCCCAAATCTGGAGCAAGTTCATCGCATGCTGAACCGCGCCTTTGCGAGGTTTCCAAGAGTTAAAGGCCTCATTTTTCATTCGGATCAGGGGTGGCAATACCAGCACACATCGTACCAGTGCGCGTTGAAAGAACACGGAATCATTCAGTCGATGTCTCGAAAAGGGAACTGTTATGATAACTGCATCATGGAGACGTTCTTCGGACGGTTAAAGAACGAACTGTATTACGGTTACGAGAAGGAGTATCCGACATTCGAAGCCTTTGCGAACTCCCTGAAAGAATACATAGATTACTACAATAACGAACGGATCCAGGCGAAAACAAAATGGATGCCCCCTGCAAGATACAGGGAAGCATCCATGTGTTTCGGTTGATCATAGATAATGTGTCCAGGATTCTGGGTACATATCA
>CAMIWE010000103.1 GCA_946402335.1 uncultured Lachnoclostridium sp.
AGGGAAGCGGATTCACCAAGGGCGACTGGGATTATGAGATTTATGACGAACTTGCACCGCTGCCCGGCGAGAAGGTGTTCGTGAAGACCGTCAACAGCTGTTTCAGCAACAAGGAATTGTGCAAGTACCTTGAGGACAAGGGAGAGGAGACTGTAATCATTGCCGGACTTCAAACCAACTACTGCATCGATGCGTCCATCAAGTCTGCATTTGACCGCGACTACGGCGTGATCGTGCCCGAGGGCTGCAACACCACATTTGACAACGACTATATGGACGGCGAGACAACGTATCGCTATTACAACGAGGATATCTGGGAACGCTTTGCGTATCTGGTTCCCATCGAAGAAGCATTTGAGGTAGAAGAATGAAGAAAGAACATACAATAGTACCGCTTCCGAAGGCGGAATGGAAAGGCACTCCGATTATGATGCGTTATACCACGGAGGAGTATTTCGACGTGGAGATTTCGGAGAGCCCGGACGCTTACGAGGCGAAGCTTGTTAAGAAGAAGTTTGACACTCCGGTGACACATACGCCGGAGGAGTATGATTTTCCGGACAGCCTTTATCAGGATCACTGGGAAAAGGCCGAGGCGTATGGCATGTACACCGAGGAGAACGGTGAGCGGAAGATGCTTGCCTGCATCGAGGTATGTCCCGAGGAGTGGAGCAACCGGTTGATGGTAACCGAACTGTGGGTGGATGATTCCCTGCACAGACAGGGCATCGGCACCGCGCTTATGAACAAGGCAAAGGAGGTTGCGAAGGCCCAGGGCCGAAGAGCGGTCATCCTTGAGACCCAGTCCTGCAACGTGAGAGCCATTGCGTTCTATCGTAGCCAGGGCTTCCAGCTGCTTGGCTTTGACATCAACTGCTACACGAACCGCGACATCGAAAGACATGAAGTCCGTATCAACCTTGTATATTACATGGACAGACGCGACGGACGGTACTGATCAGTCCGGAGAACGGAGGCAGTATGATTTCAACGAAACAATTTCAGATATTGACGGACATCAACCTGGTGTGGAAGCTGATGACGGAGGTTTATGATCACGAAGAGAGCAACGGACCTGCGGCACCGTATTTCGAGTACGCAATTACCTCGTCGTGGCACGACCGCGATTACGACCGTCTGGACCGGTTTTGGATGGATGGTGACGTACCGGTCGGGTTCGTCTTCTACGAGTCGACTGCGGATGAGATCCATTTTGTGCTTCGGCCCGGTTATGAAGCACTTGCAGACGAAATGATTGAGTATGCGGAAACGGCGTTTCCAAAGTTTGAAGACCCGACGGAGCTCGTGCTTGGAAGCCGCCAGACGGCACTGATCGAAGCAGCAAAGAAGCGCGGATATCAGCTTTCGTATGAGGAATCGGATCTGTACTTTGATTTTCGGACCGGGACGCTCGATTACCCGCTGCCGGAGGGGTATCATTTTACGGACCCGTTGGACAACGACCCGCTGAAGGTCGCCAAATGCCTGTGGGACGGATTTAACAAGGCGGAGCACGGTGAGTTTAAGGACTGGGAGAAGCCGGTGAAGAACGGCGGCATCAGTCCTCATGAGCTTTATCAGAACGTGCTCGGGGCTACGATTTCGCCCGCACCGCATGCAACATACGAGTATACCACCGTCATTGCGGATGAGGACGACAATTATGTCTGCTTCTCCGGGATGTGGTGGGTGCCGGAGAATAAGCTTGCTTACATGGAACCTCTGTGCACGGTGCCGGAGCATCAGCACAAAGGACTGGCAGCAGCCGCGCTTGCGCACCACGAGAAGAACCTTCGGCCTCTCGGCGCCGAGGTTATGACCGGTGGCGGCAACGACTTCTATCGGAAGATCGGATATAAAGGTGTCCATGTGTACGGGCATTACCGGAAGCAATGAACATTGGTGCCCGTGGGACGGGGTTAGTGGTCCATTACCGGGCATTATCAAAAAAATGAGGAGCGATATGGATTACCTGAAAGAAAACAGTAAAATATGGGATGACCGGTCTGCAAATGCGGACCGGTGGTCTATCCCGGTTTCAAGCGAGGAAACCGCGCTGGCAAGAAAAGGCGAGTGGGGCATTTTGCTGACGCCATCGAAGCCGGTTCCGCGGGACTGGTTCCCGAAGGAGCTCACCGGGAAAGATGTGCTGTGTCTTGCGAGCGGAGGCGGCCAGCAGGGTCCGATCCTTGCGTCAACAGGAGCAAACGTCACGGTATTCGACAACAGTAGAACGCAGTTGGATAAGGATATTCAGGTTGCCGAGCGAGACGGACTTAAGATCAAAACGGTGCAGGGAAATATGCAGAATCTCTCGGCATTTGCCGACGAAAGCTTTGATCTTGTGTTCCATCCGTGGTCGAACAGTTATATCGACAACGTGCTTCCCGTGTGGAAGGAATGCGCCCGCGTATTAAGACGCGGGGGAATCCTTTTGGCCGGTTTCAGTAATGCACTTGAGTGCATTTTTGATCCGGTAAAGCTGGAGCAGGGCGAACTCAAAGCTGCCTATAAGGTTCCGTACGCAGACGTTGACCATCTGGATGACCCGGAGATCAAACGCATCGCGGAAGCGGAAGGCTACATCTGGGGACATACCCTTACGGACCAGATCGGCGGACAGATCGATGCCGGGTTCGCAATCGTCGGTTTCTACGAGGACCGCGGGGGTACCGTGCTTGACAATTTCATCAGCGGATCGATTGCGACGAAGGCTGTGAAGCTGTAGTTAACAATCGGTTTATTCCCCTTTTGAAAACAAAGCGTCGTTTTTGGAAAGAAGATAGAGGCAGTATTGATTCATACTGATGCCTTCCTTCTTGGCATTCATGGAAAGAGACCGATGAAGGCTTTTGGGAATCCGAAGTTTGAATTGACCGGAATACTCATCGTTGGAAGGTTCGTTGATTTTAATGCCTTCGGCAATGGCGGCTTTAAACCACTCATTTTTTGCATCAAGGGCATTGGCGAGAGCACCTTCCGGAGTGTCAGAGGACGTAATACATCCGGGTAATTCCGGAAAGAATGCGGTGTAGCCGCCTTCCTCCGTATCCGGAACCAGTTCCAGGCGATAGGGAAGTTTGTTGTAGTACTCAAGTGTTTTCATCGTTTGCCTCACTTTCTACGATTGCTTTGACGAGTTCGACATAAGCCCGCTTAATTGGCTCATGCATCGGAATCGTAATCGGAACACACCCGGGCTTGCGGAATGTCTTATGGCTGCTCCCGCCGGATGGTCCGTGCATTGTATATCCATAGTATTCGAGGATCTTACGCAATTCATCAAACCGCATGTTTTTGTCCAAATTTCGAATACGGGCTAAAAGTTTATCAAATTGGGACATAAAACACCTCCTGTAAACATATTATATATGGTGTCATATATGGTGTCAAGAGGAGGAGAATATCTTTGCTCATCAAAGAAGTTGGAGCGCGAGTACGGAAAGAAGTAATCTATAAAGGAGCGGAAAATGGAACTCTGGGATGCCTATGACAGCGATTTCAAAATTATACCG
>CAMIWE010000104.1 GCA_946402335.1 uncultured Lachnoclostridium sp.
TTTTCCGAAATGCCCATGTTTTTTGGTCATTCTCATTCTTGCGAATAGCAGGGAATGAGAGTAAAATCCTACTTGTTGTGTCATCATTTTGTAAACTACCGAACCGGCCCGTGCGGCCGAAGAAAGAGGTTTCCATGAAGGTTTTTCAGCCGAAAATCATGACTGCCCTTAAGGGCTATAAAAAAGAACAGGTGGTAAAGGACATCGTTGCCGGAATCATCGTTGCAATCATCGCTTTACCGCTTTCCATCGCCCTCGCGATCGCGTCCGGTGCTAACCCGGAGCAGGGTCTTTATACCGCGATTGTTGCGGGCTTCATCATTGCTTTGATGGGCGGAAGCCGCGTAAACATTTCGGGGCCGACCGCCGCATTTGCCACAATCGTAGCGGGTATCATTTCCGCGCACGGTATGAGCGGACTGGCGCTTGCCACGATCATGGCCGGTATCATTCTTATTCTGATGGGTATCTTTAAGTTCGGTTCTTTGATCAAATACATTCCCTACACGATCACGACCGGATTTACCGCTGGTATCGCCGTGACGATTGCCGTCGGGCAGGTTAAGGATTTCCTTGGTCTTTCGTATCCGGATGGTACGAAGAACGTGGAAACCATCGACAAGGCAGTCAACGTCGTAAAAAACATTTCTTCATGGAATTATATGGCGCTTCTGATCGGACTTCTCGCGCTTGCCATTCAGATTATCTGGCCGAAGATCAACAAGAAGATTCCGGGATCTCTGATTGCCGTTATCGTCGGCGTTTTGATTGTGAAACTCGGCGGACTTAAGGTAAATACGATCGGAGACCTGTATTCCATCTCGAGAAGCCTTCCGAAATTCACGGCTCCTGCGTTTTCCTTTGAACTCGTGAAGGAACTGATCCCGAGCGCATTTACAATCGCAATCCTCGCGGGAATCGAGTCGCTTCTTTCCTGCGTCGTTTCGGACGGTATGATCGGAAGCCACCACAATTCGAATACCGAGCTGATTGCCCAGGGTACCGGTAACATCGCATCCGCGCTGTTCGGCGGAATTCCGGCGACGGGTGCCATCGCAAGAACCGCGGCAAATGTGAAGAACGGCGGACGTTCCCCGATTTCCGGCATGGTGCACTCAGTAACGTTACTTTTGATTCTTGTTGTTCTGATGCCTTATGCGTCATGGATTCCGATGCCCGTGATCGCGTCGATTCTCTTCATGGTTGCTTATAACATGAGTGAGTGGAGACATTTCCGCGACATCTGCAAAACCGCTCCGAAGAGCGATATCCTGGTGCTCCTGCTGACGTTCGGTCTGACCGTCGCATTTGACCTCGTAGTCGCTATCGAAGTCGGCATGGTGCTTGCGGCGTTCCTGTTCTTAAAGCGTATGACGGAAGTAACCGAAGTGCGTAACTGGACCTATATCGCCGAAGACGAAAAGCAGACCGACGAGCTCCACGGATTAAAGCCCGTACCGAAAGGCGTAAGCGTATACGAGATCAACGGACCGATGTTCTTCGCCGTAGCGGACCGCTTTGCACACATTACGCTGAATGATTCGGACAAGGTTGTCATCATCCGTATGCGGAACGTTCCCGCTATGGATCTGACGGCGCTTCGGAATCTGACCAATATCTGTACGGCATTCAAAAAAGCCGAAAAGACGGTACTTCTTTCCCATGTGAACGAGCAGCCGATGAGTGTGATGAAAAAGGCAGGTTTTGATAAACTGATTGGAGAGGAGAATTTCCTTCCGAACATCGATGCGGCGCTTGCGAAAGCAGGAGAGTTGGCGGCGAAGTAAGGGAGCGGGACGGTAAGAGGCTTGTGATGAGAAGCATGCGGAGCAGATTCTTTCATGGAGAATTGCGCGGGGGCGGATGACTTTGATATTTGAAAAGTCACATGCTCCCTTGAAGTTGAGAATAATACGGACCGGACTGCCGTTTTCGGCAATCGGTCCGTATTTTTCATTTGCTTGAAATTCCGAGTAAAGCTTGGTCCGGAAGATAATACGGACTATAGAGCTAAAAAGAGTATTTAAGTCCGTATTTTTCTTTCGTCGGAAAGAACGGCAATAGCCTGATTTGAAAAATAATACGGACTAAGAAGTTGAATTCAGTGGCCTAGTCCGTGTTGCTTGGCTGGCTAAAACAAAATATGCTCGATAATACGGACCGGACAGCCGTTTTTGGCAATCGGTCCGTATTCATTTTCCGGTTGTTTGCAAATTATGGAATAAGAAGACAGGTTTAACAGTTCAGTCTGTATGCATCCATCAGCAGAACCCCCGCCGATTGCCCGATATCCGCAGTTTCTGCTTGACAAACGCCGAATGGGTGCTATACTACTGTTAAATCGTTGAAGGAGAAGAGTAAGCCGCAGGACTCCGCCAGAGAAAGGCACCGCGTAAGCGAGCTGGAAGTGCCGAAGGAATAAAGCGACCGAAGACCACCTCCCGAGAGACCCCAATCCGGTCCGATGATTCCGTTATAATCACAATGAAGAGGGCTTTCTTCGGAAAGTCAAATAGGGTGGAACCGCGAAGCAATTCGTCCCTGTTGATACGTAAGTGTCGACAGGGATTTTTTATTCCTGCCGACAGAGTTTTTCACAGTCAACGAAAAGGAGAAAGAAGACATGAAAATCACTTTGAAAGACGGCTCTTTTAAAGAGTACGCACAGCCGATGCGTATTATCGACATCGCTGCGGACCTGAGCGAAGGACTCGCCCGTATGGCATGCGCAGGCGAAGTGGACGGGAAGGTTGCGGACCTTCGTACCGTTATTGACAAGGACTGCGCGCTGAACATTTTAACGTTTAACGATGAAGCCGGTAAGGCAGCTTACCGTCACACGACCTCCCATGTTCTTGCCGAGGCGGTGAAGCGGCTGTATCCCGACGCCAAATGTGCCATCGGTCCGTCCATCGACACCGGTTTCTATTATGATTTCGATATGGCACCGCTTGACCGCGAGGCACTCGACGCCATTGAAGCCGAGATGAAGAAAATCATCAAGGAAGGTAACGAACTGAAGCGCTTCACGCTTTCCCGTGCCGAGGCAATCGAGCTGATGGAGAAAAGAGGCGAGCCTTACAAGGTAGAGCTCATCAACGATCTGCCCGAGGATGCGGAGCTTTCGTTCTATGATCAGGGCGGTTTCGTGGACCTCTGTGCCGGACCGCATCTGATGAGCACGAAGCCGATCAAGGCGTTCAAGCTGATTTCCTCCTCCGGTGCTTACTGGAGAGGCAGCGAGAAGAACAAGATGCTGACGCGTATCTATGGTACGGCTTTCACGAAGAATGCTGACCTCGACGCATATCTTGCCCATCTTGAGGATATTAAGAAGCGTGACCATAACAAGTTAGGCCGCGAGATGAAACTGTTCCTGACGGCCGATGTCATCGGTCAGGGACTGCCGCTCTTCACGCCTAAGGGCACGAAGATGATCATGA
>CAMIWE010000105.1 GCA_946402335.1 uncultured Lachnoclostridium sp.
TGTTACCGCCGTGAAAGGGCGATGTCTTAACCGCTTGACCATGGAGCCGAACACTTGTTGATTATATATGGATTAGGACAAAAAGTCAATAGAAACTTTCACATTTTAAACGCTCGTCCGTCACTCCCCGAAAAGCGTCTTTACGTACCATTGGTATTCCTGCCAGACAGGGTAATCCCGCAGTTCTTCGACTGCCTTTAAAATCTCGGAGTAATACCAGCCGTGCATTGCCTTGTCCTTCACATTGAACTGGTTCCAGACCGCGTCGCCGATCTTTAAGTAGTTTTGATAAGTGGCCCGGAGGTTGGACAATTTGTCTCCGAGGGTAATCATCTTAACCGCAATGTCCTTTGTCTGATTCAGATGCGCAATCGTTTCCTCTTTGCGGATCCGCCAGGTTTCCGACTTCGGCAGGTCAGGGCGTTTATCTTCCGATTCGCAGGCAACGAGTTCCGCCACTCGCGGACCGAAGAATTGCAGGATATTGTTGATGGAGACACCGGCGTCCTCAACCACATCATGAAGCACCGCCGCAGCGAGGACATCCTCGTCAAGCGTCATCGTCGACACGATTGCAGCCACCTCCATCGGATGAACAATGTACGGCTGCCCGGTTCCCTTTCTCGTATATCCGCTGTGCGCGTTGACTGCATATTCGATTGCATGGTTGAAATTACTCATCGGCAAACTCCCATTGCGCCGGGGCATTGCTGCCCCGGACAGTCTTCGGTATTCTCGTCAGCTTCTTTCACAACGGGAACCCTGATGACACAGGATTCCGCCGTGTCATCTTAGAAAAGCTTCTTGATTGCGCCAAGTGCGCCTGCAGCATTGTCAACTTTAATCTTCGCCTTTACGCCGTCCACAATCTTGTCGATTGCTTCTGCGGGAACCTTGTCACCGGCAACCTTCTTTACGGTATCAACGGGATCCTTCTGAAAAGCCTTCGTAAGGTCTCCGTCCTTTGTGATCTTCTCAACCGCGTCTTTAACCATTGCTGTAATATCCATCGTAACATCCTCCTTTACGGTTCCTCTCCTCGGAACCTATTGTGCATTTGATTATAACATAGATTTCCGTAAAGTGAAACGAAAAAGGCGCATAATATGAAAAAATCTCCCGCCTGCTGACGGGAGATCATCTTTCCTTGACTGTATGTGCTTATTTTACCGACAGAGAGTTGAGAATTGTCTTAGCCTCTTCACTGTCAAACTTGTAGCCGCACGAAGAAACACGGACGGGCTTCTCGTTCACAACGGCATACAGCTCAAAACCGTAGCCGCCCCAGCCGTCGCTGTACTGGAACCCGGTCCAGTCGATGCCGCCGTAAGTTCCGGACACATCAACCTGCTCATTGGTATACGTGTTCTTGTTGTAATCGTAATGCTGCTTTGCAAGCTCTTCGCTCTCACGCTTGAAGTCGAAAAATACGAAATCAGACTTCTTTACGGAGCAGTAACGGGTATCTTCCTCATCCAGAGCATCGCCCTTGCGGAACGTCCAGTTCTCAGGAACGCCTACCGTGAAGTCGCCCCATGTTTCTGTAGATGCAATCGTGAGACCCTTTGCCTCTTCGGTGGGTTCCTCGGTCGGCTCTTCCGTCACTTCCGTTTTCGCAGGCTTCTTCTTGCTGCTGTTGTCGTCATCGTCATCATCACCGCAGGCGGTCAGGCACATACATACGCTTAGCGCAAGCAGGAGAAGCATTAACATTTTCTTCATTGTCATCCTCCTTGATAAACCGCTTCATAACGAAAGCAATTATATTCCGGAAAATGCAAATGTCAAGAGCCTGTTACGGAAAGAACAGTTTTCTGAGAAAAGCACGATACTCCGGATTATCCGAAGTGTGTTCGGGATTAATATAACTCGAAATCGGATTACTAAACGGTTCAACGGCAATCATGTCCTCAGGCAGATTATACGACGCCAGAATCTTCTTCATTGTTTCCACTGTCGTTCCCTGGCGAAGTCCCATCTGAAGCAAATCCTCATACTTCATCGCATTCCTGTCGGTTCCCGGAATCACCCCGCAGCAATACGCATTTGCTCCCATCTCCCAGACGAAAACCGTGAGCCCGTTCTCCGCGGGGAAATTGTAATAATCGGCTTCAGTCAAACGCACCGTTTTCATGATCTCCAGCTGCTTCTCCGGTTCATTTGTTTTGGTTTTCATGACATGTTTTACTCCGATAAAAAGTGTTAACCCCAATAGTAGTATTCCCAACATGGCGATAAGTATTTTCTTGGGTTTTCGATATTCATCCTTTCTCATTATGTTCTTCACCCGTCCTTTAATCGAGCCATTGGTAAACCTATTTATAAGCATTTCTTTGGAGAGTCTCCTGTCCGCGATTGTCACAAGCGCCTCGGCATAGTCTTTTCTTTCGTTCCAATCATAATTTGCCGTCACTTCATCATCGCAACTCATTTCAATGTCCCGTAGGAACAAGAAAAATGCCATCCAGATCAGAGGATGTATCCAATATATTGTAACCAGTATTGTAGCCAATGCCATCCAAAAAGTATCCCCATGCCGTATATGGCACTTCTCATGAGTAATGACTTTTGTTTTTAGCGGTTTCTCTAAGAAAGACGGTATGAAAACCTTCGGCTTAAGGAGCCCTAACACAAACGGAACACCAATGGCGTCACACAGATAATAATCTTCCTCTTCAAGACATATTTTCAATCTTCGTCTTAAAAGAATCGCTGACAAAAGGTGAAAGCCAAGGAGGCATATCGTTCCGATTACCCAAATATACGGAATAACTGCATTTAGTACTCCCGAGATATTCTGAAACCTTGCCCCATCGAAATACGCTGTTTTCGTTTCCGTTGATTTCTTTTCAAAATCTATCGTCGCAATCGGATCACTCTCTTTCAGTTTTTCAACCGAGCCGACGCTTTCCTCATATGAGACTTCGTTGTCCCTATAATCCGGAACAAGAATCGTCTTTCCGATTGAATATGGAATGATAAGACGAATTGCCACGCATCCCCATATTAAACACATAATACGGTTGCATCTTTTCCTTGAAACCGCACGAATCAACATAACAACAACAGCTAAGACAGATGCAAAAATCCCATTGTAAAAGATAACCGTAAAGATATCTTTCAGCATATCCATCTTCCTCCGCACTAAAGACACAATTACCGATCTTCGATAATTCTCTTAATCTCAGCAATCTCCTTCTCGGATAGTTTATGCTGCTTAACAAATCCGGAAATAAACATGGGAAGCGATCCGCCGTATGCGTTATTAATCAACTGATCCGCTCTCCGCATATTGTACTCTTCCTTAGACACCAAAACCGTAATTATACCATTTTCGTCTCGTGCGAACAGTTTTTTTTCACACAATTTGCTGATTACCGTGTGGGTGGTCGTTCTTTTCCAATTTAGTCTTTCAAGGGCAAGCT
>CAMIWE010000106.1 GCA_946402335.1 uncultured Lachnoclostridium sp.
TTAGAATCTGCGCGTCCGGAATGCCGAGAAGAATCGGCGAATGCGTCGCGATAATAAACTGCCCGCCGGCTTTCACGCTCTTCACGATCTCAAGAAGAAGCGTCAGCTGGCGCTGCGGGGACAAAGCCGCCTCCGGCTCGTCAAGAAGGTACAGCCCTCTCGTTTTAAATTGCGACTGCGCGATGGCAAGGAAGCTCTCGCCGTGAGACCTTTTATGATAGTTTTGCGGTCGTCCGCCGATCTCGTGGCTGTAGCGGTCCTCCGCGGTCGCCACATTATAAAAGCTCTCGGCCCGCAGAAAATACCCCCACGACTTTCCGATCCCGCGCACTAAGTTCATCGCACGGCAAAGCTCGGAATGCGAGTCGTAAGTCGAGAACCGGTAATTCCGCGTCCCGCCCTCTGGGTTAAAACCGTAACTGATGGCGATCGCCTCAAGAAGTGTTGACTTGCCGCTGCCGTTCTCCCCCACGAAGAAGGTAACGCTATGGTCAAAGTCAAACTCCTGCAGTTCCGCAATCGCAGGGATCTCACGCAGATAACTGTCCCGGTCAATCTCGTCCCAGTCGATGCGAAGGGAACGCAGCAGTAAGTTTTGGGTTGTTGAGCTCATTAGCGCCTCCTCCATTGGTTTGAGATTGCTGATCGTTATAGTCCGCAAAAGACCCATTTGAACTATTATAACATAAAAAGGCACTCTTTACATATATTTTTCTTCATAAAAGGGGAGGGCGATGCGTATGATAACGCTTGAAGGCCTGATTGCCGTAATCAGTTTATGTATTACGTGCTTTAGTCTTGGATATGCAGTTGGTCATAACCGTGAAAAGACACAAAAATAGCCGCCCTCAGCCTCACAAGCATGGCGGCTATTTCTATAGTTACCAATTGTTGAGCTAACCGTCTACCGACGATGCCCTCTTTTCATTTCTTATAATACCATGTCATATCAGGCTTGTCAAACATTTGTTCTCCTCTCAACGCGGCATTCCCGGCATATCAAGATTCCCGTATATAAAACAACATCCCCGTCAACGACGAGGATGTCTTCCATACTGCTGTGCAGTATCTTACTGAGAATTAAAAGGTTGTCCAGACTTGGCAGCGACTTTCCGGACATCCATTTGTAGATTGCCTGCGGGTTCTCAAAGCCCATGGCGCTCTGAATGTCCTTCACGGTGTAGCCGCTTGTCTTCAGAAGTTGCTTAATGTGGTTGCCCGTCTCCGGAAGGCGGATTGATACATACATCGGTTCCATAATGCACCTCCACTAATCGTGCGTATACCCTGTGCCAATCCCGAACTAGGAGTTTTAGTTTATCCGATTCCGATCCGAAAGTCAATCCCTTCCTTCCATCTTTCTTTAAAGGAAAATGCCTGCAACACAGCCATGCGGTCAACTCCCCGTCAACCGGTTCGGCACGTAACCGTTCTCATGGATTTCGGCACCTTGCGATGCCTGCACGATCGTTCCTTCTTAACAGGTGTCCGTTCATCCGAAGAAAATTCAAAGCTCATCATTCACGTACGATCCCAAACATAAAACAGTTCAGTCAACCTTTTGATCCGATTATGTTTTTACCTAATCGATCGGAAATGCTGGCAGGATCACCCCCCTGCCGGGGGAACCGGGTATGGAGTTTTCGTGTTACAGGCAGTCGAGGCTAAATCTCGACAAAGGTGGTGGCGTTAGATACCTTAATCTGCGTATCTAACTCGGAAAGGAGCCGCTCCCTTCTTTCCTTAATTTCGTCAAGCTTCCTACGGACGTCGAGCGGGTCGACAAGCTCGGCCGTGTTCTCGGAGACGTAAGCACCAACAACCGCAAGCGGCTGGTTGTCCTTCGTCTTCGAGTCCTTACCGAGTATACTAAGGCGCATATTCTCGGCGGTCGCCTCGAGCTGCTTGTTCTTCGCCTCCAGGGTAAGAATGCGGTTGTTGACTTCGCACTTCATCTTGTCATAGAGAAGCTGCTCAAAGTCGGCGCTGTCGTCATAGCTGCCGGTACCGCGCATGCGGCTTCGAAGCGCGATTGCGCCGGCAACCGTATAATCGCCGAAGGAAGTGTGAATCAAGGTGTTCGCATTGGACGCCACGATCGCGGCGTCAAGCTTCCGGAAGCGCTGAATCAGGTCCGTGATCTGCTGATACGCGCTCTCGGCTTCCTTGCGGAAGGTCTCCTCCTCCGTTCGGTTGTCCATCACCTTCGTTTCATTGTGTTTCTTCACATCCGTAAAGGATGCCTTGGCGATCTTGTCGCCAATTTTCTTCACTAAAAGGTCTCTCTCGTCAAGAGCCTGGGTAACTAACATTTTCTCTGCCATGATGGTTCTCCTCTTCATTTCATTTTCTTTTCGTTTTCGCTGTTGTGACCTTATTATATTCCTGAGTCTCCGGTTCGTCATTTAACCTGTGGTTTAATTGCTTTACTCCCATAAAAGCACCGCCCTAAAACCACGCAAAAGGCCGGCCCCATTGTTTGGGACCGGCACATTTTTCGATTAAATAAATGCTCGACTATGAATATAATCGCATTTCCGTTATAGTATCTTATATCCTTTGATGTATCTGTGATTGCCTATGTCAAACTTCTTCCCTTCCACTTTCTTAGGCAGTTCACTTGTGGTAATAAAGTCGTTGGTTACCTTCACAAAAAACTGCTTGTTTCCTTTCTCAACCAGATAGAAGCCTGCGATTTCCTTGACCCTGTCCAGAACCTCAACGACTCCGGGCTGAACGAAGAAATCAATAAGTGCCTCTGTTTTAGACATCTTTCGCTTGCTGATAAGAGCGTAGATTGTATCCGCGTCTTTGTGCTTTTCGTAACAGACGGCATCCTTCTTATCCCTGCGGGGACCATCCTTTTTGTAATCGTCGAGATTGATGGCTTCTTTGATTTCATTAAAGCTGATCTGCTCGTCATCATCCAGAAGATAGTCTACGCTCACATTTAACAGCGATGACATCACCTTCAGATTGGTTACATCAGGCATTCCTTTGTCGGATTCCCACTTGGCAATCGCCGATCTGGACACGCTCATCTTCTCTGCCAGCTGCTCCTGGGATAAACCCGACTCTTTTCTTGCGTTCTTCAGTTTTTCTCCAAATGTCATGATTAAGACCTCCTTGCGCTTAGCGCGATTCATATTGTGGCCTCATCATAGGACCGCTTCCCCGTAACACGCAAGGGACGAACCGTGACAGGGGTGTTACGATGCGTAACAGACGCAGATAGGAAGGAAAATGGGCAGTTCTATGCGTCCGCATCCGCCGATTCAAAACTCACTTCTTCTCAATCACCGCGATCGCGCAGGGCATCCGCCCGTCCAAGACACTGTAGGTAACATCTGAATAACCCATATCTTCGAAGAACTTCTTGTACGACTCGAGGTCAAACTGC
>CAMIWE010000107.1 GCA_946402335.1 uncultured Lachnoclostridium sp.
GGAACGCCGATCTACCAGCAGATTCTTTTGTTTATCAAAAGAGGCGCGGTAGCGGGGACCATCCGAAACGGCGACGAACTGCCCTCAAGGCGAATGCTCTCCGCACTTTTAGGGATAAACCCGAATACGGTGCAGAAGGCATTTCATCTGTTAGAAGAAGAGGGACTGATCGAATCAACATTAGGAGCGGGAAGCAATATGACACTGACACAGCAAAAACTGAAGGAATTGCGGGAGGAACTTCTTAAGGATGATATCCGGGGAATCATAAGATCCCTCCGGCAGACGGGAATCAGCAAAGAGGAAGCAATTCAATTAATCAATCTGAATTGGGAGGAGAACGGAGATGAATAAGGATTTGTCGGTAATGGGATTGATCGTCCGAAACAAGATCGTGAAAGCCGTCGCGGTATTCCTTGCGGTAGCGGCACTCGGTTGCCTTGTATATCTGCTTGGCGAATCCTACTTCGGAAAGATTAATGACTATGATTATTATTTCTCAAGGAATTCAAACGGAGTCGCCATTCATTACCCGGCAGTTTATGCAAAGTCCAATTCCACGGGCTATCTTAAGGCGGTGGGAATCATCGGATACACGGTGCTTGCAGTGATCTGCTTAGGATTTTTCGCGAAGAAGGACAATGAAGAGTTTGTTCTGAAAAGACTGTCGCTACCGAAGAAGCGGTTCTTCCTCATGGATGCCATCGTGAACAGTGCCTTGTTTTTCATCCTCTGGGGATGCATGATATTGCTTTTCTACCTGACGGCGATGCGGTATTACTACAAGGCGGGGATCATGGATCCGGTGGCATTCTTTAGCCAGTCCGTGAATTGGAATCCTTTCCTTCGCGGCCTGGTTCCGATCGGGGGAATCTTGGACTGGGTGCGAATGATCGGCTTGTGCCTGTGCGCCGGATTCTGTGCGGCAGCTGTAAAGCATGCCCGTTTTGCGGAAAAGATGCTGTTCTGGATTCCGCTTGCAGGGCTTCTTATGGCCCCGCTTCTGATCTCGTTTGACAGTGACTTAAGCGGCTTATTTTACTCTTATAAATGGATATGGGTGATTGCGCTGGTTCATTTCACGGTATTCGTTGCATTTTACGCTGCTTGCGAGAAAAGACAGCAGGAAGCCGGGGAGAATGAATCCAAGCCGGAAAATGACACGACCGTATAGGAGGGAATCATGAAAAAGTGGTTATTCGGATTGCTGATATTAACAATCCTTTCGGGTGTGACCAGCGGATATCTGGTTACCTCCATTAAAAAAGATTCTTCGAGTCTGGAAACCTATGTCTACGCGGAAGCGGGAGACCATAAAGCCATTGAGGGTCTGGAAATAGAATCACAGTCCTACATGGAAAATGATGAGAGTACGGTCGAGTGGAGCAGGAATACGATTTTCATGAAGAAAGGCGTATTTGTCCCGGCTTCCACGAAGGAGGAACTGAGTTTATCCGAATATCGTAAGAGAAACAGAAAGCTCCTTATGAAGGACGGCTCCGTCTATACGGAGATCTCCATACAGGGGGAAGAGGCAAGCCGCATCATAACCGTGAATGACTGTTACAGCGGTGAAGAGCTGTTCCGGTTTGAAATCGGAGAAAAAAATACGAACAATGCAGTTTGTATCGGAGGGGAGAATTGCGGAATGGCGTATCTGCCGGCTGCTGGACGATACTATGCAATATATCGAACGGATGCCGGAACCTGGAAGACGGACGAGTATTCCGATGCGGAAGCGGAGCACTGGCTTCCGAAGGGCAGTGAAAGAAAGACAGTAGCTTATGACGGCAGCAGGCTGGCCGTTGTGTTCGGCGGTGACGACTGGTACGGGGATTATTATGTAACGGTCCTTAAAGACGCGAAACTGGCATTCTGGGGAATCATTGCCTCCTCGCAGCAGGATTATCAGGAAGGTCTTACGGCAGCCCGTTTTCGATAGAACGGGAGCCGTTATAGGAAGGAAAAGGAGACAATCCATCATGAAGGACAAAAATACTATGGAGCAGGAAGCTATCAGAAAAGATAACCGTTTCTTCCCGCCGGGATATGACGGACGTTGGGAAGTGGCCATCCTGTCGGTACTTCTTCTTACGGCAGCATTATTGACTCTGCCGTGTCTTACGGCAATTGATAAAGTCAGAACCCTTTTTGTGGTGGAGGAAGGCGTAGCAGCGAAGACGGGTTCTGAACTGAGCCATTACTGGCTGGCATACACGGAGAATACCTTCTGGGGCATTCTTAACGGACGTTTTGCCGGGTTCATAATCCTGTGCGCGGGATGCATTGTTGTGGCGTTGTTGCATTATGTTTTCTTCACGAAAGAAAGTCAGAGCATCTATGTTATGAAGCGGCTCGGAAGCGGGAAGGAAATGCGCAGACGATGTCTTTTCGTCCCTGTATTGTTTGTTTTGGCGGGAATCGTTCTTATGGGTTTGTTGATCCTCGGATACCGGATGTTTTACAATGCTTCGATTCCGGCACAATTCCGGGAATACGGAACGTTCCGGTTTTTCAGACTGTTTTTTTAGAAACCCAATCAGGAAAGGATAGGAGAAGAAAATGTTAGAGTTGAAAAATGTGAGTAAAAAATACGGCGGAGTGATACAGGCATTGTCCGATGTCAGTTTCTCAATCGGACAGGGAGAGATTATCGGTCTGTTTGGGGAGAACGGAGCCGGCAAGACGACGTTGATGAAGAGTATTCTCGGATTTCAGAGTTTTAAGGGAGAAATCCTTCTGGACGGGGAACCGATCAGCCGCAAGAATATCGGCAGACTTTCCTTCGGAACCTGTGAACACAGCTTCTTCCCGCGCCTTACGGCAATGGAGCATGCGTCCTTTTATAAAACACAGTTCAGTACATTTAACGAGAAGCGGTTTCAGAAACTGATGGAATTCTTCGACCTTCCGAAGTATCGCCCGATCCGGTTCTTCTCAAGCGGTATGAAGAACCAGTTTGAAGTCCTCATGGCTCTGTGCCAGGGCGCCGATTATATTCTTTTAGACGAACCGTTTGTTAACTATGATGTATTCAACCGGGAGGATTTCTATAAGCTTCTGGCAGGCATCTTAGAACCCCATGAAACCATCATTCTGTCGACACATCTGATTGATGAAGTGTCGGGCTTCATAGACAGGGCCGTTATGATTCATGAGGGAAAGCTGATCAGCGATATTAAGGTGTGTGATCTCGAAGAGCAGGGAACCACTTTGATCGAGTATGTGAAGAAGCTTTACGGCTATGAGAAAGACCGTGTGGCAAAGGCGCTTTCCGATATGTGACGGATGGAGAAGGCCGGAGAGTCCGGAGGGGGAAAGGAAACGGAGACCAGCTATGAAAAGTCAAGAATAAATTCCTAAGATTTTTATTCTGGCTGT
>CAMIWE010000108.1 GCA_946402335.1 uncultured Lachnoclostridium sp.
GATGCCGGGTCGGACATAGCCTGATGCTCCGGGAAACGCTCGTCGATGTCGTATACCGGAATATTGTATTTCTTCGCGAGTGCCCTTGAAACGGTGGTCTTGCCGCCACAGGGCGTACCCGCGATAAAGTATACGTTTTTTAAATACTGCTTAATTATATTGTCTTGGAATATCATTGTTTTTCTCCTTAAAAATCAATAGTTTCGATTATGCGCAACCATGCGCGTTACTGTCTTACTGACGTGAAACCATCGATTACGGGTTTCACGTAACTAGATATTCCGAAGTCTTAAAAATGCCACCATTTTCCTCATCCTTTCCATCGCGCCGGAATGCCCGGCACTGTTTTTATGAACCGGCACATTTCGTGCCGCGTACTCTCTTTGCGCTATTCCTTCACAACGCCCCGGTTGTTCCACCGAAGCACCGTCTTGTAGCCGAGTTTCCCATACCACTGTGTCTCAAACGTCCAATGAATGTAGCTGAAATCGTACAGCTCCTGCCGGAATATCTCCGTCACGTTCCGGATCATCGTAAGCCCGATTCCGCGGTCCCGGTACTCGGGAAGCGTCCCGACGCAGCCGGGCTCGCCCACGCGGCACTTCACGCCGTTGATCACATGCTCGCCGCCGTCCTCCAAAAGGCAGAAGCTGGCAACTTTGCCGTCCACGTAGCCACAGTAGATTCTGCTCTCTTCGGTAAAGAATTGCGGCCAGTGGTCCACCACCTGCGCGACCAGCCCGCGAAGTTCTTCAATATCGCCTTCGTAGAAGCCAAATGTGACACCCTCCGGCAGCTTCTTATCGTAAACCTTCGGGTCGAAACTCTGGAGTCTGAGAATCTGCTCAGCCGGCGTCTCACCGTCTGGAATGTTGCGGACATAGTCCCGCTCAAAGAACCCCGGATACAGCTCAAGAAACAGCTTCTCGTAGTCTTCCTGCGTTGCCAGATCGGTCCGAAGCACCGAATAATAGGCGGTATCATGAAGCCCGAGGTTGTTCTTCTTTGAGCCCCTTAAGATGCCGTCAAATGACATGCCGGCTTTCTGCATAACGCGGCCCGATTTCGCATTCCGAAGGTCGTGTGTCGCGTAAATGCGGTTCAGGTCACTCTCCCCTTCGAAGAGATACCGGATTACGGCACGAAGTGCCTCGGGCATAATGCCCCTGCCCCAGTATTTCTTTCCGAGGCAGTACCCGATTTCGTAGGAGCGGGTCCGCTCGTCGCGTTCCACAACCGCAATGTTTCCGATCACGTGACCGTCGCCCTTCAGGGTGATTCCCCAGTTGTAAGTCTTTCCGTCCTCATAGAACGAAACCCACTTCGTCAGTAAGCTCTTTGTGAATTCCGCACTTGCATGCGTCGGCCAGCTTAGAAACTTCGTGACTTCCGGGTCTCCCGCCCAGTTGTCATACATATCCTGGGCGTCGTCCACCGTATATCTGCGGAGCACAAGGCGCTCCGTCTCAATTGTTCTTGTTCCGATTGTATTCATCGTATTTCTCCTGAAATTTCATTCCCTCTTCGTCCGATTGGCCCATTTGATTTATTATACCACATCGGGGCTTCGGATGGAATGAAAAACTGCTTTCTTTAAGTGCGTTTTTTATTCTTCAGACGGTCCTTTGCATTCCACATAAGGCTTTATCCTATGAGCATTCCAATGCCACCCTTCAGAGCATTATTCCGTGAACAATCCCTGCTCCTCCGTAAGCCCATCGGGCGTCAGCCGCAGGATCCGGTCACACACTTCCGAAAGGTATTTACGGTCATGTGACACACTGATGATCGCACCCGGAAATTCTCTTAACATCCGCCGGATCACAGGACCCGAAAGCGGCGAGAAATTCCGCGTCGGCTCATCCAGAAGCAGCACATTTGCCCCCGACATACTGAGTTTCAATAGAAGCACCTTTGCTTTCTGTCCGCCCGAAAGTTCCCGGATCGGATGATCCATCTCGTCGGCCGCGTACTTTAACGACCCGAGGTATGTGCGGATTCGCGTCCGCTCCTCCTTGTCGCCGGTTGTGTCCAGATAATCCACAGGCGTCATGGCAAGGTCCAAAAGTTCTTCGTAGTTTTGCGGCATATACTGTGCCCGCAGGTCCTTCCTTGTAAGCAGCTCCTCCGCCAGTTTGGAAAGCAGTGTCGTCTTGCCGCTGCCGTTATCTCCGATGATTGCAATCTTCTCAGAACCACGGATCTTCAGTTCAATATCCTTTGCAAGAACACGGCTTCCGTCCGCCGTATAGAGTTCCGGAAGTGTACATTGCACGACCCATTTGCCGGAAGGAATGACACTGTTCGCGTCGCCGAGCTTAAAGAAGATTGCCTCCTCCTGTTCGGGCATTTCGGTCATGTTCTCGTCCTCGCGTTCGAAGCGGTGCTCCATCGCCTTGACGTTCTTCATCTTCTTCTTTAAAAGGCGTCCGATGGCGTCGTGGTAGTTAAAATTCGCGTTGCTAAGCTGCGCGTTGACGGTCTGCTCCATCTTACGGATCTTCTCGTCCCGGATGCGTTTCTCACGGCGTTCGGACTGCGCGATCTGCTCCTGCTTTTCGAAAGCGTTCATACGCTCCGAAACGTACTGCCGGTACGGCATGTTGGCCACCGTATGACGGCACACGGTCTTGCGGCGCAGCTGCTCAAAATGAATCACGCGGTTCGCCGTGCGCTCGATTAACGTCTCGTCGTGCGAAATGAACAGCACCGCATAGGGCCAGCTGTTGATCAGCCGCTCCATCCACTCAAGCGTTTCAATATCAATATCGTTGGACGGCTCGTCCAACAGAAGTATCGTCGGATTTTCGCACAGGATTCGCATCATCTGTGCCTTTACGCGCTCGCCGCCGGAGAGCGTTCCCATCTCCTGTTCACGGTAGAAGAACTGGGCCTCGACATGGCAGTCCGCTGCCAGCCCGGCAAGTTCCTTCGGCGTCTTGTCAAGAAAATCCGCGCTCTCACAGAAATACTCGCAAACCGTCTTTCTTTTCTCCGTTTCGGGAAGTTCCTGGGGCAGGTATCCGAGCCGCTCGCCGTTCATGATCTTCTCGCCCCGGCACTCCAGGTAGTCGTCCACCATGTCCGGATCGTAGATCCATTTCATGAGCGAGGATTTGCCGTTTCCCTCCTCCCCGATCATCACGGCGCGGTCGCCGGGATTCAGCACCAGAGAGAACCCGTCAAGAATCGTTCGAAGATCTTTTTTATGTGTTAATGTAACGTTTTTAATCTGAAACATACAATCACCTCCAGGGGGACCCGGGGAAGTTGTGCGTTAAGCGTTCGCCTTCGC
>CAMIWE010000109.1 GCA_946402335.1 uncultured Lachnoclostridium sp.
ACAAGATCATTGACAAGATCGTAAGCGCCCGTCATCAGGACCTCAAGGAACTGAACGCGAAAGCGATTAAGATGGGATTTGACTACGAAGAGTAGGAGAGTCTTGAAGCTTTGATTCGAGCAAAGTGAAACTGTAAACCCGGCCGTCGCAACGTGCGACGGCCGGGTTTTTGCTATCTTGGGGGCGTGGAGCGGGGGTTGGGCATACTGAAGGCTTCATTTTGTCGGCCGGTATGCCCAACAGCGCGGAGCCACTACTTGCTAATAAGCAAGATGAGCATACCGCAGACTCCGCCTTGCCGCCCGGTATGCCAAACTCCCCGGTTCCGCTTTGATGAAAGGGAGCCTCCCGTGAGAGGAGACTACTTGCACAAACACTTTATTTCACAAAATACTACAACTGTAGAATATAGACTATTCACACACATAAAAAGCCGGTTCCATTCTTTCTGTTTCGGCCCTGCTGATTCCATACAAGTTTGCGGTTTTCTTCCAATTCTCTCTGACAATGCTTTTGATTCTCTCAACCTGTTCCCTTGCCGTTTTCTTCTCAATTCCATAATAAGGAGCCGCATTAATGGCCAGTTCAAAATCTATTGAAGAGTTATCGGCATCCACATTCAAAGACAGGAATTCTCCGTAAATATCCGGATTCACATCATACAGCGGAGAAAGCCTCCAACCATCGTCGGTCAAAAGAAACCCGTGATTTCGGAAATGGTCATCTGTATTAGATACTGCCATACTGAAAACAATCCGGTTCCACAATTCAGATAAGTCTTCCTTCGGCTTTGCGCCGTTTGCTTTTAGGAAGGAAGCAATTTCCAGGTAGCTGCTTCCGTCGCCGGCGCCTGCACCATCTGTCTTTCCGAGCATTGTCATGGCAGACGAAAAATGAATACGCCTGTTCCCGTCACGATCAAATCTTTTTACTAAGAACGTTGTTCCGAGTTTGGAAAACTTTTCGGCTTTGGCTTCGGGAACGGAAATCCCACACTGTACCGCCAAATCATGTGCCACCATTTCCCAGGCACCTGAGTCAAACGAATCATGTTTTGATGGAAACTTTGCTATCCAAAGGGAACCATCCGGTGCCATCACTGAAGCTTTTGGTCTTGCGCCGCCAAGCGAAGATCCGGGTGCCAGCAATTGGCGTAGCCATTTTCCGTCAACGCCTATATTGTCCTGTTCAAATGCTATAGAAGCCTGTTCCAATTCCCGAAGCGATGTCCACGGAGGAGTGGTATAGTCCTTTTCGTTCGAAAGAAACTCACCATGCGGGTCAATCTTGAATCGTAAACCTCCCATGCGGCTTTCGTCATAAACTCCGAGCAGATAATCGCTTTCCGTCAGCTTTCTCGGTTTTTCCGATGCTGTTTTTGCCCGAAGTTCTTCCCTCCGGTCCATCAGCTTACGACCCCATCGATCGGGACAGGAATCCGCAAAAATGCCGAAAAGTGTCTTCGGCCCGTTTACGTACTGTCTCCCCGCAAACATATGCAGGTCCGGGTCCAATGAGGCAAATCCATTTTGCAACCAATTCGAATCGTATTCAAAAGAACAGAATTCATTTCCACGCGTCTGTGAAACATAGAGTTTGCCTATCAATTCTTTTTGAAAAGACAGGAAGTCCGCATATACATATATGGTTTTCTCTTCCATAGGGCTACCTCCGTTTCGTCACGCGCTTCTTCAACGTCAGATTAAGGTCCTGCAGCTTTCTTCCAAGCTCGTCATCCTTTGCGATAAGCAAAAGGTCGCGATCCATATAGTTAAGCGCGTGTAACACAGCTGCATAACACCCCATGGCAACAGAAGGTGAGCCTTTCTCAATTGAAACAAGGGTAGTCCTGCTGATGCCAGCACGCTCTGCAACCAGTTCGGCTGAAATCTTCCTTCGAAGTCTGGCATATTTTATCTGCTCACCCATCTGCGCCAGAATCTTTTCGGTATCAGGGAGCAGTACAATTGATTTCTTAGGCATACAAATACCTCCTTATGTTTATAAATTTAAACAAATCGGGAGGTTTTGTCAAGTTTTATTGTTTTTAGAACCAGAAACCACACTTGCGGTTATTCTAAGTATAGGCCAATCAACGCGACCGGAATCCGAATGATTGCAAATGCGGTATCCACGCAGATGTCCACCGCACAGTCGACTGCGTGCTTCACCGTCCGCGAGAATATCTGCGAGTGCGCCATATCATAGATGAAACAGAAGCAGATGAATAATGCCGCGAGCCACGCCCAGATGCTGACGTCCCAGCCGGCGAGGGAAGTAATCGCAGCGGCCGGCACCTGACCGATGGAGCCGATACCGAGCATCGGAAGAAGCTTGTCGCAATAGTCCGGACATATGCATGCGAAAAATGTCACAACAGCCGTCACGCACAGGACAACCACAACAGCCTGTAATGCTACTTCCGCACCGGACTTTTCGGAGAACAGATCAATGACGGAAGCCGCAACGATACCGACCGGAGCCACAATCATGAAATAACCAATGATTACCATGAACGTATACGGGACTTCCGTTGCAAGAACAATGCCCGAGATGAAAACCGCGATATAGAGAAAGCACATAATAAACGGATTCATGTCCTTCATGTAGCTCTGAAGATAAAATAGCAAAATCAAATTGATAGCCCATCCGATAGCCACGATGCCGCCCTGAATCAGGTTATAAATCCCTGCGGGAATTTCTCTGTCAAACACCGAGTCATCTGTAAGCCGGTCACGCTTTCTTCCTGTTTCAAAAAGATTCATTTCATTACCCCATACACATCGGAATACTTCCATAGAAACCGGGCTCCCGCCTTCGCGGAAGCCCGGTAATCATTGTAGCGAATGATGGAAATATGTGGCGTGTTATTGTGTCGCATATAACTCGAGATTACCTGTAAGGGGTATAGGATCGCTCGGATTGTACATGGTAGTGCCATCACTGGTTCGCCAGAATGAACCGGTGGCGGGGTTGATATTCGGATCATCAATAGGTGATAATGCTGCCACATAACCTTTGGAGGCAAATTCAGAAGTGGTTATCGTCTCTGTCAGATATACCCTTCCGTCGGTGTAGTAATAGGTAATTTTATATTCCCATTCTTCAGTGAGGACAATTCGACTGGTAGAGCTGGTAAGAAGCGTCGAGGTATAAATGGAGCCGCTCGAATCATCTTTCCATCCGACAAACCGCATCGAAGTGGAAGACAACTGCGGAAGAGCGATTTCTTCATCGGTCCAAAAATAATGGGGTGCGTTATTCGGAGTATAATAAGA
>CAMIWE010000110.1 GCA_946402335.1 uncultured Lachnoclostridium sp.
CGGCGCACAGTATGACCGCCGTTACGGCGTATGCTTTGAGACGCAGTTCTTCCCGAACGCATGCAACACGCCTGCATTTGAGTCCAGCATTTTCGATGCGGAAGTTCCGTTTGACTATTGCACGGTTTACGCTTTTTCGGTAAAATAATATAAAGTATTCGCAGGAAATCCTGCCTGAAACGGAGGGAAACCATGCCGGAAGTCTGATAAACGAAGAGTTGCTTCAGTCTGTTCGGCATGGTTTTTTTGTAAGAAGTATTCTATAGGAGCGGGCTTTCGGAAGGCTTTCGGGCACGGTATCCTTTGCGGACGCCCCGAAATAGAATCGGAGAGGGAACATGGGAAAGAAAACGGTTATTGTCGGGACGCATACGGTGATGCATGCCGTGGTGGATTTCGGCTGCGCCACTCTTGTGATGGGGATTGCAAAAAAGGCGGGACTGAGTCTGCCGATGGCGGCGATGCTGGTCATTCTGTATGATTTCTGCGCCTTTGCACTGCAGTTTCCTGCAGGCATTCTGACCGACCGCTTAAACCGGAATTCGCTGATTGCCGCGGTGGGATGTTTCCTTGTAGCGGTCGGATTTGTCCTTCGGCCCTGCCCGGTTGCCGCGTGTACGGTTGCGGGAATCGGAAACGCCCTTTATCATGTCGGCGGCGGAGTGGATGTCTTGAATCTTTCCGGCAGGAAGGCTGCGCTTTCCGGAATCTTCGTCGGAACCGGCGACCTCGGGCTGTACCTCGGATTGAATGCGTACCGTGTGTCCTTCGCAGAACCCGTGGCAATCGTTCTTTTGCTTCTCGGGACGGCGGTTCTTATCGGGCTTTACCTGCTTGTGCGGTATCGTTACCGGATTGACAATGTTCCGTGTAAGCGTCTTATTGAGCCTGTGCGGCTTAATGACCGGCAGTGGTTGATTCTGTGGTGCATGCTGATCACGGTATGCCTTCGAAGCTGCTTCGGGATGTGCATGACCTATTCCTGGAGAAGCGTTTTCACCGGCGGTCTGGCGGCAGCTACTGCCATTATGCTCGGGAAAATGCTCGGCGGCATCATCGGGGACCGGATCGGCTGGATGAAAACCACGGTCGTCTCGCTTTCCGCCGCAGCGGTACTTTTTGTATTCGCAGACGGAAATATGGGTTGCGGACTTACGGCGCTTCTTTTGTTTAATATGACGATGCCGATCACGTTATGCGTTGCGGTCGATCTGTTCCGGACGCGGAAGGGTGCGGCATTCGGACTGGTATCCGCGATGCTGTTCTTCGGGCTGATCCCGACTTTTGACACTATCGTGGAACAGATCAAAAAGACCCCGCTCATAGTAGCGGCGGTTGTTGCTTCGGCGGTGTTGCTGGCGGTCGGGCTTGGCAGCTACCGGAAGCTTCTTAAGGATGAGGAGGAGTAGGGGTATGGGAAGAGAAAGGAATCGTTCACACAGTCGTCTTTGGAGCCGCCTTACGGGAGTCGTTTATATGACGCTGCTTCTGTGTGGAATAGCGATGGGAGCATGCTATGCCAATCCGATTTTGCCCCCAGCGTATCGGTGGCCCATCACGGAATTGGCCGTTTTCTATGCGGCTCTGTTGTGTGTCATGCTGATCCCGACCGGGTTGTTCCTTCTTTTATGGAGACTGATAACCCGGAAAAGGGAACGGAAGCTCGGAATCAAAGAGCATGTTCTTTACATGTCCTATGTGCTTTTGGGACTTCTTTTATGCCCGTTTTTCGTCGGATATTTGATTTTAGTTTTCGGATTGTGGAAAGCCGGGAAGGCATTCATAGAGGACGGTGCATCCGAAACGGAAATATGTCCGGGACTTGCCAGGGCCATTGGTGTTCTTGCGGGAGCTGCCATCCTGATCGTTCTGTGGCAGTTGTGGCTTGTTCCCAAGGTTGACCATTATTATGCTCATCACCATTTTTATGCTGTAGCATTCGAGTTCTCCGCGTATACCTTGGAGTACATCTGCAGAATGATTGCCACATGGAAACACTGGTTCCCGTCCTATGACCTGTTTATATACATCGGACTGACCGTTTTATGGGGACTGGTTATACCGGGGGCACTTCTGCTTTATAAAGGAAAGGACATCCTTCGGAAACGGATTCCGGACATCATAACGGTATTCGGTCTGTTGCTTTTAGGATATTGGTGGTGGAATTTCGGTGGCGTATTGATCTATCTCCTGGCATTTGGCCTTGCGGTCTGCATCCTTCTTGACAAGCCGCCCTATAAACAGAAGAAGGATGATCCCGCCCAGTAGAAAAACAGGGAATTTTTCGCAAATTGCCGTATGATTACGGGATTAAATATCTTCCAAACCTATAATAATCGGGGCTGCTGATAAAAAAAGCAGCCCTTTTTCAAAGTGACATACGGAGTACACATCCGCATGCTATTTTAACATCACAAAGGAACAAAACAATCCGGAAAGGAGACGCCGATGTGCAGAATTCTGCTGGCTGAGGACAATGACAATTTACGTGAGGTCATGACCGATTATCTTGAGGACAACGGATTTCAGGTCACGGCAGTCCCGGACGGAGCGGAGGCGTGGGACGCATTTTGCGAACAGGACTTCCGGCTTGTGCTTCTCGATGTGATGATGCCGAGGATGAACGGCTTTGAAGTGTGCCGCCGTATCCGGGCAAAGGAGGATGTACCGATCTTATTCCTGACGGCACGTGCCCAGGAAGAGGACCAGCTTCGGGGCTACGCGCTCGGTGCTGACGAGTATATCGTGAAACCGTTCTCCCTGCCGGTTCTGGTGGCCAAATGCAAAGCCATCCTTGAACGTGCAGGCGGACGTGCCATGACGGATGCGGTCATAACGGCGCCGGGTCTCAGTGTCAACACGCTGACCGGAAAGGTTACGGCGGACGGCGAAGAGATTGAGCTGCCGGCTCTCGATTTAAAACTGCTTCGCTATTTTATGGCGAATCAGGGGAGAATTCTTACGAGAGAGCAGATTCTCGACCGGATCTGGGGCATGGATTATGACGGCAGCGACCGCGTTGTCGATACGCACATCAAGAAGCTCAGAAAAGCGCTTGGAAAGCAGGGCTCCCACATCGAAACCGTTATCAAGGAAGGGTATCGTTTTGTTCCGTAAATCGCAGTGAGAGTGGGGAATGTTAATGAAACGAAAGAAAAAAATCAGTAATATTGTAAAAACCTGTATTATCATCGAACTGATCGCGGTTCTG
>CAMIWE010000111.1 GCA_946402335.1 uncultured Lachnoclostridium sp.
TTTCACCGGTCTGGGAATAATATACTTTTACACCGAGTTTCTCAAGTCCTACGGTCAGGTCGGAAGAGGCCCGGTCGGAACCGCTTATCGTAAATCCGCGGGTCAGGAGGAGACGTGCAAGACCGCTCATGCTGATGCCGCCGATTCCGATAAAATGGATGTGAATCGGTTTTTTGAAATCGATTGTAAACATATTTTGCATTCCTTTGTTATTTGAATCAAATAATCCTCTTATACTATATCATGAAATCGTAAAAAAACAATGTTTTATCCGAAATCTGTTCCCTTTTTTTCGCGCGTGTGATATTATAATAGATACATTACAAATACGGACAGTTAGGGGTGATTTTGTGATTAAAAAAGAAATGATCGCCATGCTTTTGGCTGGCGGACAGGGCTCCCGGCTGGGCGTTCTGACACAGAATGTTGCAAAGCCGGCAGTCGGATTTGGAGGTAAATATCGAATCATTGATTTCCCGCTGAGTAACTGTATTAACTCCGGTGTAGACACCGTCGGCGTTTTGACGCAGTATCAGCCGCTTCGGCTGAATACACACATCGGAATCGGTATTCCGTGGGACCTCGACCGTAATATCGGCGGCGTATCCATTCTGCCTCCTTATGAGAAGAGCACGAATGCCGAGTGGTATACCGGTACGGCCAATGCGATCTACCAGAACCTCCGTTTTATGGAATATTATAATCCGGAGTATGTTCTTGTGCTCGGCGGAGACCATATTTATAAGATGGATTACGAGGAGATGCTTAATTATCATAAGCGGAATAACGCGGACATCACCCTTGCGACCATTCCGGTTCCGTGGGAGGAAGCAAGCCGTTTCGGCGTTGTGATCACGGACGATGACATGCGCATCACCGAGTTTGAAGAAAAGCCGAAGAACCCGCGAAGCAATCTGGCTTCCATGGGTATTTATATCTTTACCTGGAAAGTGCTGAAGGAAGCGCTGATCACCCTGTCCGATCAGGAAGGCTGCGATTTCGGTAAGCATATCATTCCGTATTGCCATAACCGCGGCGACCGCGTATTTGCCTATGAGTTTAACGGATACTGGAAGGATGTCGGAACGCTCGGGTCCTATTGGGCTGCCAATATGGAGTTGATCGACATCGTGCCGATTTTCGATCTGTATGACGAGTATTGGAAGATCTACACGAAGAGCGACATGATCCGGCCGCAGTATATCGCAGGCGATGCCGTGATCAACCGCGCCATTATCGGAGAAGGAACGGAGGTTTACGGTGAAGTTCACAACTCCGTTATCGGCGAAGGCGTAACGATCGAGAAGGGCGCCGTCGTGAAGGATTCCATCGTTATGAAGGGATCCGTTATCGGCGAGGGCACATATCTTGAAAAGGCAATCATTGCCGAGAGCGTAACCGTCGGCAAAGGATGCCGGATCGGTGTCGGCGAGGAGAAGCCGAATACCTGGAAGCCGAATATCTATCACGAAGGTCTGGTAACCGTCGGTGAGGATTCCGTGATTCCGGACGGCGTGACCATCGGAAAGAATACCGTCATCTACGGAAAGACAACCGCAGAGGAGTACCCGGGCGGGGTACTGGAAAGCGGACAGAGTTTGGTAAAGGCAGGTGACGAGCAATGAAAGCAATCGGTATTATTTTAGCCGGCGGGAATAGCAGCCGGATGCAGGAACTTACCAGCCGCAGAGCGATTGCGGCAATGCCTGTTGCGGGAAGCTACCGTGCGGTAGACTTTGCCCTTTCCAACATGACCAATTCCCATATCCAGAAGGTTGCCGTACTGACCCAGTACAGCTCCCGTTCCCTGCATGAGCATCTGAATTCCTCCAAATGGTGGGATTTCGGACGTAAACAGGGAGGATTGTATCTCTTTGCGCCGACCATTACCCAGGAGAATGCGTTCTGGTACCGCGGCACGGCCGATGCAATCTACCAGAATAAGGATTTTCTGCAGAACAGCCATGAGCCGTATGTGGTTATCGCATCCGGCGACGGCATTTACAAGCTGGATTACAACCAGGTGATCAATGCCCATATCGATACGCTTGCGGATATTACCGTAGTGACGACCGAGCTTCCGGAGGGTGTGGACAATACCCGTTTCGGAACCGTTGTGACCGATGAGGAGAACCGCATCATAAGCTTTGAGGAGAAGCCGTTGCAGTCCAGTAACCGTGTGGTTTCCACCGGCGTATACGTAATCCGCAGACGTCTGCTTCTCGAGCTGCTTGAGAAGTCCATCAAGGACAACAATTTCGACTTTGTCAGCGGCGTTCTGACCCGCTATAAGAACCAGAAGAAGATCTGTGCTTACCGCATGGAGGGCTACTGGAGCAACATCGCGACGGTAGAGGACTACTTCCGTACCAATATGGATTTCCTGAACCGCGATATCCGCGACAGTTTCTTTAAGGAATACCCGGATATCTATTCGAAGGTGGATGATCTTCCTCCGGCCAAATACAACCCGACCGCCGTTGTGAAGAACAGCCTGATTGCTTCGGGAAGCATTGTTAACGGCGTGGTAGAGAATTCCGTTATCTTCAAGAAGGTTTATATCGGCAACAACGTTACGATTAAGAACTCGATCATCTTAAACGACGTCCAGATCCGCGACGGTGCTTACATCGAGAACTGTATCGTGGAAAGCCGCGGAACGATTCCGGAAGGCGCACGCAGAGTCGGCGAAGGAAGCATCCTGATCGTGGACGAAAAAGCAGAGCGGTACTGATCCCTTTGCAGTTGCGGACCGGCCGTATGGAAGGCGGCAGATTTTCCGCTTGACAAATGCAACCCGTATCGTTTATGATACATACATATTTGGAACCGATGAGCAAGAAGAGTAGCTTAAGGAAACGGTTTAAGAGAGC
>CAMIWE010000112.1 GCA_946402335.1 uncultured Lachnoclostridium sp.
GAACTTCATAAGAGCAAGGCAGTAATCCTCGGCGTGAGTGCGGGTTCCATGAACCTCGGACGTCTGGTCGCTTATGTCTGGGACAATCCGGAGTTCTATGAGGCTCTCGGCTTCACGGACATTACGATCAAGGCCCACTACGAGGAAGGAGAATGGTTCGTGCCGCTTTTGAAGGAAATGTCCATGACCCATCCGATTGTCGCGATGGAGGATTGGAGTGCCATCTTTGTGAAGGGCGATGCCATTTGGAAGGTCGGCGAAATGCACCTGTTTGAAAAGGGTGAGATCGTGCCGGTCACCGATGAAAAGCTGAAAGAGTTACGGTAGCATGTATAACGGAGAAGCATACGGAAGAGCATGACGCCCGTGTGATACGGCACGCGATGTCGATTTCGGAGGACGGAGAAATGGATAACAGGGAACGATTCTATCTGGAAGTTCCGAGCCTTGAACGAAAAGAAGAAGCAATCGAATATATCAATGAGTTTACGGAATTCGGCTCGCATGTTAACGGCGCCGGAGGACTCAATTACCATCTTGCGGATTACGAGGAGTGGCTTCGGATGACGGAGGCCCACAATCTCGTTACGCCAAATGGGATACGGGTGCCCGCACGGGAGTACTTCTTAGTCAGGGAAAGCGATAACAGGATCATCGGTATGATCAACATTCGCCTTAACCTGAATGAGAGGCTCAAAAAGAGCGGCGGGCATATCGGTTACGGCATCCGTCCGACCGAGCGCGGCAAAGGATACAATAAGGTCAACCTGTATCTCGGGCTGAAAGTTTGCAACCGATACGGGATCAATCCTGTTTTGATGGATGCCGATCTTAGTAATCCTGCGTCCTGGAAGACGATGGAGTCTCTCGGGGGAGTCCGTATCCGCGAATTTATCGACGACCCGGAGGACGGTGTCCAGGTGGCTTATTCCATCGATACGAAGAAGGCGCTTTCGGAGCATGCGGAGCTTGAGGAACGGGTTGTACCATTTTCCTTGGAGACGGAAAGACTTGTGCTTCGTGAGATGAGCATGGAGGATTATGATGCCCTGTATGCTGTCTGGGCGGATCCTGATAACATGAAGCATTACCCGTATACCTTTGACGAGACGCGGGTGCGTGAATGGATCATGAGAAACCGGGACCGCTATCAGCAATACGGATTTGGTCTGTGGGCGGTGTGTCTTAAGGAAACCGGCGAGGTAATCGGGGACTGCGGACTGACGCTTCAAAACATTGACGGTGAACTGTTGCCGGAGATCGGGTATCACATCAGGAGGGATCTGCAGAATCAGGGTTACGCAAAGGAGGCGGCTGCGGCTGTTCGGGACAGGGCATTCCGCCATACATCCTACCCGGCGCTTTATTCCTACTGCAAATACACGAACGTTTCGTCCTATAAGACTGCGGAGGCCATCGGAATGACGTTCCTTAGGGAATATCCGGATGAGGCCAACGGGACCACGCATGTGTCGGTGATCCGGCGCGAAGAGGTTACTCCTTGCACGGACCGGAAATGGATTCTTTCGGAAGATGCATACGGAATCTATGCTTCCTGCATGTATGTACCGACTTATAAAAAGTACGTTGAAACAATGACGGCACTTCTTAACTCGCCGTCGGTTGAAATCTATGTATACCGGACCGAAAACTATATTGCAGGCATGCTGGTACTTGACGGGAAGAATGGCAGCGTAGGGCTTGACGACTCGAAGAAAACCGACACTGAAAACGGTTCAAACCGGGCCCATGCAGAGATTATCGGAATTGCCGTTGATCAGGGCTGCAGGCACTTCGGAATCGGCCGGAAACTACTTAAGTATGTGGCAGAATCCGGACGGTATGTCTCGCTTTATGCACAGACGGACAGTGAAGCAGTGGATTTTTACCGCTCCTGCGGGTTTACTGTCTCGGCGGAAGTAAAGCAGTATCCAAACGGTGAGGTTACCAGGTATCATTGCCTTTTGGAACGAATCGAAAAGAAAGAAGAATAACGCGAAGACCCGGAGGATTCCGGGATTAGCAGAAAACGGAGAGAATAAATGGACAAGGGGAAAATTATATTTCTAAACGGAGTGACGAGCTCCGGCAAGACATCCATCGTCGAAGCGCTTCAGGAGCGCAGAGATCAGTTTTTTTATGTTGTGGCCAATGACCTGTTCCAGGAGATGGTCGGTGAGCAGTATCTTGAGGAGAACTACTGGAAGTATCTTTCCGAGGTGATCATTATGATGTACCATACGGCAAAACTGTACTCCGACCTCGGGAAAAATGTGCTGATCGACGGCATCCTCGTGGAACGTGACGAGATCAAGCCGCACTATGAAAAACTCATGGAAATCATGAAGGATAGCCCGCTTAGCATTGTGGAGGTGTACTGCCCGCTTGATGTGTGCAGACAGCGTAACATCGAGCGCGGCGACCGCTATGAAAGCCAGTCAGACGAGCAGGCGGAGCTGATGAGTAAGGATATCAAATACACGATGCGCGTTGACACGAGCGTGAACACTCCTACGGAGTGCGCGGAACAGATCGTGAAGACGCTGTTTGCGTGAATGCAGGGACTGCCTGCGAACGCGTGAACCGTCGTGAACGAATGATTTAGAATAACAGGAGAAACCTATTATGGTATTGTTGGCAATCGATCTTCAGAGAGGCATTCTCGTTGAAGATTTGTATAACTATGAAGGATTTGTAGCAAATATGAAGAAGCTTCTTTCGGAAGCAAGAGCACGCGGCGTGGAAGTCATCTATGTGCAGCATGATGCAGGTAAGGGAAGCGGATTCACCAAGGGCGACTGGGATTATGAGATTTATGACGAACTTGC
>CAMIWE010000113.1 GCA_946402335.1 uncultured Lachnoclostridium sp.
TACAAAAATGAAAGGAATGTATGATTTACTGCTTCGTAAACATCATACAAGGAAACAATGAAAAGAACACTTTCTGCATTTTGGATGTGTTTTCGGGATAAGATAATCATTCTGCTTTTAATATGCATATGCATGACCGGGATTGCCTGGTTGCTTTCCGCACCGGCGAAAACCTGGGAAGAGATATTCCCGGAAGAAACGCAGCAATCACTTTATAAAGCCGGTGAAGAAGGATATTATTCTGTGCAAAAATTTCTGGAAATACAGGAAGGATGTTGGGAGGAAACTTTCTCGTACAGATTAAGCAGGAGAATCATGCCCGTAATCTGGTTCGGATTGATCGATTTCTGGGCACTGTTGATTCTTCGAAAGAAAATGGATCAAAAGAACAGTTCCGGACGGCTTACCCTGCAAAGACTTCCGGCCGGGAAGAAGACGGTACTATGGTGCAGAATCCTGTCCGGAGTCGTGTGTATGCTTGTTATCCGGGCAGTATGCTCGTTAATGATCTATCTTTCCGTTCGGAGAGCTTTGACCGGTATGCCGGATACATCCGGTACGCTGCTTGAGACGTTCGTAAGACCTTTTCCGGAAAGCATAGGACAGATCATCCGGTCAAATTCCCGTTTTCTGTTCTTTATTCCGCTGACCGAAACTTCCATCAGGGGAATCCTGATCCGGAACATCGTTTATGTTGTGGCATTTGGCGTTACCACGGCATGGATTGAAGACTATGCGGAGAACGGGCAGGGGTATCTGCCGGGGGAATCAATGATTTACTTTTTCATTGTGCTGCTCGGGCTGACTACGATGAGAGCCCTGGAATCCGGCTGTTCCTACTATGAACCGTTCACGCTTAAAAGATATCTTAGAATAGCCTATGAGGAACCGTTCCCGCGATTCTTCTATGCAGCAGTAATGATAATCATTCTCGGGCTGACAATCTTAGGATACAGAAGGATGCAAAAGAGCGCAGAGGAGGAATAGAAGGCCGGCGCGGTATCACAGTTTGCAAAGCTTCTGAAGGCGCGAAATCGTTGCCTCGTCGCACTCCGGAATATCCGCACAGCGGAACGGAATGCCGAGCTGCTCGTATTTGGTGACGCAGAGCTTGCGGAAAGGCAGAAGCTCGATCCGTTTGAGATTGTTATATTGGCGGGCAAGGTTAACCATGGCACGGACTTCCTCCTCGGAATCGGTGAAGCCGGGGACAACGACGTGACGCACCCATAGCGAAACACCCGCAGTTTGTGTGAGGGATAAAAAGGAAAGGACAGAGGAAAGGCTGCCTCCGGCATGAGCGAGGTAGTCTTTTTCTGTTGTGAATTTGATGTCGCAGATTACCAGATCGGTGACGGAAAGCAGAGAGGAAAACGTTTGTTCTACAATTGTAGAATCACTGCTTTTCAAATCATCGCCGGAACCGGAACGCAGTACGCCGCTCGTATCGAGACAGGTATGGATGCCTTCTTTCTTAAGCGCGCGAAACAGTTCCGTAACGAACTTTGCCTGCAGTAACGCTTCGCCGCCCGAGACGGTCACGCCGCCTTCCTTTCCGAAGTAGGTACGATAGCGGAGTACCTTTTTTACGACCTCCCCGACGGTATATTCCGTGCCGCCGTCCGAAAGCCAGGTGTCGGGATTGTGGCAGTACATGCAGCGCATGGGGCAGCCCTGCAGGAATACAACGAACCGAAGCCCCGGGCCGTCAACGGCGCCGAGGGACTGGAACGAGTGGATACGGCCTTTTACGGTCATATCGGTCTCTTGGATGTTGTCTTGGGGAGCGGTCATATCAGCCTCCGAAATAAGAGGGCGGGGCGATTAGGCCCCGCCCGTTGGTGGTGAATGGAAGTGTGGCGGTATTGTCCTGTCCCGCCTGTTGTTGGTTAAAAGAAGTGCGACGGTATTATCGTGCGCCGGTGCGGATTATACCGCCTCGTGGAACGTTCTCGAGATAACTTCCTTCTTCTGTTCAAGCGTCAGCTTGTTGAAGGTTACGGCGTAGCCCGAAACGCGGATCGTCAGCGTCGGATATTTCTCCGGATGATTCATCGCGTCAATCAGCGTCTCACGGTTCAATACGTTTACGTTCAGGTGATGCGCCATCTGCGCGAAGTAGCCGTCGAGGATATTGATGAGGTTATTGCAGCGCTCCTCCTCATTATGTCCGAGGGCCTGCGGAATGATGGAAAATGTGTTGCTGATTCCGTCTTTGCAGGTCTTGTAGGAAAGCTTCGCAACCGAGTTGAGGGATGCGAGAGCGCCGCTCTTGTCGCGGCCGTGCATCGGGTTGGCACCGGGTGCGAAAGGCTCGCCGGCGCGGCGTCCGTCAGGGGTGTTGCCGGTTTTCTTGCCGTACATAACGTTGGACGTAATCGTGAGGATCGAAAGTGTATGCTCTGCGTTCCGGTAGGTCGGCGTCTTCTTGAGGGCTGCGAGGAAAAGCTCGGTCTGCTCCTTTGCAAGCAGGTCCACGCGGTCGTCGTCGTTGCCGTAGCACGGGAACTCGCCGGTGGTCTCGAAATCCTTGATAAGTCCGGTCTCGGGATCGCGGATCGGTTTTACCTTCGCGTATTTGATGGCGGAGAGGGAATCGGCCAGTACCGAAAGACCGGCTACGCCAAATGCCATATAGCGGTGTACGTTGGTGTCATGCAGCGCCATCTGTGTCTTTTCGTAGGCGTATTTGTCATGCATGTAATGAATCATGTTCATGGCGGTTACGTAGGTCTTCGCGAGCCAGTCGCGGTAGAAGGCCATGCGCTCGCAAACCTTGTCGTAATCAAGGTACTCGTCCTC
>CAMIWE010000114.1 GCA_946402335.1 uncultured Lachnoclostridium sp.
TCATGACCGCCACCAAAGGCGACGCGAACTGGGTCGACGAGATGGAAGGCATGGATGCAATGTTAGATGATTAGGGGGAGAATGTAATGACGAGTGGAGAAATTGAGAGAGCGTTAGAGGACTTCCGGCGGGAACGGAAAGTCGGTAACCGGTATTTTGCGACCGAGGTGATTGTAGGGTTCGGAACCGCCTGGGCCGCGATGTATTTTTTCGTTTTCTTAGTGGATACGATCTTTAGCCTGTACGTTCGAGCGTCTTATAATGACAAAGAAGTGAAATACGCGAATTCACTTGGGAAAATGTTTCTGTTCCTCATTCTGACTGTGGCCGGCGCGGGAATTGTGTACCTGATTCACCGCATGCAGAGACAGCATACAGAGAAGTATTCAAACGGGTATAAAAAGCTTGTCGTTGACCAGGCGGCCGAGGGTTTATTTGATACCTATTCCTATAAGGCGCTCGAAGGCTTCCCAAAAAGCGAGATCAAAGAAACCGGGCTTATCAAGATGCACGGCCAATACCACAGCGAGGACATGGTAGAGGGCTCCTGTAAAAACGTGACGTTCCGCCGCGCGGACGTTTCCATGAAGGGCGTGCTGACCGGGAACTACCGGTTCCGCGGCTCGTGGTCCGTATTTGACTTCAATAAGGAGTTTTCTTCGAATCTGCAGATTGTCACGAAGGATTTCAAGGCGGCCGATACCGCCGCAAATTCCGCCGATTCGATTTCATACGGCTCGCGTCATAAGATCGAGACGGAAAATGTGAAGTTTAACAAGGCTTTCACCTGCTATTGCCAGAATGATTCGGAAGCCTTCTACCTGCTGACGCCCCAGCTGATGGAGGCACTCTTGAACGCGGACCTGCTGCTTGGGTACCCGATGATGGTCGGTCTTGTCGGCAATAAGCTTCACTTTGTGATTCATTCGGACCGGAACTATCTGGAACCGCCGACCGAGGGAGAGTCGTTACACCTTCGGGAGGAGCTGGAGAAGGTTCGCTGTGAGCTGAAAGCGGTCAGATTTGTCATCGATGCGCTGAGCATTGACCGGGAGAAACTGCCCGCCCAGTCCGATGGTAAGAAAAAGCCGTCGGGTCAAAAGAATGCCGCGGAGAAGCCAACGGACCGGAAGAAAGGGAAGAACGGTCGCAAAAAGTAAAGATTGGCCCGTTTTTCGGGGGAAAAAGGTGCATTTCCTCAAAATTTCCGCATTTTTTTGAAAAAAGTACTTGACTGTAAACCTTGTTGATAGTTTACGGTGGCCTCAGAAGGGCACGAAAAGCCCCTGTAAACGATCAAAGGAGGCACACAAAAATGACGATTAAAGAAGTTGAAGAGAAGCTTGGGATTCCGAGAGCATCCATCCGTTTTTATGAGAAGGAACAGCTGATCAACCCGAAGCGCGAGGACAACGGCTACCGCGAGTACAGCGAGCAGGACGTGGCGACACTCAAAAAGGTCGTACTGTTTCGAAAACTCGGTCTGGCGGTTTCCGATATTGAAGACGTCCTGGACGGATCGCTTCCGCTTACGGACGCGCTTACGGCCAATGTGGCAAAGCTCGAAGAGCAGCTTGCCGAGCTGAACGGCGCAATCGAGATGTCGCGGACCATTCTTAAGGCGCAGCCGGACATCGAAACCCTGGACGGCGAATTCTACTTCGAAGAAGTGGAGCGCGAGGAGGCCCGGGGCAGCCGGTTCATGGATATTGCAAAGGATATCGCGGGCTACCAGAAGTCGGTGTTCTTAGATTATTACGGGCTGGCGGACGCCGAGGGCGGCCTGCGGGTAAGCCCCGTGGCGGCAGTATTTACGGTAATTGCATTCAGTCTGACCTGGGGAACAATGAACTGGCTCTTTAGGGAGCGGTCACTCAATAACTTCCTGATCGGCCTGGCAACGCCGTTACTCACTGTACTTGTGCTGTTCCTGGTCGGCTATCCGATCCACTGCCTCGCGAAGAAGCATCCGAAGCTTAAGAAACACGAGAAGGCCACCGGACTGGTAGTTTTGATCATTGCAATCTTTCTGGTACTCACGTTCCTGGATCTTTGCAACCGGTTCGGGTGGTAACACAGTTTGTGAAATTGGGGGACAAGAATAAGAGTGGGCGAACCGAACAAAAAGCGTAAATTTCGTATCGGACGGAAACAATTCATTATTGCAATTGTTTCCGTATGCCTCGTTGCGCTGATCGCCGAGGCTATATTGTTAATCCATACGTTTTCGAAGAAAGGTGACAAGGAGCGGAAACTGAAGACACCCCGGGAGGGTACCGTCTGGCGCGTGAAGGAAGCCAGAGTGGAGCAGAAAGATTATGTCGCGCTTTATTCCTTCGAGTACGATGAAAAGGGACGGGAGATTCGCCGCAGTATTCACTACGACAATTACGACGGCAGGACATTTGACGCAACCCCGAGAGAGACAAGATATCTTGCCGGCGGGTGCGGATTAACCTGGTTTACGGATTTTGAGGACAGTACGACGACGTTCTTTACGGAGGACCCGTTGCTCGTTACGGAGGAGGAACTGGTCACCCGGTATGAAGTGGACGAACGGGGCCGATTCCGAATCCTTGAGACCAATGACATTAAGGTTAACAAGCGCTGGACCTTCGATGAGGAAGGAAGGCCGATCCAGGCGTCGGCTTCAAACGGACAAGTGACACGGTACAGCTATGATGCATCCGGAAGGCTTGTGCAGATTGAACGCGAGCTGGTGATATTGGAGTC
>CAMIWE010000115.1 GCA_946402335.1 uncultured Lachnoclostridium sp.
GCAGGTCGGTCGTCAGATCAACGCTTGCCGGGAAGATACCCTTCTGGTCCTTGCCTTCGGACTCGCCGTACAGCTGCTTCCACCACTCCGAAACGAAATGGAGCGAAGGCTCGTAGTTGGCAAGAACCTCAACGGCCTTACCCTTGCGGTAAAGGATATTGCGGACTGCCGCATACTGTACCGCGTCATTGTCCTCATAAGCATTGTTCAGACAAATCTCACGCATCGTAGCCGCGCCTGCCATCAACTGATCGATGTCCGCGCCGCTTACCGCAATCGGAAGAAGCCCGACTGCCGTCAGAACGGAGAAACGGCCTCCGACATCGTCCGGAACAACGAAGCTCTCATAACCTTCCTCGTTGGCAACCTTCTTAAGGGCTCCTCTTGCCTTATCGGTCGTGGCGTAAATACGCTTGTTGGCCTCTTCGCGGCCGTACTTATCAATCAGCATCTTCTTAAATACACGGAACGCGATTGCCGGCTCGGTCGTCGTGCCGGACTTGCTGATCATGTTAATGGAGAAATCACGGTCTCCGATTACCTGCTTCAGGTGCGCAATGTAAGTGGAGCTGATGCTGTTGCCCACATAGTAAATCTCGGGGGTCTTGCGGATTTCCTTCGATACGCTGTTGTAAAAGCTGTGACGAAGGAATTCGATGGCTGCTCTCGCACCGAGGTAGGATCCGCCGATACCGATTACCAGGAGTACTTCGGAATCGCTCTGAATCTTCGCTGCAGCCTTCTTAATGCGTGCGAATTCTTCCTTGTCATAAGCAACCGGAAGGTCGATCCAGCCGAGGAAATCATTGCCTGCGCCGGACTTTTCTACCAGTTCCTTCTTTGCTGCCTCTGCGGCCGTTTTAATCTGTGCCAGTTCCTCTGCACGGATGAATTTATCCGCAAAAGATCTGTCAAATGTAACATTTGCCATATGCTGTGCCTCTCTTTATAATACTTGCCCGCCGGGCTCCTTTTTTTAAGTACCCTTTGTTCAATCCGAGTATACCATATCGGAATTGTAAAAAAAACTATCTTTTTTATATTATTTGTGGTATAATTTTAGTCGCATTTACTCATTTATCGGAAAACGAGAAAGGATTTGCATACAATGGCTACCCGTAAACCGGTCAAAAAGCAAAAATCCGCCTGGCGCCGCACCCTCGAAAGCAGCAAACTGGAAGTCTGTCTTTTCGTTGTCATTCTGGCGCTGCTGATCGTATTGATCGTCTTTGCGATCAAAGACGCGAAGAAAAAACGTTCCGGAGGGGAAATTGCTCCGACTCCCTATCAGGTTGCGCAGAACACCCCGACACAGGTTCCTCCCGTTACTGAGGAGCCCTCACCAAGCCCGATTCCCGATACGCCTACTCCGACACCGGCTCCGACGCCGTATCCGGTCGGCCTTTGCGAAAGCGTTACCACCGATGTATATGCGGAACCGGTTCCCGGCGACAACTGGAAGATCGACTATCTGATGCTTGTCAACTGGACACACCGTCTCAAATACACCGGCAACCCCGAGAATCTGGTACGGCTTAACGAAGTTCTCACGGCAAGCTTCTACACCATAGAGAACCCGAAGACCGTTGCCGCTTCAAGCCGCAACTTTGTCATCGAAACCGAAGAGGACGGATATGACCGCGGTAACCGCGAAGCCCTGATTCATCTGAATGAGATGTGTACCGCTTACCACGACGCCACCAGGAACGGCGTAAAGGTTTCCCAGACCGGTGCGTACCGCAACTATGCGACACAGGACCGTTTCTGGAACAACCGTGACCGAAGCCTCAACCCTCCGAAGACCATTCCGGGCAATGCAAGCGAACACCGCACCGGCCTCGGCTTTGACATCTGGGTTTTGGACGGCGAAAAATACGACTACACCTGGTTCCGTGCGAACTGCTATAAATACGGTTTTATCCTCCGCTATCCTTCGGACAAGACGAAGATTACCGGAATCACTTACGAACAGTGGCATTTCCGCTATGTCGGCGTGGAAGCCGCAACCGAAATCAATCAGCTCGGCTACTGCCTTGAGGAATATGTAGCCTATAAGAACGGTGAGCCGCTTCCGACCTCGGCGAACATTCCGCCCGAGAAGGCTTCGGAAACAACACCTACTCCGACACCGACCAATACGCCTACTCCTACCGTAGAGCCGACCAAACAGGCAACGCCTACCGAGGAGCCCACGAAGCAGGCAACGCCTACTGAGGAGCCGACCAAGCAGGCAACGCCTACTGAGGAACCTACGAGCCAGACGACGCCGTCTCCCGATCCGACCGTTACCGAAGAGCCGACGGTTTCTCCTTCCGCCGAAGCAACTCCCGATCCGTGGGGCAGCCAGGGCGGTGGCGGAGAAGGAACCTGATCCGATTGAACAAAGAATAACCGGAGAAGGAACCTGATCTGATTAATGAAAGAATAAAAAGAAACCGGGGAGTTCCAAATGGAACTCCCCGGTCTTTGTTTGTGTTCGCGTACTGTCCGATGCAATTATAAATTACATAGCAACAACGTTTACCGCTCTCAGCTTCTTGGAATCCTTAGGATCCTGCTCGGTCTCGAAAGAAACCTTCTGACCCTCTTCAAGAGTCTTGAAGCCTTCGCTCTGGATTGCAGAAAAATGTACGAATACATCCTCGCCGCCCTCATCATTGCTAATGAAGCCATAACCCTTCTGAGCGTTGAACCACTTTACTGTACCAGTCATGAACCAGTACCTCC
>CAMIWE010000116.1 GCA_946402335.1 uncultured Lachnoclostridium sp.
ACGTTCCTTTGCGCTTGAAAAGGCGGTATTTACGTTTCATTTTGACTCTCCTTTCCTCACGACGCACGTAGCGTCGCTTAACGCCAGCCGTACCGTAATCGGTATTTGTTTTAGCGCATTGTCATTCCGTTTCTTTTGCCATGAATGAAATGCTCACTTTTAGATAGTTCCTGTCCATTAACGCCATTAATTAATGTGTCTATTCGCTATCTCAGCACATGGGTCTCACCTTCTTTCTACTATTAGCCTGCGGCTTTGTTGCTCCATGCGATCTTTATAAAACATTACGGGCAAGTATTCGAAACTTCGACATCAGGCTGTGATACTCCGTTTACCGACCAGGACAGTTTCAGGCGATAGGTTAAACCGCTGGTTACATTGCAGTTTCCGGATACCGGCACGCGGAAAGTGCCAGAGTTACTCCAAGAAGCTATTTCGGTATTACCCTGATAAAGTGTCAAGGTTGCCGAAATAGAATCTGTAGTTTTGTCACCTCGACAGACCACAGTGCAATAGGCTGTGGTTCCGCTGAAGGACAAGCTCGGATTCGCGTCATAAGCCATGGAAGCCGCATGAGCCGTAAGGCCCAGCACAAAAAGCAGCAAGATGGCGAACAGGAAAAACCTTCTTTTCATAAAATCACCTCCTCCCGAATTGTAGTGCAGGTTTTGACTCCCTACTATATAAATGCAGAAGAAGGTGGTTTTCTTACACGATTTCCGACATTATTCTTTCTTTGCAATCGGCGGTGGCTGGCGGCAGCCGATGCGGTCCCAGCGGCAGCGGTATATCAAATGAATTTTCGCGTCAATGGTAAAGGCTTTGCCGGCGCTAACGCGCCCCATTGACTCAAAAATCCCTTTGATATCAATGGTTATCAAGCAGACCTAAGAATAGGTCTGCTCAGGAAAACGCTTCTGTCTTAAGTCTGCCGTTAGCACCGCCGAGCTGCCGTTCAGCTCCGCAACAGCTGCTGTTTAGTGCCGCCGTATGCATTCTTTATCCTCTAAAGGTTTTCAGCTGTTAGCGCCGGGTGAAATCAACCACTTGGTTAAAATCGCCCGGCGCTAACACAGCAAGCCGTATCATGCTCGATTCGTCCATTTCAGCTGTTATCTGGACTACGGTTTCTTTGCTCTGATTCGTCTAGGCAAAACTTCAATCAGAATGACGACCAGAACCGAAGAAACGATGATCCACAGAACGGAATGGTCGCCTTGTTTTTCTTCCGCCGGGGCCTCCGAAAGCACTGCGCCCCATCCGCTACCAGTATCGTTCCACGCCTCTCCGGGGTGTTCTCTTTGCCACTCCTCGTACTCCCGGCGCTGCTCCTCCTGTTTAAGGTGAATGCGGTAGTCGCACCTTGGTTTCCGTTGTTGATGTATACATACTCGCCATCGAAAGACGTTGTTGAGCCAGGGACGTCGCCGTTACTGGCAAAAATGAGACTGTTTTTGCCAGTACCCAAATCACTTTCCATTATAAACGAAAATGGGTCGAGCGCAGTATTCTCGCCGCATTGCTTGCGAAACTCCGATATAACAATGCTCATATGCGCACCATCCAAGATATAGGCGTATCTCCCTGCTCTATGGTCGCTAAAAGTCGCACCTGCTTCACGAAACATAAACTGCTCCGCTTGCTGTTGTAATGATTCTTCCGTTATAGCGAGACGAAATCTCTGAATAGTTACCATCTGCCAATAACTGCTTGATGTCGGCCACTTCCTCGTCTGAACGGATAAAAGTCGGCCACCGGTGTTCATAACGAAAGAAATCATATATCGCCTTTGCCCGCAAATCCATCACGCTATACAGTATCTTGTCTCTGTATTCCTTTACAAAGCCCCGCTTGTCGTCTCGTACCACAGTGATGACTTGCGGCTCATATTGGCAAATCACGTGCCCGTGATCACAATCATACTCGTAATATGTGATGTCTGAGTTCTCGGATGTATAGACTTCCGGATTATTCTGTTTGAAGTTAAGAAGTATCTCATTGTTGTTAAGGGCGACTCTTCTGCTCACTGCATATATACCGATAATAGCAACAAGCAGGATGATTACTCCCAAAGCGATGAATAACAACTTCTTTGATTTTTGGGTCATTTGCTCTACCACCCCATTACCTCGTTACTTGTTCATTACCTACAAGATGTGAATACAATGATAAACGTCTCTTCATTGCCCGTAGTATAGCTATACTTCTGCTCAAAATCAGGATAGAACTCTTCCGGAATGCTGTACTGTTCCAGATATCGCATCATGTTTTCAAGCATGCTTTTCGGAATCGGATTTGGTTTGCCCGGATTCTTGAGGATGCAATCCGGTTCTTCCACCGTCCGGAAAACAGAGTATTGCCCCGCGCATCCGACCCAGTTGTTATCCTGAAAATTGTAAAGCTCCTCCATATTCTCTGAGAAGAGATATCCTGTTTTGCTCTTGATTCGCTCGATGCCCGAGATTTGTTTTTCTTCACACCCTGACAATAAGGGTGTCATTAGGGACGGTTCCATTTGACACGCCCAAGCCTCTCATTTGTGTCAAT